>NZ_KV805872.1:0-43070 GCF_001811665.1 Haemophilus sp. HMSC066A11
GGAAGTAATGGCTAATAGTGATAAAGCTCGTCGCTTAACTGCTTATGGTATTAAACAAGCTTTTTCTCAAGGAGAATGGTTAAAACAGCATTTGAGTACACTATTAATTAATTCACTAGACCGTATTTTAGTGAGCCCTTATGTCAGAGCTCAAGAAACCTTTCATCAAGTTAATCAAGCGTTTGATTTGGAGTTAGAAAATAAATTTGAAATTTGGGAGGGGATTACGCCTTATGGCCATGCGCATTCCGTCATTGATTATTTAGAAGTGCTAAAAGACGAGGGCGTTAAATCTGTATTGATTGTTTCCCATTTGCCCTTAGTGGGAGAAATTGTTGCTGAACTGTATGGAAAACGAAATCCAATATCATTTTATCCTGCAACTATTGCTCAATTATTATGGGATGGTAATAAATCAGAAATATTGATGCATCAAGCATCTCCTGTAATTTATTTAAAATAAACTATTCTTTTTTTACAAAAAATAAAATTTTTATTGGTTTTTATATAATCTATTAAAAATCAATATCTTAGATGTTGTTTTATAAAGTAATCTTTTTAAAGAAAGGTAAAGTTTTACTATTATTGTTTTTCTTTTTATGAAAATTCCCGTAAACTAAACTGCATCAAAGTAATAGGGCTTTGTAATAATCAAATTATTCTATGGAGAAAATAATGAAAAAATTAACATTAGCATTGGTTTTAGGTTCAGCTTTAGCCGTGACAGGTTGTTTTGATAAGCAAGAAGCAAAACAAAAAGTTGAGGATACGAAACAAACTGTAGCATCAGTCGCATCAGAAACAAAAGATGCTGCAGCTAATACAATGACTGAAGTAAAGGAAAAAGCACAGCAGCTTTCTACAGACGTGAAAAATAAAGTAGCAGAGAAAGTGGAAGATGCGAAAGAAGTAATTAAATCAGCAACAGAAACAGCATCAGAAAAAGCAACTGAAATAAAAGAGGCGGTTTCAGAAAAAGCAAGTGAGATGAAAGAAGCAGCATCAGAAAAAGCAACTGAAATAAAAGAGGCGGTTTCAGAAAAAGCAAGTGAGATGAAAGAAGCTGCATCAGAAAAAGCAACTGAAATGAAAGAGGCGGTTTCAGAAAAAGCAACTCAAGCAGTAGATTCAGTGAAAGAAGCGACAAAATAATAGGTTTAATTTAAATAACAAAATCCCTGTTAAAGAAATTTAACAGGGATTTTTTATAGATTAATCCAATTTGATTTTTACAAATAATATCCCGCCATTGAGCTATATACCGCATTTTCACTTTGCAGCACTTGATATTTTGCATTCAAAATCGCAAGTTGTGATGATTTTTCCGTATTGGCTGCAACTAACCATTCGCGCAATTCGGATACGCCTGCATTATAGCGATTTCGATAATATTGCGTGATACGCTGATTGTAACTATGGGTTTGCTGTAAATTACTTAATGTACTTTGCGCTTGGGTAAATGCGAAATAGTTGGTATCCACATTATTGAGAGCCGTGGTAATACGTTGTTCGTAATTTAAACGAGCTGTTTCATAGTCAGCTTCAGAAATTTTAACGTTCCATTTTACGGTGTTCCAATTTAAGAATGGCAAGCTAATTCCTACTGTGCCAGCAGCCACAGGGTTATGTAACGCCGTACCAATCGTGCTTGCTGTTGAAGAAAGGCTTGCACCTAAATTAACCTCTGGGAACCAACTTTTTTGAGTTGCTTTGGCATTTTTGAATGCACTGCTTAAACGGAATTGTGCTGCTTTTACATCAGGACGATTTGCAATTACAGACACAGGCACGTTTAAGTTTACGCCTGCTGTTTTCACATTCATAATATGTGGGAACGTGATATTTAATGCTTCATTTGGTTTTAGGTTGAGAAGATTACGCAGTGTTTGTTCTGCTGTTTTGCGTTGGGTTTCAAAATTTAATTTGTTATTACGCGCCGTTAATATGGCTTGTTGTGCTTGATCAACGCTGGCTGCATCAGCCACGCCTTGCACTAAACGCGTTTGCATAATATTGCCAATATCCGTGTAATATTTGATCGTTTCGTTGGTCGTGCTAATTGCATCATTTAAATAAGCAATTTGATAATAAGTTGTTACTACAGAATTGATTAATGATAAACGAGCCGATTCCATATCTTCTGCAGTTGCTTTGTGCGACCATTCCGCCGCATCAACAGTATTGGCCAAACGTTGCCACAGATCTAATGTATAGCTCACATTTAAAGAACCTTTGTGTGAAATGGCAGAGTTTGTACTGATATCAACTCGGCGTTGTGCTGCTGATGAAGTTGAACCATTAAATGCAGGCACTAAATTTGCACCCACTAAATTCGCACTATAAAGCGCACGGTTTACCGCTACAGCAGCTTTAGCTAAATCTTTATTGTTTGTTAAAGCTTGCTCTATAACACGATTTAATTGCGCATCATCATATAACGACCACCAATTTTCTTTTACATTATATTGCTTGGTAATTTCTTCATATTGCTTGTAATCTTCAAGGCTTGCTTGATAAGAATCGCCAATATTGGCACATCCCACCAATGCACCAGACATCAACAAAGCAAGCGTGATATTTTTCATTTTAAACATTGAATTTTCCTTTCTACGAACTAAAAAGTGCGGATGATTTTAACCGCACTTTTTTATTTATAAAATAAATATTGTGACTTTTATTTATAATGAATGTTTGTTCAGAGGCAAGTATTTTAAAGTTAAATATTGGAATTTGCACGAAAAAATTTGTATTTCCTTTACATATCAATTTATTTAACGTAAAGTCACGCTTCTTTTTTGTTTTATCCTAGGAGGATATAACATGTTTTATTACAATTCTGCAAGCAAGCAAGCAAGCAAGCAAGCAAGCAATGCTAATCTTTTCTTTTCATCTGTCAAGCTAACCACGACAGCTTAACTTATCAGCAGTTTGCTGATCTCTTCTCAAGCCTTTGCGGCGAGTGACAATTCAATTAGTACGAATTACGGCATTAAAGAGTTTGGCGTATAGCCTGATCATTGGTAATTTAAAGGATAATACAATTAATAGTAAAATTTCCAATCAGGCTTTAACGAGTTAAATGGCAAATTAGGGAAATTGGGCAGTAAATTAGAACGTGGTTTAGCGGCGGCTAACGCCCTTTCTGGTTTAGAATTGCCACAAGTGGTTGGAAAAGCGAGTTTTTCTGCTGCGGTGGGCGGTTTGTAATGCGATGGCAATTGGTGTCGGCTACACACCAAAAGCAAATATCACGTTAAAAAGCGGTATCAATTATTCTTTTCTTAAACACCTGATTTTTTCCTAACTTCGCAAAATAGATTCAATATAAAATTTTTCATTTTAAATTTCCTTTTTTGAGTGTAAAAATAGCTACCTTAGTATGTTAAAGGAAGTGGGTTTCATTTCTTATATAAGTTTTAAAGGAATTAAAATGAATGTTATTTCTGATCTTGAGCTTCAGCAAATTCGCACTCAAATGCTGACATTTGCACAATTGCAAGTAAATCAAGCTGATCTTGCCGAAGATTTAGTACAAGAAGCCTTTTTAAGTGCATTCAAAAATCTTGATAATTTTAAGCATCAATCTGCATTTAAAACTTGGATTTTTGCGATTCTTAAAAATAAGATTATTGATTATTTACGTCAGAAAGGGCGGTTTGTTTTAGAAAGTGAACTTGAAGATGAAGATACCAATAATTCATTTTTTGATGAAAAGGGGCATTGGAAACCAGAATATTACCCGAGTGAATTACAAGGCGAAGAAGAAACTGTGTATTCCGATGAATTTTGGCTGATTTTTGAAACTTGTTTGACTTGTTTACCCGCCAAACAGGCAAAAGTTTTTATGATGCGAGAATTTTTAGATCTTTCATCTGAAGAAATTTGTCAAGAAACGCATTTAACTTCGTCTAATTTACATACCACCCTTTATCGGGCTCGTTTACAGTTGCAAAACTGTCTTTCAAAAAAACTTTAGGAGAAAATTATGCGTTGTCGCCAAGCCACTCGAATGATTTCCGAATCGCACGAACGTTCATTAGATATACAAGAAAAAGTTGGGTTAAAAGTTCATTTAGTTACCTGCTCACGTTGTCGTCGTTTTCAAAGAAATTGCAAAACCTTAAGTATGATGATGAAGAAATTTAAAGATTCACATTAAGAGTGATGAAAGTATTAAAAAATCCGCTATTTTGACCGCACTTTATAGCGGTATTTCTAACTTATCCATACGGCATTTTGTAATCTCAAAGGTTTTATTTCTTCAGCTTCGCCAATAAACTCACTGCGCCCACAATTATAACTGCACCGAGCCAAAAATAGAGGTTAGGCGTATGATGCCAAAAGAGCCAGTCGAAAACGCTAGAGAAAACCACGCCAGTGAAAGCAAAAGGAGTAATAATATTGGCGGGTGCGTATTTAAAAGCGCGCGTGAGTAATAATTGGAAAATCAATCCGAAACCGCCCACCAATAGTAATAAGCCAAGCTCGTATAAATTAGGGATTTTCCATTGGTTAATAAAGAAGACTGGTAACATGAACGTACCAATCAGATGAAAATAAAATACGATATTTTTTGGTGTGTTGTATTTGTTTAATTCTTGTAAGCCAATAAATGCCATTCCCGCTAATACAGCACCAGATAATCCAATCAGCACATAAATAGGATCAACATTGCCATTGTGATTGGTGAGTAAAATAATGGAAACGCCAAGAAAACCGATTAAGCTACATAAAAGCACATTAAGCGGTGTTTTTTGATGGAAAAAAAGCAATAAAATCGGGATAAATAGGGCAGAGGTATTCATCAATAAGACAGCGATGGAAAGCGGTAAGAACTTCACGACATAAAAGTTAATCAACATATTCGATACACCCGCGGCATTACGCAGGATTAAAAATTTCCATTGACGAGTATCCACTTTAAAATCGCGATCTTTAATCACAAAAGGAAGTAAGAAAAGCAAGCCGATTAAAAAGCGTGAAAATAAGGTTTCACTTGCAGGGATTGTTTGAGAAGCGGTTTTGACAAATACATTCATCAAGGTAATGGAAAAGTACGCTGATACCATAAAACTAATCGCTTTGTGATAAAGTGAAGGAATGGAATGTGATTGCATATAGATTTTTACCTTAGAAAAGAGGGGGAGATTGGGCATCTTAACGCTTTATTATTGGTTATAACAATGGATTTTAATCAATTTCTTTAAAAATTTTGCAAAAATCTGTAAGAAATCGAATTATCCGCCGTCTAACCTTATGTAACGTTAATTTTTACTTCATAAGGAAAAGCAATGAAACTATCAAAAACATTTCTATTTATTACCGCACTTTGCTGTGCAGCACCAACTTTAGCAATACAAAATTCAACATCATCATCTGGAGAACAAAAAATGGTAATGGAAAATACGCAAAACATCCGAGAAATTTATCTTGCTGGTGGTTGTTTCTGGGGTATGGAAGCATATATGGAGCGTATTCACGGTGTGAAAGATGCGATTTCTGGCTATGCCAATGGTAATACGGGGAAAACCAGTTATCATATGATTGGGCTAACCGATCACGCAGAAACGGTAAAAGTCACTTACGATGCAAACCAAATTTCGTTAGATAAATTGCTTAAATATTATTTTAAAGTGATTGATCCAACGAGTGTAAACAAACAAGGTAACGACCGTGGTAGACAATATCGCACAGGGATTTATTATCAAGATGGGGCAGATAAAGCAGTGATCGAACAAGCTCTCGCCCAGCTTCAAACCAAATATAAAAAACCAGTACAAATTGAGGTGCAGCCGATTAAAAATTACATCGTAGCAGAAGAATATCATCAGGATTATTTGAAGAAAAATCCAAATGGTTATTGCCATATTGATATTACCAAAGCAGATGAACCTGTGATTGACGAAAAAGATTATCCGAAACCGAGTGATGCAGAACTCAAAGCGAAATTGACACCGTTGCAATATTCCGTTACTCAAAATAAGCATACTGAACGCTCTTTTAGTAACGAATATTGGGATAACTTCCAACCCGGTATTTATGTTGATGTCACTACAGGCGAGCCTGTTTTCTCTTCAAATGATAAATTTGAATCAGGTTGTGGCTGGCCAAGTTTTACGAAACCGATCATTAAAGATGTGGTGCATTATGAAACCGACAATAGCTTCAATATGCAACGTACCGAAGTGTTAAGCCGTGCGGGCAATGCCCATTTAGGACACGTTTTTGACGACGGCCCGAAAGATAAAGGTGGTTTACGTTATTGTATTAACAGTGCATCAATTAAATTTATTCCGTTAGCTGAAATGGAAAAGGCAGGATACGGATATTTGATTCAATCCATTAAAAAATAAGGAGATGTAGGATGTTAGATCAGCAACTCCTTATTGGAACTGTATTTTTAGCTGGGCTTGCTTCTTTTCTTTCGCCTTGTATTTTCCCGATTATCCCGATTTATTTCGGTATTTTGAGTAAAGGCGGTAAAAAAGTCTTAAATACTTTTTTATTTATTTTAGGGCTTTCCCTTACATTTGTCAGTTTAGGCTTTAGTTTTGGTTTTTTAGGGAATATTTTATTTAGTAACACCACCCGCATTATCGCTGGCGTTATCGTGATTATTTTGGGTATTCATCAACTTGGCATTTTCAAAATTGGTTTGTTGGAACGCACGAAATTGGTGGAAATAAAAACATCAGGAAAATCAACCGCACTTGAGGCATTTGTTCTTGGCTTAACGTTTAGTCTTGGTTGGACGCCTTGTATTGGCCCGATTCTGGCTTCCGTGTTAGCTTTATCAGGCGATGAAGGCTCTGCACTTTACGGTGCATCAATGATGTTTGTTTATGTCTTAGGGCTTGCGACCCCGTTTGTACTGTTTTCTTTCTTATCTGACAGCTTGCTCAAACGTGCCAAAGGGTTAAATAAACACTTAGACAAATTTAAAATCGGTGGCGGAATTTTAATTATCGTGATGGGTATTTTATTAATTACGAATAATTTTTCGTAAAACATAACCTCAACAAAAGAAATCTATAAAAGGAAAAAAGCAATGAAAAAACTACTATCAATATTTCTAATGGCATTCAGCCTAAACGCTTTTGCACAAACTAATTTGGCAGATGTGCAACTCAAAGATTTAAACAATCAGCCAGTTACTTTAAGCCAATATAAAGGCAAACCTGTGTATGTAAAAATGTGGGCATCTTGGTGTCCGATTTGCTTGGCGGGATTAGCTGAAATTGATGATTTAAGTGCGGAAAAAGATCGCAATTTTGAAGTGATTACCATTGTTTCGCCCGATCACAAAGGCGAAAAAGACACCGCTGATTTTATTGAATGGTACAAAGGATTGGAATATAAAAATATCACGGTGCTTTTAGATGAAAAAGGCGAAATCATTGACAAAGCAAGAGTGCGTGGCTATCCGTTCAATCTCTTTTTAGATAGCGATTTAAACCTGAAAAAAACCGTACCAGGGCATTTAGGTGCAGAGCAAATAAAAGTTTTTGCAGTGAAATAATGATGAAAAGCGGCTTATTTTTAAGCCGCTTTTTATATTCCATTTTTACAGAGTAAAGAGACAAAGTATCTAAGATTGGCGTTTGTGCATTGAGCATTTGGTAGATTGATAAAAAAACTATATTATAAGCGGTATGATTTTATTGCTTGTATAATAGTTTTTTATTTTTACGTTATCGTTACTTTTTCCAAATAACATGAAATTCGCGATCTTCTTCTCGGTGAGAAATTAAGAATTTAGCAAATACATCATCCATTTCATCTTGTTCATTGACTAAGCCCACCCACACTTCAGCGTATTCTTCTGGGTCAATCAGTACACCAATTTCTTCTTCCCAATTATCGGCGGTTTCAACGAATTCCACACCACCGCGTTCTTCAAATTGTAGGTTGAATAAAAGAATATCAGCAGGATCTAAATTTTCTCCAGCCATTTCTAAGAAAATATCGTAAGCAATATCAATGGCTGTATCTGGATCAAGTTTTTTAATTTCTGTTGTCATAGTGTTTTTATAGTAAAGGTTATGGTTAATAAAAAGTGCGGTTAAATTTTTTTCTCTTTTTAAGGGTTTTATTCCACATTGGTTAGTAGTTTAATTTCTCGGATATTCATCGAAAAACCATCAATCATCAATAAGCGTCCAGACAAATTCTTACCGATTTTTAACCGCACTTTAATTGCTTCTAAGGCTTGAATGCTTCCCACAATGCCGACGATTGGTGCAAGCACGCCTGCTTCCACACAGCTTAATACATTTTGCCCAAATAATTTGCTGAGATCACGATAAGTGGGTGTATTCGGTTCATAAGTGAAAACGGAAACCTGACCTTCCATTCGAATTGCCGCACCTGAAATCAGAGGGATTTTTGCATTATTACATTGGCGATCCAATTGATTACGGATTTCCACATTGTCTGTACAATCTAAAACAATATTAAAGTGCGGAATGATTTCAGCGAGTTTTTCTTCGTCTAACTTCGCATTAATTGTTTCGATTTTTATATGTGGATTGATTTGTTCCAGTGCAATTTTAGCTGACTCCACTTTGGGCATATTCAAGCGAGCATCGCAGTGCAAGACTTGGCGTTGAAGATTCGAAAGCGAAACTGTATCGAAATCCAACAGTGTTAAATTTCCAACGCCTGCCGCTGCGAGATATTGGCTGGCTGCACATCCTAAGCCACCAAGCCCAACGATCAGCATTTTGCTTGCTTTAAGTTTTTCTTGCCCGTCAAAATCTACGCTTTTAAGAATAATTTGACGGTTATAACGCAATTCTTCTTCGTGACTAAGTTCGATCATTTTTTATCCTAATAAATGATTGAAAGGCTCAATTGTCACTGTTTCGCCCGCAGAGACATTGCCACGTTCTTGTTCTAACACGATAAAACAATTGCTTTTTACAAAAGCACTAAAGAGATGAGAACCTTGGAAACCTACTGATTGCACTTCAATTTGGCCTTGTTCATTGATGTGATAGAAACCCCGTTGGAAATCTAAACGTCCCACTGCTTTTTTCAAATTCATTGTAGCAATGGCTGAAAAGTGCGGTGGTTTTTTCCATTGTTTTTGGCCTTGAAGTTTAGCGATTAATGGCTGAACAAGTTGATAGAATGTTACTAATGCGGAAACAGGATTGCCGGGTAAACCACAGAACCAAGCATTTTCTAATTTACCAAAAGCGAATGGTTTGCCGGGTTTGATTGCAATTTTCCAGAAATTTACTTTGCCTACTTTTTCCAATACTGCTTTAGTGAAATCCGCTTCACCAACGGAAACACCGCCACTGGTAATCACTAAATCGGCTTGGCTTTGTGCGGCAATAAATGCTTTTTCAAATTCAGCTTCGTTATCAGGTAATAGTCCTAAATCAATGACTTCACAGTGTAGTTTTTCGAGTAATAATTTTACGGTGAAACGGTTAGTGTCATAGATTTGTCCGCTTTGTAATGGTTTGCCGACTTCCACAAGTTCATCACCAGTTGAGAGTACACCGACTTTTAATTGACGATAGCATTTTACTTCTGCAATGCCTAGAGAGGCTAATAATGGCAAGGAAACTGGGGTGAGCGGTGCGCCTTGTTCTAATACAACATCCCCTTTTTTTACATCTTCACCAATACGACGGATGTTTTGATTTGGTTTAGGTAATTCACTAAAAGTGACGGTGCCGTCCTCATTGAGTGTTACTTGCTCTTGCATTATCACTGCATCTGTGCCTTCAGGAATCATTGCGCCAGTCATAATTCTGACCGCACTTTTTGATGGCCATTCCTCTTTGAATGGATTACCTGCAAAAGATTTCCCTGCCACTGAAAGGGTTAAAGATTGTTGTAAATCCGATAAACGTACAGCATAACCATCCATTGCTGAGTTATCGAAAGAGGGAACATTGATAGGCGAAATAATATCTTCTGCACAAATTCGATTGGCGGCTTCTTGTAAATTTAGGTATTCAGTTTGAGTCGGGAAGGGAAGCTGTTCAAGCATTTTCGAGCGAGCTTGATCCAATGTAAGCATAGAAAATCCTTATTTGATAAAATTTGTCAGCTATTCTATATCTAAAGCCTAATTCATTCAAATTTGCAATTTTTCTCATTTTACCATCCTATTATCCTTTGCTAGAATAGCTGATTATTTTTTTAGGAAAGACTATTATGAGCAAAATTTCACTGGATGCACTGAATGTAAGAAATGCCTTGATTGAAAAAGGTATTGAGACACCCATGATTGATCCAACACAGGCTAAAAATGAACGTCGAGAAAGCATTGCAAAACACATGCATGAAGTAATGAAGCTGATTGGATTAGATTTGCGAGATGATAGTTTAGAAGAAACGCCAAATCGTTTAGCTAAAATGTTTATTGATGAGATTTTTAGTGGAATGGATTATGCGAATTTTCCAAAGATGACAAAAATCAAAAATCAAATGAAAGTCAGCGAAATGGTACAAGTGAATGACATTACGCTAACAAGCACTTGTGAACATCATTTTGTGACGATTGATGGTAAAGTTTGTGTGGCATACTATCCAAAAGATTGGGTTATTGGTCTTTCTAAAATTAATCGAATTGTCTCGTTTTTTGCGCAACGTCCACAGGTTCAAGAACGCTTAACTGAGCAACTTTTGACAGCATTTCAAACCATTCTTGAAACCGATGATGTGGCGGTATATGTGAAAGCGACCCATTTTTGCGTGAAAGCACGTGGTATTAGAGATACAAATAGTTATACTGTCACATCTGCTTATGGTGGCGTATTCTTAGAAGATAGAGATACTCGTAAAGAATTTTTAGCCACAGTTCAAAAATAGGAAATGATAAATTGTAATCCGCACGTAAAATGTGCGGATTTTTATTTCGGGAAATTAAATATGCTATGTGCCATTTATAAAAGTAAAAAGAAGTTAGGAAGTTACCTTTATGTTGCTAATAGAGAGGATTTTTCTTTAGTTCCCAGCGTTTTACTCGAACATTTTGGTAAACCAGAATTAGTGATGATGTTTAATCTGCTTGGGCGTAAAGCACTACACAATGTAGATTGTAATGAAGTATTGGAAACAATTAAACGCCAAGGATTTTACTTACAAATAGCAAAACAAGATGATGGTTTATTTAATAGCTTGAGTGAGATCAAATAATTTGTCTATTTATAAGATAAAAAAAGTGAAAATTTGCGTTATCTCAAATTATTAAATAAAAAATTCCTTTAAAATCCACCGCACTTTTTAAAGGAGAAAAAAATGAGTAGCTTTTTTGTCGCAGGGACAGATACGAATGTGGGGAAAACAACAGCAGCGCGCGCAATGATTCAAGCCTTGCAAGGGCAGGGCGTGCAAGTTGTCGGCTATAAACCTATTGCTTGTTGTGGAGAAGAGAGTATTTATCCTATCGCGCAATCAGAAAATACATCTGATTATGATCATTTCGTAAATGCTGATGTATTAACGCTGATGCATTCAACAAAAGAAAATGTGTCTTATCAGGATATTAATAGTTATACTTTTAGCCACTGTGCACCCATGCTCACACAAGATAAAATGCGGATTAAATTAGATAAAATTAATTGTGATTTAACGCGTTTGAATCAAACTTATCAATCTGTTGTGGTGGAAGGATCTTTTGGTTTAATGACACCAATGGCAGAAGGAAAAAGTTTTGCAGATTGGATTACTCAACGAAAAATGCCAGTAGTACTTGTAGTTGGAATTAAAGATGGTTGTGTAAATCACGCTTTATTGACGGTAAAGGTTATCCAACAGTTGGGTGTGCCGTTATTAGGTTGGATAGCAAATCGAATTAATCCATTATTAAGCCATTATGCAGAAATTGTTGATTTACTTGTTGAACATATTGATGCGCCGCTTTTAGGTAAAATTCCTTATTTACATAAACCCGAAGAACAAGAATTAGGGCATTATTTAACGAATATAGATCGATTAATGTATATGCAAACAGAGTTCATAAAATAATAAAGTGCGGTTGAATTTTTTTAGTTTTGTATAAGGGCGAAATATCGCCCTTATTTTGTGTTTGAAAAGAAATATATTATTGTGATAATTAAGGTCTTACACCTAACATATGACAGATAGCATAAGTTAATTCACTACGATTTAATGTATAAAAGTGGAAGTCATTCACGCCTTCGCGAGATAAAATTTTTACCATATCCATTGCAACACTTGCTGCTACAAGATTACGTGTAGTTGGATCATCATCCAAACCATCATAGGCTTTAACTAACCACGCTGGAATTTTCACATTAGTGAATGATGCCATTTTTTGGAGTTGTTTAAAATTAGTAACAGGTAAAATACCGGGTACGATTTCAGTATCAATACCAATTGATGCACAACGATCACGAAAACGTAGGTAGTTTTCAATATCAAAGAAAAATTGTGTAATGACGTGGTTTGCACCTGAATCAATTTTACGTTTTAAATTAATTAAGTCTGCTTGTGCGGATTTTGCTTCTGGATGAACTTCAGGATAAGCGGCTACAGAAATATCAAAATCAGCGACAGAACGGAGTAATTCCACAAGATCTGACGCATAAAATGGTTTTTTCGCGTAACCTTTAGGTTCGTCACCGCGTAACGCAACAATACGGCGAATACCACTATCCCAATAATCTCTCGCAATTTGTTTTAATTCTTCAGGTGTGGCATCAATTCCAGTTAAATGTGGTGCGGCTTCTAAGCCAGTTTCTTGTTTAATGGCTTTCACAATGCCGTGAGTGCGGTCACGTTCTCCCGAATTTGCGCCGTAAGTGACTGACACAAATTTAGGCTTTAATACTTTTAAACGATGAATTGAATCCCATAGAAGGGTTTCCATTTTTTCGTTTTTAGGTGGAAAAAATTCAAAGGAGACATTAATTTTTTTATTAAAATCTGCAATATGTTGATTTAATGTATCAATTTCTTTCGCGTAGCTCATAAGGCTTCCTTTAGGATTCTAAAATAGTATTTGTACAATAAAATAGGTTTTAATATGAGTCAATTTCAATTTATTCATTAAAAGTATGATTATTATTAATAATTCAATAAATGGATAATGATTGTTCAATAATAACTAATTTTTAGATCAACACATACTCAAAACCACCGCACTTTTGTTAGCAATGATTTATCCCATTTTACAACGAAAAAGAAAGTGCGGTAATTTTTTGTATATTTTTATAGAAAGATAAATGCGTGTTAAATAAATACAATAGATTTGTTTTTTTAGCGCAAAAAATTAGCATTTTATGAAAAAACGAGTATAATACGCCGACCCTGTAAATGTGCGAATTCCCATCGTACATTATTTTATTGAGATCGCACTCGAAGGGGTGATGATTAAGATTAATGGTTGTGTTCATAAGAACACTGGGTATCAAACTAATTTTTGGTAATTAATTAATGAAAACTTTTGTAGCAAAACCAGAAACGGTTAAACGCGACTGGTACGTAGTAGATGCGACAGGTAAAACTTTAGGTCGTTTAGCGACTGAATTAGCACGTCGTCTTCGTGGTAAACACAAGGCTGAGTACACTCCACACGTAGATACTGGTGATTACATCATCGTTATCAACGCAGACAAAGTGGCAGTAACTGGTCGTAAAGAAACAGATAAACTTTACTACTGGCACACTGGCTATGTAGGTGGTATTAAACAAGCGACTTTCAAAGAAATGATCGCTCGCCGTCCTGAAGCAGTGATTGAAATTGCGGTTAAAGGTATGTTGCCAAAAGGTCCATTAGGCCGTGCAATGTTCCGTAAATTAAAAGTGTATGCAGGTGCTGAACACCAACACGCTGCACAACAACCACAAGTATTAGATATTTAATCACGAGGTTTAGAAAATGGCAGAGAATCAAAACTACGGCACAGGCCGCCGCAAAAGCTCTTCAGCTCGTGTATTTATCAAACCGGGCAGTGGTAAAATCACCATCAACCAACGTGAATTAGATGTTTACTTTGGTCGCGAAACAGCGCGTATGGTAGTACGTCAGCCATTAGAGTTGGTTGAATTAACTGATAAATTAGACCTATACATCACTGTTAAAGGTGGTGGTATTTCTGGTCAAGCGGGTGCAATCCGTCACGGTATCACTCGTGCATTGATGGAATACGATGAAACATTACGCCCAGCACTTCGTGCAGCTGGTTTCGTTACTCGTGACGCACGTCGCGTTGAACGTAAAAAAGTGGGTTTACACAAAGCACGTCGTCGTCCACAATACTCAAAACGTTAATTTTTATTTTCGTTTCCAAAAGAAAAGCAGAGAGAAATCTCTGCTTTTTTATTATTTGAGTTACTCTAACTTATTGATTATAAAACAATAAAAAAGATTATATTGGCAAATAGGTAATGCTTTATGGTAAAATGTTGCCCCTTAAAAACCTAGAATATTTTTGGATCTTCGGAGGAATAAATGTCCAGCGCATCAAGTAAACGTTCAGTAATGACCCTTTTTTCAAATAAAGATGATATTTATTGCCATCAGGTAAAAATTGTTTTGGCAGAAAAAGGTGTGCTTTATGAAAACGCAGAAGTTGATTTGCAAGCTCTACCAGAAGATTTAATGGAATTAAATCCATACGGCACTGTGCCTACGTTGGTTGATCGTGATCTCGTATTATTTAATTCACGCATCATAATGGAATATCTTGATGAACGTTTTCCACATCCTCCATTAATGCAAGTGTATCCTGTTTCTCGTGCTAAAGATCGACTTTTAATGTTACGTATTGAACAAGATTGGTATCCAACCCTTGCAAAAGCAGAAAATGGCACAGAAAAAGAAAAAACTTCAGCATTAAAACAGTTAAAAGAAGAACTATTGGGGATTGCACCAATTTTTCAACAGATGCCTTATTTTATGAATGAAGAATTTGGTTTGGTTGATTGCTATGTTGCACCATTATTATGGAAATTAAAACATTTAGGCGTGGAATTTACAGGCACAGGAAGTAAAGCGATTAAAGCTTATATGGAACGTGTGTTTACACGTGATTCTTTTTTGCAATCTGTAGGTGAAGCTGCACCAAAAAATTTAATGGATGATAAATAATGGAATATAAATCTTCTCCTAAACGCCCTTATTTATTACGCGCCTATTATGATTGGCTAGTAGATAATAGTTTTACGCCTTATTTAGTTGTTGATGCGACTTACTTAGGTGTGAATGTTCCTGTCGAATATGTAAAAGATGGACAGATTGTATTAAACTTGTCTGCCAGTGCTACGGGCAATTTACAACTTACAAATGATTTCATCCAGTTTAATGCGCATTTTAAAGGCATCTCTCGTGAACTGTATATTCCAATGGGCGCAGCCCTTGCGATTTATGCTCGTGAGAATGGCGATGGCGTGATGTTTGAACCTGAGGAAATTTATGATGAACTTAACATTGAGCCAGATACTGAACAACCAACAGGTTTTTATGAAGCAGTAGATAAGCCTAAAAAACGAGAAGAAAAAAAGAAAACAAAATCAGTTTCCCATTTAAGAATTGTGGATTAAGAAAAAACGCGATGAAATTATCATTGCGTTTATTTTTATAAATTGTCCTGTTTTGCAATAAAGTTGATAATTTTTTCTTCAATGCCTTTTGTATCCAATCCTAAATCTTCCAATGCTTCTTGCTGTGTCGCTTGGGGAATAAAATAATCTGGTAAACCAAGTTGTAAAAGTGCGGTTGATTTTCCTGATGAATTTAGTACTTCTGACACAGCTGATCCCACTCCACCTTGAATTGCATTTTCTTCTAATGTGACCAAATAATCGTGAGTTTGAGCAAGCATATTAATCATTTCAATATCAATCGGTTTCACAAAACGCATATCGACAACCGTTGCATTGAGTTTTTCTGATGCTTCTAACGCAGATGGTAATAGGGTACCAAAGTTTAAAATCGCAATTTTTTGACCCTCTCGAATTAAACGTGATTTACCGATAGGTAGCATTTCCAAAGGAGTAAGTTTTACACCAACGGCATTTCCGCGAGGATAACGCACTGCCGCTGGTTTGCCACATTGATAACCGGTATAGAGCATTTGACGGCATTCATTTTCATCACTTGGTGTCATAATGATCATATTTGGAATACAACGCATAAAGCTGAGATCAAATGCCCCTTGGTGTGTAGCACCATCTGCGCCAACTATTCCCGCTCGATCAATCGCAAATAGCACAGGGAGATTTTGAATGGCAACATCGTGAATTAATTGATCGTAAGCACGTTGTAAAAATGTCGAGTAAATTGCGACAACAGGTTTGTATCCGCCAATTGCAAGTCCTGTAGCAAACGTGACGGCGTGCTGTTCTGCAATTGCTACGTCAAAATATTGTTTTGGGAAGCGTTGGGAAAATTCTACCATACCTGAACCCTCACGCATTGCAGGTGTGATACCAATAATTTTGGCATCTTTTTCTGCCATTTCGCATAGCCAATCGCCAAAAATTTTCGAATAAGTTGGTTTACTATTGTTTTTGGGTAATTCGCCACTGATTGGGTCAAATTTTGGTACGCCGTGGAAACCAATCGGATCTTTTTCTGCAGGCGCATATCCTTTACCTTTTTTTGTTTTTATATGTAAAAATTGCGGGCCTTTCAGATTACGCATATTCGTAAGTGTTGCCACTAATTCCTCAATGTTATGCCCGTCCACTGGGCCAATATAGTTAAAACCGAGTTCTTCAAATAATGTACTTTCTGGCGAAAACATTACACCTTTCATATGTTCTTCGGTTTTTTTCATAAAGTTTTTGATTGGAGGAACTTTATCAAGGATTTTTTTACTGCCATCACGAAGTGTAGAGTAGAGAGAGCCAGAGAAAATACGCGCAAGATGATTATTTAATGCGCCAACGTTTTCTGAAATAGACATTTCGTTATCATTTAAAATAACTAACATATCTGTATGCAATGCGCCTGCGTGATTTAATGCCTCAAATGCCATTCCCGCCGTAATTGAGCCGTCACCGATGACACATACTGTTTTTCTACTTGCATTTTCTCGTTCTGCAGCGACTGCAATACCTAATCCCGCACTAATAGACGTGGAGGAGTGACCAACACTTAATACATCAAATTCACTTTCTTCACGCCAAGGGAAAGGATGAATACCGCCTTTTTGACGAATTGTGGACATTTGCTCTCGGCGACCCGTTAGGATTTTATGTGGATAAGCTTGATGTCCCACATCCCAAATTAACTGATCAAATGGCGTCTTATATACATAATGCAGTGCAACGGTTAGCTCTACAGTGCCTAAACCTGACGCTAAATGTCCGCTAGTTTGACTAACAGATTCTAAAAGATAAGCACGTAATTCTTGACAGAGTTGTGGTAGCTGATCTTTATTTAAAAGACGCAAATCTTCTGGAGAATTAATTAAAGATAAAAGAGGATAATTGTTCATATTATTAGTCATTTTAAAAACGTGATAAATTTTGACCGCACTTTTGTGAGTGTTTAACTTTTTCTGGTAATAACGAATTCAGCTAATGCACGAAGTGCGGTCGTATTAAAAGGAATTTTTTCTAATTCAGACAAAGCACTTTGATATAGATCTTGTGCTTTTTGTTTTGCGCCACTTAACCCAAGTAATTTTGGATATGTACTTTTATCTAAATCAAGATCGGCGCCGACTTGTTTGCCAATTTCTGCACTATCGCCTTCAATATCTAAAATATCATCTTGAACTTGAAAGGCTAAGCCAATGGCTTCCGCATATTGCGTTAAGGATTGTTCTAACTTTTTGTCGGTAAAATGCGGAGAACAAATGAAACCTAATTTCAATGCGGCAATTAGCAACGCGCCCGTTTTGTTACGATGGATTAATTCTAATTCGCTTAAACTAATTTGTTTATGTTCAGAAATAAGATCTAAACTTTGCCCTAAGCACATTCCTTGTACGCCTGAGCCTTGAGCTAAAATTTGAACTAAAGCCAGTTTTTGTTCAGCAGAAATATTCGGAGTTTTGGTTAATATTTCAAATGCGAAACTTTGTAGTGCATCGCCCGCAAGAATAGCTGTAGCTTCATCAAATTGGATATGACAAGTAGGATGTCCACGACGTAGATTGTCATCGTCCATCGCAGGTAAATCATCGTGAATTAAGGAATAGGCGTGAATGGCTTCAATGGCAGCAGCGACGTAATCTAAGGATTGTTTCTCTGCACCAAGCATTTGACCTGTTGCGTAAACCAAAAAAGGTCTAACTCGTTTACCACCAAGTAATAATGCGTATTTCATCGCGTCAAGCAAAGGTGCATTATGACTTTCAATGCCCTCAAATTGAGCTTCTAAAAAGTGATTAATACGATTTTGAACCTGTTGTAATTCTTCAGAAAAGTGACCCATTAAGCATTCCCTTTATAATCATTCAGTGGGGCATCTTCAGTTTTTTGCAGTAAGATCTGAATACGTTGTTCTGCTTGTTGTAAACGTTCTTGTCCTAACTTAGCGAGTTGCACACCTTGTTCAAATTCTTTTAATGCTTCTTCTAACGGTAGATCGCCATTTTCTAAATGCGTAACAATATTTTCTAACTGCGCTAATGTTGTTTCAAAATCTTGTGAAGATGCAGGTTTACGCGCCATTTAATCGTCCTTTTTCACGGTAAAAATTGCTTGCCATTGTACTGTATTTTACTTGAGTTGTTAAAAAATTATTTCAAGCTAGGACCAGTGGACTTTTCACTATCTTTGCGTAAAATACTCGCCACTTTAAATATCCAAGCTATTCATATGAAATTTATCGTTAAACTTTTTCCTGAAATTATGATTAAGAGCGAAACTGTGCGTAAACGTTTCGCAAAAATTTTAACTTCTAATATCCGCAATATTTTACAGAAATATGATGAAGAAACTGCAGTTGTACGTCACTGGGATTACATTGAAGTGCGGTCAAAAAATGAAGAAAATCGTGAAGAATTAATTGCTTTGTTACAACGTATTCCTGGTATTCATCATTTTTTAGAAGTTGAAGAAAAACCGTTTACCGATTTACATCATATTTTTGAATTGACGCTTGCTGATGTCGCGCAACAACTTCAAGGCAAAACCTTTTGCGTTCGAGTAAAACGTAAAGGAAAACATAAATTTAGTTCGATTGAAGCAGAACGTTATATCGGCGGTGGATTAAATCAACATATTGAAAGCGCAAAAGTGCGGTTGAAAAATCCAGATGTGACTGTTCGTATTGATATTGAAGATGACAAAATGATGTTAGTTAAAGCACGTCACGCAGGGATTGGCGGTTATCCGATTGGTACGCAAGAGGATGTGCTTTCTTTGATTTCTGGGGGATTTGATTCAGGTGTATCGAGTTATATGTTGATTCGTCGTGGTTCCCGAGTTCATTATTGTTTCTTTAATCTTGGCGGCGCAGCCCATGAAATTGGCGTTAAACAAATGGCTTATCATATTTGGCAACGCTATAGCGCTTCACATAAAGTACGCTTTATTGCGATTAACTTTGAGGGGGTTGTGGGGGAGATTTTAGAGAAAGTCGATAACGGCCAAATGGGGGTTGTATTAAAACGGATGATGGTGCGGGCAGCAAGTAAAGTCGCTCAACGTTTTAATATTGAAGCGATTGTGACAGGGGAGGCATTAGGACAAGTTTCCAGCCAAACTTTGACCAATTTACGCTTGATTGATGAAGCCGCTGATGCCTTAGTATTACGTCCGCTAATTACGCACGATAAAGAACAAATTATCGCAATGGCGAAAGAAATTGGCACTGACGATATTGCAAAATCTATGCCTGAATTTTGTGGTGTGATTTCAAAAAATCCTACGATCAAAGCTGTTCGCGAGAAAATTGTTACAGAAGAAAGGTATTTTAATTTTGAGATTCTTGAAAGTGCGGTACAAAATGCGAAATATTTAGATATTCGCCAGATAGCAGAAGAAACAGAAAAAGAAGTCGTAGAAGTCGAGGCAATTTCTGCATTGAGTGAAAATGAAGTGATTTTGGATATTCGTAGCCCAGAAGAAACTGATGAAAATCCATTTAAATCGGATACACATGAAGTCATTCAAATGCCGTTCTACAAACTTTCCTCTCAATTTGGTAGCCTTGATCAAAGTAAAAATTACGTGTTGTATTGTGAACGTGGTGTGATGAGCAAATTACAAGCCTTGTATTTGAAAGAAAATGGTTTTTCAAATGTGCGTGTATTTGCAAAAAACATTCATTAATTAGGATATAAAACTATGCGTAATCAAACTAAACAGCATCTTGAACAGCTTCAAATTACTATGCAGCAACTTAATTTATGGCAAACGATGCCCCCTGCTGCAGAGGCGTTTTTAAGTGAAGAACCTTTTTCAATTGATACGATGTCTGCCGAAGAATGGCTACAGTGGGTGTTTATTCCACGTATGCAGGCATTGTTAGAAAGTGGTTCTGCTTTACCAAATAAAATTGCTATTTCTCCTTATATTGAAGAAGCAATGAAAGAATTTGATGAATTGCAAAAATTATTAGCCCCTTTGGTTGCTTTGGAAGAACTTTTGAACAAGAAAGAATGTTAGAAATTTTATATCAAGATGCGTTTCTAGTTGCGGTGAATAAGCCTGCTGGCATGTTGGTTCATCGCAGTTGGTTAGATCCTCATGAAACTCAATTTGTGATGCAAACTTTGCGAGATCAGATTGGTCAGCACGTATTTCCTATTCATCGTTTAGATCGACCAACATCTGGTGTGTTGTTATTTGCATTGAGCAGTGAAATTGCGAATTTAATGTGTGAACAATTTGAACAAAAGTGCGTTCAGAAATCTTATTTGACTGTAGTGCGAGGGTATCTACAGGGAAAAGCACAGATAGATTATCCACTAAAAATTCAATTGGATAAAATCGCAGATAAATTTTCTCAAGAAGATAAAGAGCCTCAAGAAGCCGTTACTGATTATGAAGGATTAAAAATAGTCGAAATGCCCTATCCTGCTGGGCGTTATCAAACGGCACGTTATTCTTTAGTTAAATTGATCCCTCATACAGGCAGAAAACACCAATTACGTCGCCATATGAAACATATTTTTCACCCAATTTTAGGGGATACGCAATATGGTGACTTACATCAAAATCGTGCATTAATGTCACATTTAGGTTGTTCTCGATTATTTTTACATTCTGATAGTTTGTCTTTTATTCATCCAATAACGAAAGAGCAAATAACAATTACAGCAGGTTTAGATGAACAATGGCAGCAATTAATGAATCAATTTGGATGGGAAAATGTTTGATATTAACTTAACACACGAACAGCAACAAAAAGCAGTTGAACAAATTCAAGAACTTATGGCAAAAGGGATTAGTAGTGGAGAAGCGATTCAAATAGTGGCGAAAGCACTACGAGAAATTCATAAAAATGATAAAAAAACTCCAGAAAATTAAATTTTTTGTGATCTACTTATCATTTTTGAATATTGCTCGTTGCATAACCGTTCAAAATATTTAAACATAGCGAACCTAATTAGTAGGTAATAAGGCGAGAGTCTTGTTGATTTATTGTTTTAATAGGCGAAGCCTAGAGAGGTCTTTTATGGAAATTGGTATTGTAAAATGGTTCAATAATGCAAAAGGATTTGGTTTCATTTCCGCAGAAGGTGTAGATGCCGATATTTTTGCACATTATTCAGTGATTGAAATGGACGGCTATCGTTCATTAAAAGCGGGTCAAAAAGTACAATTTGAAGTTCTCCACAGCGATAAAGGATCTCACGCCACAAAAATAATCCCAATTGCGGATACTCAAGAATAATAAATACCCTAAATTTTTTTCTATTAATCCTAACTTAAAAGACAAGAATTAAAAGTTAGAAAGTCAGTAAAGGACTAAGCTTTGTGATTAAAAAAAGCTTAGTCCTTTTAGTTCGTATTAAATAAGAAATCCGCCTTTAAATTTATAAGTCCATCACTTATTCATCAACAATATCAGTAAATTCTGCACCTAATACTTTTGCTAAATCTTGTGGCGCAATTTCTACGCTTAGCCCACGTTTTCCGCCTGAAACATAAATCGTTTCAAACTCAAGTGCGGTTGAATTTATCACGGTTTTCACGCGTTTCTTTTGACCTAGCGGGCTAATTCCACCTACAAGATAGCCTGTACTTTTTTGTGCTGCATCTTTATCCGCCATTTCCACTTTTTTCACACCGATAGATTTTGCTGCTTTCTTTAAATTCAGCATATTGGCCGTTGCAAGCACAAAACAAGCGAGTTTTTTCTGATCGCCATTTTCCGCTACAAGTAAGGTTTTAAAAGAGCGGTTAGGATCAATACCTAATTTTTCGGCCGCCTCATCACCAAAATGTTGATTATTCGGATCATGATCATAAGTGTGCAAGATAAAAGGAATTTTTTGTTTTTTAAGTAAATCAATTGCGGGTGTCATTATTTCGTTTCTGGTTTTGGTGTAAAATAATGCTGATTATTTTACAGCGGAGAGAAAAATGGACGCAACCTTAAATATTGCGATAGCAGCAGAATTTGAATTAAGTGAAAAAATTGTAGAGCGTTTAGAACAAAGTGCACTTGAAATTAGCAGCGTTTCTATTGTTGAAATAACACCTTTTGAAGAAGAACAAAATATTCGTTTTCGCAATAAAGGCATTGAACAACTTTCGCCAAATGAAGTTGAATGGGCTGATTTTAATTATGTCTTTTTTGCAGGAAAACTTGAGCAAGTTGCCCATATTGCGCAAGCAGCAGAGCAGGGCTGTATTGTCATTGATATGTTAGGCGTTTGTAGTGCGCTTTCGGATGTGCCAGTTGTTGTTCCAACGGTAAATGAATCACAATTATTGGAACTGAGACAACGTAACATTGTTAGCTTGCCTGATCCACAAGTAAGCCAACTTGCTTTAACGCTTGCCCCGATTTTACAAGAAACGAATCTCAATCAAGTATTTGTCACCTCTTTATTGCCGACTTCTTATACGGATGCGGAAACCGTGACGAAACTTGCGGGACAAACAGCCCGTTTATTAAATGGCATTCCATTGGATGAAGAAGAAACTCGCTTAGCCTTTGATGTTTATCCGTATCAAGCACCTAATTTATCAAATCAATTACAACGAATTTTTCCGCAATTAGAGCGTGCTACATTCCACTCAATCCAAGTGCCTGTATTTTATGGATTGGCACAAAAAGTCACCGCACTTTCAGATTATGATTTCGACTATCAGCCTCAAAATAGCGAGCTTATCGCTTTAGAAGAAACGCTAATTACACCTGTGCTTAATGGAGAACAAGAAAATGGTGAGGAATCAGTAAAACTTCATTTAAGTCAAATAAGTGCGGTAGAAAATGGCGTAGAATTTTGGTCTGTGGCAGATGAACAACGCTTTAATCTCGCCTTACTTTCAGTGAAATTGTTGGAAGGAATTTATCAGCAAGGTTATTAATGAAATTAAGGAGAATAGTATGCAAAATATTCTATTTATTATTCATTCATCCCCTTATGGTGGATGGAAGCCGATAAAGTATTAAATTTTTAATTTTCTCGATAGCTAAAAGAAACCCGCCACAAGTGCGGGTTCTTTTTTGCTTATTTTGTTGCAGCTTTCATCGTTTGAACAAATTCAGCTAATTCAGCTAAACATTGCTCGTGATTATCTAAATTTCGCTCAATAATTTTTACTGTTGCTGAACCTGAAATTGCACCAGCCGCCCCCAAAGCTAAGGCTTCTTTCACTTGTGCAGGCTGTGCAATGCCGAAGCCTTGTAAAATTGGTGGGGCATTATGGGCTTTAAGCTGTTCTACAAGGGTGTCCAAATTTGCTGCATGAGCTTGATTTTCTGCACTGGTTACGCCTGCACGTGAGACTAAATAAGTATATCCTTCGCTATTTTCCGCTACACCTTGGATCGTTTTCTCGTCCGCATTTGGTGGGCAAATAAATACCGGTTGAATGCCGTGTTTTTTAGCTGCTTGCACATAATCTTCTTTTGCCAGTAACGGAATATCTGCTACAAGCACAGCATCAACACCGACTTCTGCACAACGTTGATAAAAATCGTCTAGGCCTTTGGCAAAAATTAAATTAGCACAAAGTAATAAGCTAATCGGAATCTCTGGATATTTTGACCGCACTTTTTCCAATAGTTTAAAGCTATCTTCACTGCTATGACCTGCAGTCAAAGCACGATTATTTGCCGCTTGGATAACAGGGCCATCAAGGAGTGGATCGGAAAAAGGAAAACCGAGTTCTAAAGCATCCGCACCGTTATCGACAAGTGTGCAAATGATCTCAAAAGAGCGGTCGAAAGTAGGGTCGCAAAGGGTAACGAACGGCACGAAAGCACCTTCATTTTTTGCTTTAAGTGTCGCAAATTGCGTTTCAAAACGGCTCATTAGTTTGATTCTCCATTTAAAATTTTATCAACGGTAAAAATATCTTTATCGCCTCGTCCTGAAAGATTAACCACTAAAAGTTGTTCTTTTTCAGGATTTTGTTTAATCAATTTCAAGGCATAAGCCAAGGCGTGTGAGCTTTCTAATGCAGGAATAATACCTTCGTGTTTTGCCAATTCTTGGAATGCGTTGAGGGCTTCTTCATCGGTAATCGATACATAATCAGCACGACCAATCGCATTTAAATAAGCGTGTTGCGGCCCGACGGAAGGGAAGTCTAATCCTGCAGAAATAGAATAAGATTCTTCAATTTGTCCATCTTTATCTTGCATAATTGGCGATTTCATTCCGAAGTAGATGCCTGTTGTGCCGTGCTTGAGTGGTGCACCGTGTTCGCCCGTTTCAATACCTTTACCCGCAGGTTCTACGCCGATGAGTTTCACAGCGGTTTCTTCAATGAAATCCGCAAACATACCAATTGCATTCGAGCCACCACCAACAGCAGCAATCACTGCATCAGGTAAACGAGCTTCCCGTTCGAGAATTTGACGTTTCGTCTCAATCCCAATCATTTTTTGAAATTCTCTCACAATCGTCGGGAATGGATGGGGGCCTGCCGCCGTTCCAAGTAAATAATGGGTGGTTTCATAGTTTGCTGACCAATCGCGCATCGCTTCACAACAGGCGTCTTTTAAAGAACAAGAGCCTTTTTGTACAGGAATTACTTCAGCCCCCATTAAACGCATACGAAATACATTCGGCGATTGACGTTCAACATCTTTAGCCCCCATATAAACACGGCACGGCATATCTAACATAGCACAAGCTAGAGCTGTCGCAACACCGTGCTGACCCGCACCAGTTTCGGCAATAATACGTGTTTTGCCCATACGTTTAGCCAGTAAAATTTGCCCTAACACTTGGTTGGTTTTGTGTGCACCACCGTGTAATAAATCTTCACGTTTAAGATAAAGTTTTGTTTTTGTGCCTTTGGTTAAGTTACGACAAAGGGTAAGTGCTGTCGGTCTGCCTGCATAATTTTTGAGTAAATCAGCAAATTCTGCTTGAAATGTAGAATCATTTTGTGCTTCTACAAAGGCTTGTTCTAATTGTTTTAAAACAGGCACTAAAATTTCGGGTACATACATTCCGCCAAATTCGCCGAAATAAGGGTTGAGAAGTGTGTCTGACATATTTTTTCCTATTATTTTTTAGTTATCTTTTGCAACGCTCATTCCCGCAAAAGATTGAGCGGTTGGCATGACTTCAATGCGATTAATGTTCACGTGTTCAGGTTGTTGATGAAGCCATAATACAATGTTCGCAATATCTTCAGGCTGAACCGATTGTACGTTTTCATACACTTTTGCCGCTCTTTCATCATCGCCGTGAAAACGCACATTAGAGAACTCCGTACCGCCACATAAACCCGGTTCAACATTGCTTACTCGAATTTTTGTGCCTGCCAGATCGGCTCGTAAATTTAAGCTAAATTGTGTGACAAAAGCTTTAGTTCCACCATATACATTACTGCCAGCATAAGGATAAGTACCTGCAATTGAACTCAAATTGATAATCTGCCCGTGATTACGAGCCACCATATTTGGCAACACAAGGCGAGTGATAGTAACCAATCCTTTGATGTTGGTATCGATCATCTGATACCAATCTTGTAAATCCGCTTTATGTGCTGGCTCTAATCCCAAGGCTAAACCTGCATTATTCACTAATAAATCGACCGCTTGCCAGCCTTCAGGAAGGGTATTTAGAGCGTTAATTGTGGCTTGTTCATCGCGAATATCAAAGGCAAGCGGTAGAAAATTATTGCCTAATTGTGAATGAATTTCTGCTAACCGATCTGCACGTCTGCCCGTGCCAATCACTTTATAGCCTGCTTCGATCAATTTTTTACAGATTGCCAAGCCAAAGCCTGCGGTTGCACCTGTAACTAATGCGGTTGTGGTTTTCATTTTTTCTCCTAAATCTTGAGCTTATTTGTACTATTAAAGTAGTACAAATAAATTTTGATTGCAAGCAATTTCCTTTTAATTTTAAAAATGTCATTAAATGAATTAATTTAATAATACCGCAAACGTTTGCTTAATGATATAATCTGCCTAATTTTTATTTCTACTGATTGAGGTTAATCGTGAGCAACACACAACTTAGCTACAAAGATGCTGGCGTCGATATTCACGCTGGGAATGAATTAGTCGAACGTATCAAAGGCGATGTAAAACGCACTCGCCGCTCTGAAGTCATGGGCGGATTGGGTGGTTTCGGTGCATTATGTGCTTTACCAACCAAATATAAAGAGCCAATTTTAGTTTCTGGCACCGATGGCGTTGGCACAAAATTACGCCTTGCGATTGACTTAAACAAACACGATACCATTGGTCAAGATTTAGTAGCAATGTGTGTAAACGATTTAATCGTGCAAGGGGCAGAACCGCTTTTCTTTTTAGATTACTATGCAACAGGAAAATTAGACGTTGATGTGGCAGCAAGCGTGATCAAAGGTATTGCAGACGGTTGCGAAATGTCTGGCTGTGCGTTAGTCGGTGGCGAAACCGCTGAAATGCCTGGAATGTACCATGAAGGCGACTACGACTTAGCGGGTTTCTGCGTCGGTGTAGTAGAAAAATCAGAGATTATTGACGGCACGGCAGTAAAAACGGGCGACACGCTTATCGCACTCGGCTCAAGTGGTGCTCACTCAAACGGCTATTCACTTATTCGCAAAGTGCTTGAAGTGAGCGGTGCAAATCCAGCGGATTTATTAGAAAGCAAACCGCTTAGCGAACACCTTTTAGCACCAACCAAAATCTATGTAAAATCGATTTTACAGCTGATCAAGCAGACCGAAGTTCACGCCATTGCTCACTTAACAGGCGGTGGCTTCTGGGAAAATATCCCGCGTGTATTGCCTGACAACACCAAAGCAGTGATTGATGAATCAAGCTGGCAATGGCCTGAGATCTTCAACTGGTTACAAGAAAAAGGCAATATTAGTCGTTATGAAATGTACCGCACTTTTAACTGTGGCGTAGGTATGGTAATTGCATTACCAGAAAAAGAGGTTGAAACCGCTATCGCATTGCTTGAACAAGCGGGCGAAAAAGCGTGGGTTATCGGCAAAATTGCACCTCTTGGCGAAGGCGAAGCACAGGTTGAGATTCAATAATAAAATCTTAAATTTCAATTCAGCCCTTTTGGGCTGATTTCTATAAGGAAGAAAATGAAAAAAATTGCCGTCCTTATTTCTGGTCAAGGAACGAATTTACAAACTATTATTGATGCCTGCCATTCAGGCGATATTCCCGCCAAAATTACTTGTGTGGTAAGTAACAAAGCTGATGCTTACGGATTAGTTCGAGCCAAACAAGCACAGATTCCGCAAGCGGTCTTTCTTCGCAAAAATTTTGCCAATAACCTCGAAATGGACGATGCCATTGGCGATTATTTGCAAAGCCTAGCAGTAGATTTGATCGTCCTTGCTGGTTATATGAAAATTCTTACCCCAAAATTTACTCAACGTTTTGCAGGGAAAATTTTAAATATCCATCCTTCTCTTCTTCCTAAATACGCAGGCTTAAACACCTACCAACGTGCGCTTGAAGCAGGCGACAATGAACACGGCACAACTGTTCATTTTGTCAATGAAGAAGTGGATGGTGGTGCGATTGTCTTACAGGCGAAAGTGCCAATCTTCCCTGAAGATAGCATAGAAGAAGTGGAAGCTAGAACCCGTGAGCAAGAATATCAAATTTATCCGCTTGTGATTAAATGGTTTACCGAAGGGCGGTTAAGACTTAAAGATAATTTGGCATATTTAGATGGGAAACCCTTGCCAAAATCTGGATATGCAGATGAATAACTTAGGATTTAGGCAGACTATTTCTGTATTTTTTATTTAATTAGGATGCAAAAGTGCGGTGAAATTCCACCGCACTTTCAAGGTTAATGATGATGGTGTTCTGGTTTTGGTGGTAATTTAGCTAATCCTTTACCAACAGGTAAAATTAATGTGCTATAGCTTGCAGATTGCTGACAAATTTGTTGATCTGAAAATGGTGTTTTATGAATAACTTTAATTTTCCAAATTCCATCAATTAATGGAATGATATTCACACGTCCTTGACTATCTGTTTTACCTGAAAAACCTTGTGGTTCACGATGACCTGTACTTGCTTCAAGATCTTTCACGATAATAGTATCAGCTGTTGCAATGACAGTTTCTCCTGCTAATGGCTGATCTTGGTAGAAAATTTGAACAGGGAACGGTTCGCCTGATTTCGCTTTGCTTGGATCACGCAAAGGAACAATTTCTAGCGGTAAACCAACTCTTGTCATTGCCATTTCTGCATTTAATGGTTTTTTACCAACGGTAACGAGACTTTTGCCAAACATTTGAGTTTGTTCGCAATAAGTTGGGTTTTCTAATCCTTTCAAATTATCCATTTTCCAACCTTCAGCATTTTGTGACCAAAATGTTGGTTTATAAGTGGCTGTTATCCAATAAGAACCATCAGACAATGCGTTCTCTGATTGATATTGATAGTTTTCGCCTTTTTGGATTAAGGTTTGTGTTTCTCCATTTTGATGAATAATTTCCATTGGCGCAAAAATTTTTAAGCGTGCTTCAGGAATTTTTTCTACATAAGGGTAATCCCCATAAGCTAATTCTGCTTTTAATACAGAACCTGATGCTAATTTCGTCGGTGCTTGAACCCAAACTTCGTGAGCTTGTGCTGTGCCAGCTAAAACCAATAATCCTGTAATCAATGTCTTTTTCATATATTTCCTTAATAAGAATGGGGGAGTTAAAAAATGAGTGCAAAATACTAAATGAAAATAGCTATCATTTAAATAGCTATTTAAATAAAATTTTAAGATTTGTGATCGAGATCACAAAATGAAAAATACCATAAGAAATAGTATAAAAATGCCCTAAATACAAAATATTTAGGGCGTCTTATAAATTGAGGAAAATGTTTTAATCGTCTTTTTTCGATGGTTTAATGCCTAATAAATTACAACTTAATTTACTAATTACATGTTCTGCAGTATTGCCTAATAATGCGGCAGATAAACCTGTGCGTCCCACTGTGCCTAAAATCACTAATTCAGCTTCAATTTCTTTCGCCACTTCAGGAATAACTTCCTCTGGGAAACCTTCGCGTACGTGAGTATGATCTTCATCAATCCCAAACTTCTGACGTAACGCTTTCATATTAATGAGATGCTGACCTCGAATACCGTTTTCATAACCTGAAGTATTAAATTCAGGCAAATCAATCGCCATATTGATTGGCGCGGAAGGGTAGGCTGCCACCAAATGGACATTACCACGATTTAGATTTTCCGCGAGTGAAATACCAGTTTCTACCAGCTCTTGATTAAATTCATCTTGATATTCTTGTTCTCCAGATACATTAACAGCCACAAGAATACGGCGTTGATGTTTCCAATCGCCATCACGAACCATTAAGACAGGAATAGGGCATTTACGAAGAAGTTGCCAATCAATGGGAGTAAAGATTAGAGACGTAAGTTTTTCTTCGTCTTTGGTATATTTTACGACTAGATCGTAATTATTATTTTCTACTTCTTCGTTAATTGCATCAGCTTCATTGCTATTCCACACAATATGAGATTGTAATTCAATTTCTGGATTTGCATATTTATCTAAGTAATATTGAACAGCGTGACGGTGTTTTTCTATTACTTGTTGATGCATTTCTGAACGTTCTTCAGAAGAAAGTAAAGCTGACATTTCATAAGATAAATCATAGACTGATAAAAGTGCGGTGATTTTTACCTTAGTTTCATTTTTTTGTTCTTCAACTAAACGCACTGCACGAGCTAGGGCGTACTGTTTTTCATTACTGGGATTAAGTACAACGAGAATATTTTTAAATTTCATAATAGCCTCCAAAATTGAGGCATAGGATAAAAAAGAATAGCAAAAATGGCAAGGTACAAGATTAATTTGGATAAATTTATTTTTATCAAGCACAAAAAGGCGTGATATTCACGCCTTAAATTTATTTAACTAATGTAATTTTTGTTTTATTCGTACCAGTTAATTCAATTAAACCATTTAAATCATTGATTGTAATATATTTGCCTTGTACGCTAATCACGCCGAGTTTTTGAAAGCGGCCTAATAAGCGGCTGATGGTTTCTACTGTTAAACCTAGATAATTACCAATATCGCCACGTGTCATTGTTAAACGAAATTCTTTTGCTGAAAAACCTCGAGCAGAATAGCGTTTAGAAAGATTATGAATAAAAGCAGCCAAACGTTCTTCTGCATTCATTTTAGATAGCAATAAAATCATCTCTTGATCACTTTTAATTTCACTGCTCATCAAACGTAAAATTTGCTGACGTAGTTTTGGCATTTTTCCTGCCAAATCATCTAAAATATCAAAAGGAATTTCACATACCATAGCCGTTTCTAGAGCTTGCGCAAAACTAGGGTGTTGCATTTGAGTAATGGCATCAAAACCAACTAGGTCACCGGGCAAATGAAATGAAGTAATTTGTTCTTCGCCAGATTCACTAATCGTATAGCTTTTTATTGTGCCAGAACGAATAGCATAAATTGAATTGAGAGAATCTCCTGCTTTAAACAATACTTGAGATTTTTGAATCGGTTTTTTTCTCTCTATGATATTATCAAGCTGATCTAATTCTTGTTCATTTAAGGTAAAAGGAATGCAAAGCTGACTAATACTGCAATCCTGACAATGAATCGCACAACCGCCTGATTGAATTTTGCGCCCTGATTTAGCTTCTGCAACGAAATTTTTCATGTACGCCTCAAATATTGAAAAAAATAGTGTAAAATTGATCTAACGCAAATATTCTACCACTAATTAGTCAGATTAAGAAGAGTAAAGCATTATGGCAGCTGAAAAATTAACAAAAAAACGTTTAGCTCAAATTTTAATTATGTTGTGCATTTTAATTATTGCATTTGTTTGGCGATATTTTTAGAAAACAGAAAATTCTTGCTTATTTTTAAAACAAATGGATTATTTCCAATAAATTTTGCTTGTCACATTGTTATATATACGTATAATTCAACCCCATTAAGCCTGGGTGGCGAAATTGGTAGACGCAGCGGATTCAAAATCCGCCGTTGAATAAACGTGTCGGTTCGAGTCCGACCCTAGGCACCAATGTAAATGAAGTCGTAAATCACGAGGGGAATCAATGATTTACGGCTTTTTTATTTGTGCTTTTTTCGCTAATTTCGTCATTTTCTGCAATGACATTTGACGTGTCAAATGATGACTTTGACGTAAATTTGACGTGATTTGCGTAGTCTAACAAGTGTTTGGCGTTAAGGTGCGCATAACGCTTAACCATTTCTAATGTTTCCCATCCGCCAAGTTCTTTTAACACCATCAATGGTGTGCCATTTTGAACATGCCAACTTGCCCATGTGTGGCGTAAATCGTGGAATCGGAAATTTTCAATTTTGCAGCGTTTAAGTGCGCGGTTAAAATCGTATTTATCGACTTCACTTATACGTTTTCCTTTTCCTCGATGGAAAACATAAGGTGACATGCGTAAATTGGCTCGTCTTTTCAAAACATCCATAGCCTCGGTGCCCAAGAGTAACGATCTTGCTCTTCCTGATTTTGCAATATCGCTACTTACAATGGCTATTTGTCTCTCAAAATCAATCTTATCCCAAGTAAGAGTAAGAATTTCGGTGGCTCTCGCACCAGTAGCTAGAGCAAATGAGCATACATCTTTCATCCAGTCTAATTGCAGAGCATTGATAAGACCTTGTGCTTTGACTTGGCTTATCCACCGCACTCTTACTTTAGGCTCTTTATTTCTTGGGATATAAGGGATGTTATCGATCCAACCTGATTGCTGTGCAATAGATAGCGCGCGCATAATAGAGGAGCGATAACGATTTTGAGTTGATGGGGAAATTGGCTCTTTTGTCCCTGTTTTATGGGTAGGTAGGGCATTAAGAATATCATCTGTTGTTAAAGAGCTGAGTAGGCGTCCTGCCAATACTTCACGCCAATATTCTACATGGCGAATTTTTGTGGCAAAATCTTTTTGTCCTTGTGAAACTTCAAGAAACCGAATTAATGCCTCCTCAATGCTTCTTTCGGGTTTCTTATTTAGTTTTTCAACTTGCCAAAGCTCGTGTTTTAGTTTGTCATGGTACTCTTGCGCGAGCCGCTTTTCAGTTGTTTTAGCAGAGCATCTAATTCTTTCTCCGCTCGGTGTGGCAATATCGATTTGCCATACGCCGTATTTATTTTTTCTGATCGACATTTTCTATTCTCCACAGAATAATCGCCGACCTGCACATCGCAGTATAGATTATTCTGCTTTTTTTTGCGTTGTTCAAGTACTGATTTCTCAATTAGCCAAATATTAGACCCCTCCATCTGGAAGAACCCCCATTTATGGCGATGATTGAAAACCGTGCTATAGCTTAGATTAAGTAATTTAGCTGTTTGTTTTATTGTAAGAGTTTGTTCCATCCCATATTTCCTCCAATAAAAAACCGCCCTTTCGGACGGTCATATCATTTAGCGTTATTACGCGTACCATTTTTCTAATTTTTCAAATTCTTCGACCAATTCACTTTGCCCAAGAGTTTTCAGTACTTCACACAAGATTTTATCAGCTTCAATATGTGTTCCCTCAACATCTCGATTGCTTGCAAGATCACGAATACGATTGATATAGTCTTCAATATTTGGATCTGGCATATAAGTTTTTTCAAAAATATCAGGCTTACACGGATAAAATTCGCCATTTACCCCACAGATAACCCAATCATTTTCGGAAATTTCCATTACACCCTCTAATGTTTTAATTTCCCCTCCGATAACCTTTCCGCCATATTGCGACCAATACGAAACATTTTTACTTCTAAAAATGTACGGAACCCCTTTAGTGTAATTCTCTTTTGTGAATTGCCACGCTTGAATTGTGACAGGTTTCTTTGTGTAGTTCATACATACTCCTTAAAATAACAAACCGCACCAAAGTGCGGTCGATTTACTTAAATTTGCGCCAAACGAGCATCCAAAATTGCAAGATATTGTGACATCACTTTTTCTTGCTGCTTGAGAACGTTATGCTCGCATATTGTGATTATTTCTTTGCTATTGAGAAACTCTTTAAGTGCATCAATACGTTCAGCCAATTCCGAGCGTTCACGATGTAAGCGATACACCCAATCACCGCCAATTTTCTGTTTCAGTTCAAAACCGAATAATTGCCACAATTTATCGAACGCATTTTCATACGCAATTTTGTTTCCGATTTCTACATCAAAGTTATTTGGATCTACGCAAGCACTTTCGCCGGTAACAGTAAAGCCTGATTTTAATGTAATGACCGCGATTGTGATTGTTGTGCCGGTAAGTTGATGATATTCAACATTGGCAATTTGTGATTTAATAAATTCTTCGGTAATACTATTCATGTTTCCTCCGTGATTTAGATAGTAAAAAACCGCCCATAAGAGCGGTTATAATGATTTATTTTAGTTAGCCCACTTCATCTAACTTATCCCCCTCTTTTGTAAAGAGGGGCTAGGGGAGATTTAATGGGCTGTAAATGGGTTTTAGTCATCAAAATAAATTTCATCAACGTCCGGCTCCAATCGATACCATGGGCTCACACGGAAAATTGAGTACCGTTCACTCCCTTGTTCTCTGATGGCGAGAAAAACATATTCATCCTCTTCATAACACTCCCAATCGCTATGATTACGTATAAATAACTCTTCAGCGACACTTGACTCTAAATAAAATGGTCGTTTTTTTCGGTCAAATTCTAACCACACTCTATCTTTAATGATTTTCTCTACTTCTTCTTTTTCTGGATCTTCGTCATCTAGATCATTAATAAGTAACCATTCGTATTCGATATTCATAATTTATTCCTCCGGTGGTTGTGGTAGTGGTTGCCAGTGTGATACTTCAATTTCTATGTCTATCATTCCTAATTCGTCCAATTGCCAATAGGGGATTAATCCACCTTCTTCATCTACCTTTTCGTCTAATAAATACCATCCAAAACCGATAAACCAATACACGTCATCCTCGGTATAATAAATTAAGTGTCTATTGCTTAAATTGCGTAATTCTTCACTTGTATCAAATGGTTCAGGCAACCGCTCAGAACACTTAATCCATCCATTGTTGTTTTTACTCATTCTTCGCCTCTAATCCGTTTAACAGTGATCGAGTATTTTTTGACAAAACGTCCATCTGCAGTTTCCTCAGATAAGATTATTGGTTCTCCAAATTCCATTGCGTGCTGTGCAACTGCAAACAGAATTTCCATTGTTGCATCTTGTTTTGTTGTCCACGTATCTCCTTTTTTATTAACATAACCAACAAAAATTTGGTTTGTTATTGGACTTACCCCGACTCTTATTTGTTTTGCTGTCATTTTCTTTCTCCTAAATAGTTTGTTAATCGCTCCCTAATCCACTTAATCACAGGCACAGCCATTGAATTGCCGATTGCTTTATAGCGCGGACTATCAGGGCAATCTTCTATTGATTTATTGCGGTAAGGGATTTTTGTCCAGTTGTCTGGGAAGCCTTGCAGACGTTCACATTCAACAGGGGTAAGTTTGCGGATAATGGATTGTCTATTGATGCGCGGAATATTATTGCCGCCTGTTCCCATTTTGGCGGCTAAGGTTGGTGTGATTTCATCATAAATTCGCACAGTATTGCGTCGTTCTGATATATCAAACAAAACATTTTCCTGTCCATTATTGCGCCCTAGGCAGTGGGCTGTTGAGGTGGAAATAATCGGGTCTTGAGTGCCGTGAACAACAAAGGTTTCACTCCCTCCGCCAAGCGATCCGCCACTTTGTCTTAATGTACCGCTTATGGTATTTTCGCTGAATGCGCCAAAGCTGCTTTCAGTGTAGGCGGTAAAAACTTGTTGCGTTTTTCCGCACGATTGAGAATGCCCTTGCAGGCTTTTGCGCTCAAAAAGTATTTGGGCGACACTTCTTTCTCTAGCACTTGCCACAAGGAACACGCGCTTGCGTCGTTGGGCGAGTCCGAAGTATTGAGCATTGAGTGTTCGCCACGCGACAGTTCGAGCTGAATGCAATAAACCTGCGTTTGTCCATTTTCGCCCTGTTGGCTGCAATGGCTGACGTTCTTGAACCAGTCCAGCCAAAAAGTGTCCGAATGCGTTGTCCTTGGTGGATAGTACACCTGGAACGTTTTCCCACAGCAAAATGCATGGCTGTTTATCGTCTTGGTATCTAACATAGTCAATAGCCTCTAATATGTGTATCAACATTAAAGTGAGATTTCCTCGTTCGTCATCTAGCGAGTTTCGCAGTCCAGCTATCGAAAATGCTTGACAAGGTGTACCACCAACAAGCACATCAGGCGCAGGAATTTCACGGTTTAAGATTTTTTCGGGTAAGGTGGTCATATCACCAAGATTTGGGATGTTGGGATAATGATAAGCAAGCACGGCGCAAGGAAAAGGCTCAATTTCGCTAAACCACAGCGGTTTACTTAAGCCTTTCCATGCCACGCTTACCGCTTCAATCCCTGAACAGATTGAACCGTAGGTAAACATAGTGCGGTTATTTTTTCCTCTGTTTTGGATTAATCACAGGCAACACAGGCACAATCGGTTTTGCTGTTGTAGATGTTGTTGATGTGCTGCTGCGGTTTTCATTTATCCAGTCAGCTAATTCACTCCAAGCGGTTAAGTCATCTTTAAAATAATCACTTTTGAGCAAATAGCCATTATCATTTACATAAGATTTAACATTGTGCTCAATGCATTCTCTCGTGTAACTATTTAACACCAGCCAATATTCTTTGACATCTTTGACGCATATTAAAACCGATTTCCCATTTTTGTTGAGTGTTTCACGGACATAGCAGAGCATTAATGTTTGGAATTTATGTAAAGGGATTTTGATGTTAATTTCATTCATTTTCTCCCTCCTTTTTTCTTATGATGTTTAAAGTGCGGTCGATTTTCTCGGAGTTTTAAATTGTCCTGTCGGATTTGTTCTACTTTAATTCTTAGGCGGTCATTATCGCTTTCAAGCTCTTTAATGCGTCTTGATTTGGCAAGATTTTCATTGCCTAATTTTTCAAAATGATATTTATTATTTTCGATTTCCTCTTGGAGGATTATTTTAGCGAGGGATTTTAGTAGATTCATAGTCTCTCCTTGATTCCGCCAAATTCTTTTATTAGGCTATCCACTGTTTTGCCAAGCACGTTTACCATTAAAACAAAGTCTGCATTAAAACGAGCTGTTACGTCTTCTTTTACAATGTCATCGTTCTTCTCGATGATATTGTCGTCAAACTTCAGTCGTTTCAGCGTGCCATCTTCAACCAAGATAAATTTAAGGTTGTTTTCCCACTCAAGCGCGAGTTTAGAGATCAAGCCATTTTGAACAAGCTCAATAATTTCCTCGTCTTCAACATCTTTTTGCTTGCAGTGAATAACGCCAAGATCTTCTTTTTCGCGGATTTCCACTTCCTTACGCAAGATTAGCCAATCAGGTGCAGTATCTGTAACCCATCTTGTCATTACTTCACACGGCGCACAGTTAAACGCCAACGGTACTACTGGCAAGCTGCCAAGCGATTTACGCAAAAGTGCAAGTGCATCTTCGGCTGTTTTACTTGATGCTGTATCAACAAAGATAAGTTGTTTCAATGTGTCGATATAAAGTGCGGTCATTTTGATACGAGAAAACGCTTGCGGAAGTAGGGTAGCTATCACATCATCTTTTAAAGATGATCGTTCTACTTTCTTTAATTTTCGCTGTTCTTTTTCTTCAAGTGCAGTGATTCGTTTATTGAGTTCACGATTCACAACTTCCACAGGCAAAATCTTCTCTTCTCGTTTAGCTACAAGTAAGATTTTTCCGTTCGCTTGATGTGCTAAATTTTCGCTGGTGACGAGCGGAGCAGACCAACCAAAATGGCTAACATCTGCTGAACCACACGGAGTAAATTCACATTCTTTGAGTTGTTTTTCGATATTCTCAAAGTCTATTTGTTTTGTTAATTGGTAAATAATTGCATTTCTGAACCAGTACATTTTTATTATTCCTCATAAATAAAAGCCGCTAATTAATAGCGGCAGATTTTAAGCATCATCTTCGTAGTAGTTTTCTTCAACCACGAATCTATCACTACCATAGATAGGTTCTCTATATGGTTTTTTAGTCGTCTTTAACCTCAACAAACTTACCTATCTCATCTAGTGTGTACCAAGTATCAGCTTTGATGTTATTTTCACCGACTTTTGATGCTTTGATATGGATTAGCTCGCCCTCATGATTGCGATACACGCAGACAATTGCACCATCGATACTCGCCTTAGCTTTAGATTGCCAACCAAGCGCAACAGCTATAGATTGCTTGCCAGATACTTCCGCTGCCGACTGATTGCCTGTATTGGTTGCTACCGACCTATTGCCTGTATTAGTCGCTGCCGACCTATTGCCAGTATTAGTTGCTACCGACTGATAGCCTGTATTAGTCGCTACCGACCGATAGCCTGTATTAGTCACTGCCGACCAATAGCCTGTATTAGTCGCTACCGACCGATCGCCTGTATTAGTCGCTACCGACCAATCGCCTGTATTAGTCGCTGCCGACTGATCGCCTGTATTAGTCGCTACCGACCGATAGCCTGTATTAGTCGCTACCGACCGATAGCCTGTATTAGTCACTGCCGACCAATAGCCTGTATTGGACACCTTGGCAGCATCCCAATCAACTTTACCTTTTATCCATTCAACGGCTTTTTTTATCATTTCCGGTAAGTTAATTTCGGTTTCGATCGTGATTTTTGCAGATGCAATTTTTGTATCATCACTATCTTTTGATGTTTCGCCGCTCATTTTAACTACAGCAAATTTACTTACCGCTGGACTGTAATAGTTAAGCACATCAAGCGGGTATTCGCAGGCGTGGAATCCACTCTCACAAGCCTCAACATTACCTTTATGCTCATACGTTTTGCCTACCTCATACTGATAACCTCGACAAGTCCAGTCTTGCTTAAACCCTTTATAAGCTATAATTTCTTTGTTTTCTTCAGTCATTTTTTTGTCTCTCAAATTTAGATAATAAAAAAGCCACTATTGGTTAGTGGCTTATCATGGATTTCAAAACGGAATATCATCATTAAACCCATCTTGTTCAGCTGCTGCGCTTAATGGGTCGGGTTTTTCTTTGTCTTTGGTTGGCTGTTGTGTTTCATTGTTTGCCTTGCTGTCTAGCATTTCAAAGGATTGTGTCGCTACTTTAAGTGCGGTGCGGTTATTGCCGTTTTGGTCTAGCCAGCTTTCCTGTACCAGTTTCCCTGTTACACAGATTTTTGAGCCTTTTTGTAGATATTGTCTTGCTACATCAGCAGAATTGCCATGCACCACAATAGGTATCCAATGCGTACGTTTAACTGTATTGCCTTGTTTATCTCGGTAATCATCGCCTATAGCAAGATTAAATGTGGCAATTTGTCCGCCATTTTGGAATTGGCGGATTTCTGGGTCACTGCCTAAATGACCGACTAATATAACGGTATTGGTGTTACGGGCCATAGTTTTTCCTTACATTAAATTAAGTAAATAATCGTTATACATTAGATTATATTCATCAACGAGATCGGGGTGTTTTTCCTCTAACCAAACGATAGACTTATCGTAAATTTCACCGCATTCCTTTTTGGTTTTCCCTTTCAGCCTATCTTTAAGTTGCTCTATAACCGATTTGCTAGTTACATTAGCTTGAGTAGAGCTCATAGCCTGCTGGGTCGATTTGTTGGAGTTGTTTGGCCGCTCGGACTTTGGGGACGATGACTGCTCACGCTTTCCCACGCTTGCCGCATCATCATCTTCTTGCGCCATAAATAACATTGCAGTTAAGGCGTAACGACGTGCATAGGTAATGGCTGCACCAACTTGTTGCGCATCGTTAGCTTGCTTAACTCCAGCCTTAACCAATGGATAACAGCTCCGTAAAAACTGCCCACTTTTATGAAAGAGCGTTGTCACTAGTGTTGGCTCGTCATTTAGGACAGTAACAAGTTGCGTAATAACTAAATTATGCTCCGCAAGGATTGGGCGACAGGTATCAAGCACTTTGCTTAGTTCTGCGTATTTATAACCATAACCTTGTTTATCTTTGCTTAGATTCCCAAGCTGACTAATCGCTTGAATAAGTTCAGGCATAAGCTCACTTAAATTTGCACTTTGTAGCTCCATTTCTCTTTCCTTATCTAATCGTCAGAACTTGACTATCAACCAATTTTGCACCAGGAATTTCTTCCCCTGCTTTTAATCGTGCTTTAATTTCAGTTTTATTCGCTGTGATTTTCACATTAACAAGGGTTTCATCGCAGTTGTTGGCGAGGAATAAATCTTCATCTAATTGCACCGCACTTTGCTTGCTTTCACGGTAAGAAATGGTAAACAAGGGGCAATTAATTTTTGCTGTGCCTGTTGCTTCCATATTGTGTTTGAGATAGTTTTTAATCTGCTCAATACCGTTTTGACGTTGCTTTTTCATTGCCTGCAAGCGTTTAATTTCAGCATCAATCACTTCAATGTCGCCCTCTGTATTTTTAATGACATAGACGACATTTTCCGCTTTTTTGTCAAAATCTTGCTGCACTGCATCTAATGCTTTGGCAATATCAGCGTTATCTGCAAATTCAGGATTTTCGAGCAATTCTTTGATGTTTTCGAGTTGTTCGGTGATTTCGTAAAGTTTCATTGTAGCTCCTTAGAATGGTAGTGGGTTGTGCTGGATATATTCAATTTCAGCTTGTAATTCTTCTGGCGTAATTCGTTCTTGCCATAACCAATTTCGAATAGCATTTAGCAATTCTGCCTTGCTTTCTAGGCGTTCACGCGGTGTTTCTTCCATTTTTAAGCTCTCCCATAACAATTGTATTGCCAATATTCACAATCAGCATCTTCAGGTTCACGCCAATCTTCTTCTGGTTCATAATCTTCTTCAAGGGTTTGCTCAAATTGACTGTAATAGTCATCTGGCGTATCACACATTTCTGGAGGCAGGTGTCTTTTCATTTATTTCCCCCATTGATTTCAATCTAAAGTGATGTCTTTCGTAAAAATCAATACGATGTTGGCAATACTCGATATTCTTTTGTACTGCGGTATGGCGTTTAGCGTCAGCCCAATTCTTTGCAGCCTCAAGGTAATGACCTTTCTTTTCTGCTTTTACTGCCGATTCTGCGTAGGTTTTGTAAGTCAGTCTCATTATTTACTCCAAGTGCGGTTAATTTCGGCTTGCTTTTGTGCGGTGTAAGCCTGCAGTTCTTTTTCTGCTGCCAGTGTAAGATTAGGCGGTAAACATACACCGTTTTCATATATGCCACCTTTCAGCTCACACTGTGTTTCAGCTTGGATTTGTTGGCTTAATTCGTTGTCGTGCCAATCGGTGGGGTGGGCATTGGCATGTAGGCTAATCCCACCTACAATCAGGGTAATAATCAAGGCGGCGAGAAAATAGCAGATTATGTTTAGCCATTTTTCACTGCCTTTCATAAACGCGGTGAAGCTGTTTTTTTCTTGGAAGAATGCGGATTTTGAGCGTTTCATTTTGGGTTTCCTTGAATTTTGGGTAAAAAAATACCGCACTGAGTGCGGCGTTAGATTTTGAAAAATTCCATTTTCTTTGGGTTAAAATGGCGTATGCGTTTTAGTATGCGCCAATTTGTCATTTGATCAAATTTAAAACCACTTGTAATTCGTTCAATGATTTTATGCATATCACGAATTGTGGGGCGATATTCATAGGCTTGGTCATAAATTGACGGCGCATAACTTGAGCCTATTTTTTCCATTGCCGGATAGAGTGCTTGGAAGGTTTCCATATTACGCATAAGCACAAACCACGCCCACGCCATTGTTTGCAATTCGCGTTCGGTAAATTCAAACGTAAATGTTGTCGGTTCCTGCGTGGCAATATTGGGGGATTGATTTTCTTCCATATCTTTCTCTTTTTTACGTTGATTTATGCCTTCTTTGAGTTTTACAAAGGCGGAAAAGGTGGGTTTAATTTCATCATTGAGTTGGTGATACTGTAATTTCTTTCGCCAAGCCATTTCAACACGTGAAATTAATTCGAGATTTTCAAGGGTGCAATTTCTTGAATTGCCGTCTTTGTAATCAATAATATGTCCACGCGGAATTTTTCTACCGGCTTTGCGCCAGAGATAATGCGATTTCCGTTCATAACGTTTAATGCTTGCTTTTATTAACCAACATTTTGCATTTTTACAATATCGCTCAAAGCCAATCGGTTTTAAATTTTCACCTTTCTCAAATCGACCGCTTCGTCCGGTTAGCCATTGTCTCTTCACGCGCAAAACCTTTAACGCGTGTGGATTAAATGGTTTATTGAAATAAACTTCCATTTTTTGAGCCAAGATTCTTTCATTTAACGTGCAATTCGCTTTAATGAACGCAAGTTCTTCTTTGCTGTAACGATTAGCATGCTTAAGGCTTGGAATATTGTGTTTCTTTTTTAATTTATAGAAAACATTACGATTTATTAATAAATCAAACTGTTGCTGAAACAATTTAATTAGATCAGATGGCTTTTTATCCCAATGTAAGCGAATAAACGCAATATGTTCATCGGTGAATTTAAATCGTTCCGCATTAGAGGTCATCGCCTTGCGCCTTAGATATTCTTAGAAAATCAGGGGATTCTCTTTCAATTTGACGATTTTCAAACAATGTCATTGCTTTAAGCGAAATCGCATTGCTTGCGATAATATTTGCCGCAATGCCTGATACGGCATTGGCACGTTTAATTTCTCGATTAAGTTCTTCATCGGTTAAGTCTTCATCAAGCAGTTTTTCTAACTGGGAAAATAAATGATTGTTTAAGTCTGTGATTTTATTTTTCATTTTAAATAACCATAAAAAAACCGCCCTTTCGAGCGGTCAGTGGAGTAGTGCAATCAGTCTATGCTAATTTTGTCTAGAATAGGATGACTTTCTTTATGCTTGTAAGGCTCAAGCCCTTATTGTTACCACAACACATAAGGAATATAATTTTCTCCAACCACAACACGAACAAGGAGAAATTATGGCTAATTTAATTCTTACCTATGATTTAAGAAATCAACGTGATTACAAATCATTAATTGAGGCAATTAAATCCTACGGAACTTATGCGAAGCTATTTGAATCGGTCTGGTATATTCGTTCAAGAACACATACGGCCGAGCAATGTCGGGATTATTTGCTTCAATTTATAGATAATGATGATCGTCTTGGCGTATTTGATTGCTCAAATAATGACTTTGCAACTATGAGAGCGTTAAATAAAGTTAGCAACCTATGGTCTAACTAACACGTAAACTTCACCAGTTTTATTATCAATTAGCTCTTCTTTTGTTTGGGCGTCACTAAATCGATTTATATAAGAAATTGCTTGGCATGCTCGCTCCTCTAAGCCAGGATGATAAGCACCGTTTTCAATCGCTTTCAAAATACAAGCGCGAATATGTTCTTTTTGAATTTCAGTTATGGTGTTGCTGGTAACACTGCCAGCCTCTGAATAGCGTTTTTCTTCCATTTTTAACCTCGTTTGTTTTATGTTTGCCATTTCAAAACACACTTCATCTATCAT
>NZ_KV805873.1:0-59545 GCF_001811665.1 Haemophilus sp. HMSC066A11
TGAAGGTCTGTTTAAACGCTTAGGACTACCAGAATGGCTGATAGCCGACACACGAGAAACATATATTGAATGTGCTTTGCGTCTAGCAGAAAACCATCAAGAACGCCTTGAACTCCGTCGTTACATCATAGAAAACAACGGCTTACAAAAGCTTTTTACAGGCGACCCTCGTCCATTGGGCAAAATACTGCTTAAGAAAACAAATGAATGGAAGCGGAAGCACTTGAGTAAAAAATAACGGTTTCTTAAAGTAAAAGTGCGGTTAATTTTCAAAGCGTTTTAAAAACCTCTCAAAAATCAACCGCACTTTTATATTTATAACGCTCCCGCGCGCTGACAATTTATCTCTTTCTTAAAATACCCATAAAATTGTGGCAATAGTTGGGTAATCAAATTCAATTGTTGATACGGCAAACTAAAGACGGCGCGTTCTTCGGCAGTCATCTCTTGTTTTTCTAATTCTTTTAAATGTGTTTCGATACTTTCTTGCTGTTGGTTAAAAATAGCTTCGGGTATTTCTTCAATGTGTTCTAAGGTATAGATAATTTTCTTTGCCACAGGATAAAAACCAGATAAAAATTGTGCGGTCTGTTGCAAATTTTTCATTCTGTCGCGATAAGCTCCCAGTGCTGAAATATAGCTTAATAGAGAATAATTAAGTTTGAGTAAATCAAAACCTTTCTGTAAATATGCCTTATATTTCACTGGTTCATTATTCATATTGGAAAGTGTTGTACTCAGTGCGGCTGCATATTGATGCGCATTGCGACGTGCTATGCGATATTTAAGATCGTCACTTTTACCAAATTGCAATTGACTAATAATATGCAATAAATACACCGCATCACTCCGCAATGCTTGATGACTCACTTTATCAAGTTGCAAATATTTCCAATCTGGCCATAAGTAAGATACGGCAAACCATGAAATCGCGGCACCAAGCAAAGTATCGAGTAAACGAGGCATCAACGCAGCTGCCGTATCAAATCCCATGACATCAAAACTGAGCAATACTTGTAGTGTGATGAAAAAGGTCGAGAAACTATAATTATTACTACGGAAGAAAAAGAACAAAGTACTTGTGAGCACCACAAGACCCTGTTTTAATTCTAAGGTTGGATTTAAATAAGGTAATAGAGACCCTACCACTACGCCTAATATCGTGCCAATAATACGCTGACGTAAACGTACTTTAGTTGCAGAATAGTTTGGCTGGCACACAAATACAGTGGTCAATAAAATCCAATAACCAAGATTAAATTGGAAAAACTCAACAATTGCACAGCACAGAAATACCACAATAGATAAGCGTACCGCATGTCGGAACAACGGTGACTCAAAAGTAAAATGGCTAAAAATCACCGCACTTATATTTTTTAACCCAGTGATTTGTTCCGTATGAATTTGAGCTAATTGTTCTGTATCCGTCGTGTCTTGTGCTAATTGGCGAAGTTGCCAGTTGATGCTTTGTAAATTATCTAACAAGGTTTGGATATCAATCAGTTCATCTTGATCATTAAGATGTTGTGCTCGATATAGTTCAAAGGAATGCAAGGTGCCTAAAAGCGCACGTTCCACACGTTCATTAAAATGATAAGGTTTATTTTCACGTAAACTCGCCGTGATTTCTTTACAGGATTGTGCTTGTAGTTCTAACAAACGTTGAATACGGAAAATCAAATCTGTATTTTTTAGTTTTTCCGTTATTTGTTGATAATCAAAATGCGTAGAATTGGTGCGCTCATGAATGTCTTGTGCGGCAAAATAGTAACGTAACATTCTCTGGGTACGAGGATGGCGATGTTGCCCTCTAATACGATAAAAAAGTGCGGTACGCACAATATTAAATGCCGTGACAACATTCGCATTTTTCATCGCGAAATTAAGATGTTTTTTTTCAATCTCAGCCACTTCGTCAGGATCAAAAAAACAGGATTTGGTATCTAAATATTCGCCCAACGCACAAAACGCTTTAGCGACACTTTCTTGCACGGGGCGATTTGGGAAAAACAGGTAAACAATCAGAGTTACCACGCTATACAGCAAGGTACCGCATAAAATCATTACAGGGTTAATAAACCATACATTTACCTCTGGGATATAAGTTAATGTGGTGTAAAGCGCAACCACTAATGAACCGAAAGCAATGGTGCTATAACGCTGCCCCACGGCACCAATCATAGTGAAAATAAATGTCAGCACCGTCATTAACACAATATATTGGATAGGCTTGCCAATATGTAACTGCACAATAAAGGAAGAAATAGAAAAGGCAATAAGGGTAAAAAATACGTTTTTCAATCGTCCAGTTAAACGGTTATCCAAATCCACCAAACCACCTGCAATGATCCCTAGAATCAAAGGCATTGATTGCGAAGAAATATCAAAAAACCATATTCCCACTGCCGCAATATTTACGGCAATAAAAACAGGAATTGTAGAAATTACTTTAGTATTTAACCGAATATTCATTTCAAATCCTTATCAAAATAGAAAAGTGAGCAACAAGGCTCACTTTTTATTATATAAAGTGCGGTCATTATTTATGGGATTTTGCCCAGTTTAAGAAACGTGTTTGAGTTTCTTTATCCGCTTGTTGGAACCAATATTGAAGCTGTTGCTCTGCAACGTTTTCGCCCTGAACAACCACTTTTCCTTTATTCGCTTTTGCATTACCTGCTGGCGCAGCAACCATTGAATTAGCAGAAGTTGTTGCAGTAAATTTAGAAACTGATGCTGCTGCACCAGACGCATTATATTCAGCAAGATCATTTAGCACATTACCACTTGGGAATAAACCTTCTTGTTTTAACACATCCACTTTCGCTGAAATAGCATTACCTGATTTTGTTTTCACAGTAATATTTGGCATTTGATTGAATTTATCGCCACTATCAAGATTACGAATAGCTGGTGCGGAAATAACTAAATCTTCAGCATTACCTTGAAATGTCACAATCACAGGATTAGATTCAAAAAGAGATTGATTCGATCCTGAACCAACAATTTCATTTAAACGCACAACAACCTGATGGCTTTGGGTATCATCTACAGTAAATGTCTTAGCTTTTCCGAGAGATTTAGAGGCTTTTTGACCATCAATCGCTAAAAACTCAAGGTTAGATGACGTAGAAACCATTCCAGCAAAGGTTGCCGTACTTGTGCATAATGTGGCAAGACCTAATACAACAGCGCGTAATTTCATAATTGCTCCTTTGGTATAAATGAAATACTCGCTTATGCTATGCCAAATTAGCCAAAATGAAAATAAAAAGTAAGAATTAATTTAAAATTTTTTGTTATAAATAGCACAAACAATCACAATGTTTTATTATGTTGGCGATCTACACACTAAACCAGTGTCGTGAAAATTTAATCCATTAAATATCAACGGGAGTAACAATGTTGAACGATATTTTAACAGGCTATGGAATTTTTATTCTGGAAATTTTAACAATTTTATTACTCATTCTTGCTATTGTTGGTTTGATTATTTCTTATCGCCAACATAACAAGTCTAAAGTGGGAGAATTAGAAATTAAAGATTTATCAGAAGAATTTAATGAACAAGTTCGTTTATTACGTGATTTTAATCTTTCTGAAGAAGAACAAAAACAACGCACTAAAGCTGAAAAAAAAGCGGAAAAACAAAATGCTAAAAAACGCAAAGAAAAATTGAAAAAAGGCGATACTTTAGAAGATGAAAAGAAAGCTTGCGTATATGTATTAGATTTTTGCGGCGATATTTCAGCCTCAGAAACAACCGCACTTCGTGAAGAAATTTCAGCAATTTTAAATGTAGCAAAACCAGAAGACGAAGTATTACTACGTTTAGAAAGCCCTGGTGGCATTGTGCATAATTATGGATTTGCAGCCTCTCAATTGTCTCGCTTAAAACAAAAAGGCATAAAATTAACTGTTGCCGTTGATAAAGTGGCTGCAAGTGGCGGTTATATGATGGCTTGCGTTGCCGATAAAATTGTATCCGCACCTTTTGCTGTTATTGGTTCTATTGGCGTTGTCGCTCAAATTCCAAATGTTCATCGACTATTGAAAAAACACGATGTCGATGTAGACGTAATGACTGCGGGCGAATTTAAACGTACAGTGACCGTATTGGGCGAAAATACGGAAAAAGGCAAACAAAAATTTCAACAAGAATTGGAAGAAACACATAAATTATTCAAACAGTTTGTCTCACAAAATCGCCCTTGCCTAGATATTGATAAAATCGCAACAGGCGAACATTGGTTTGGACAACAAGCCATTGCATTACAACTTGTAGATGAAATCTCAACGAGTGATGATTTAATTTTGGAAAAAATGAAAGAAAAACAGGTGCTTAATGTTAAATACCGTTTAAAAAAATCCCTAATAAAAAAATTCGGACGACAAGCTGAAGAAAGTGCAATTAATATCATTCATCGTTATAGTACAAAACAGTCTAGAGACTTTATGTACTAAACATTTATCCACAAAAAAAGAAGTTTTTATTTCTATGTTTACAAGACAAATCTTTGTCATTAAGATACTCGCCGATCTTTAGGGGTTTTATTATATTTAATTCATAAATCAAGTTGAGTATTGTTAATCCAAATATTACGCAGCTAATCGTTTAAATGATTAGCTGCGTTTTTTATTTTAATAACAAAATCGCAACTTACCATTTCCCCTTAGCAAAATTTTCTATTGTTCTTGCTTCCATAAATAGGGATAATAACGCCCCTATTCAAAAGGCAAAAAATAATGACGCACTATATTTTATTGATTATCGGCACCGCATTAATTAACAATTTTGTATTGGTAAAATTCTTAGGTCTTTGCCCTTTTATGGGTGTATCCAAAAAAATTGAAACGGCTGTGGGAATGGGATTAGCAACAATGTTTGTTTTAACTGTTGCTTCCCTTTGTGCATATTTGGTCGATCACTATATTCTAATTCCCTTAAATGCCACTTTTTTACGTACATTAGTGTTTATTTTAGTTATTGCTGTAGTGGTGCAATTTACCGAAATGGCAATAAACAAAACAAGTCCAACATTATATCGTTTACTCGGCATTTTCTTGCCTTTGATAACTACAAACTGCGCAGTACTTGGTGTCGCATTATTAAATGTAAATCTCGCTCATAATTTAACAGAGTCTGTCGTTTATGGTTTTGGTGCATCTCTCGGCTTTTCCTTAGTATTGGTACTTTTTGCCGCGCTTCGTGAACGTTTAGTCGCCGCTGATATACCTGCCACTTTTCGCGGTTCAGCCATTGCTTTAATTACCGCAGGCTTAATGTCCCTCGCTTTTATGGGATTTACAGGACTTGTAAAATAATAAAATGATTTACCTTTTAATGATAATAACTCTGTTAATTTTATTTATTGGGTTCTCTCAGTATTTTTCAGGAAAAAGAAAGAAATAATGACCTTTTTATTCATCGTAATTACGCTACTCGCTTTAATTTTCGGTGCGATTTTGGGCTTTGCATCAATCAAGCTCAAAGTGGAAGCTGATCCTGTCGTAGAGAAAATTGATGCTATTTTACCGCAAAGCCAATGTGGGCAATGTGGTTATCCTGGTTGTAAGCCTTATGCTGAAGCCATTTGCAATGGCGATGAAATCACAAAATGTATTCCAGGTGGTCAAACAACTATCGTAAAAATTGCCGAAATTTTAGGGGTTGATGTACCAACAATGGAGGGCATAGAAGAACCTATCGAGAAAGTTGCTTTTATTGATGAAAATATGTGTATTGGCTGCACAAAATGTATCCAAGCCTGTCCCGTTGATGCCATTATTGGTACAAATAAAGCAATGCACACGATCATTCCCGATCTTTGTACAGGTTGCGAGCTTTGTGTTGCGCCCTGCCCGACAGATTGTATTTTAATGATTCCCGTGAAAAAAAATATTGATAATTGGGATTGGAAATTTGATGCAAAACTCGTTATTCCAGTAATGAATGTCGATGGCTCTGAAAAAAAATTGGTTGTGGGGGAATAAATGGCGGACGTATTATCTCGTTTCAATTCCGGTAAATTATGGGATTTCAAAGGTGGAATTCATCCACCAGAAATGAAATCTCAATCTAATTCACAGCCATTACGCCATCTGCCTCTCGGCACGGATTTTTACATTCCACTCAAACAGCACCTAGGAACAACAGGCAATCTTTTAATAAAAGAGGGCGATTACGTCTTAAAAGGACAAGCCTTAACAAAAGGCGATGGCTTGCGTATGTTGCCAGTTCACGCGCCCACTTCTGGCACAATTAAATCGATTAAACCTTATGTTGCCACGCATCCTTCAGGTCTTGATGAACCCACAATTCATTTACAGTCGGATGGTTTAGATCAATGGATCGAACGTAATCCTATTGATGATTTTTCAACGCTATCGCCAGAACAACTTATTCACAAAATCTATCAAGCAGGTATAGCAGGTTTAGGCGGTGCAGTATTCCCAACTGCTGCCAAAATTCAGTCAGCAGAGCAAAAAGTCAAACTCTTAATTATCAATGGTGCAGAATGTGAGCCTTATATCACTTGTGATGATCGTCTTATGCGTGAACGCGCTGATGAAATCATAAAAGGCATTCGTATTTTACGTTATATATTGCACCCTGAAAAAGTTGTCATTGCCATTGAAGATAACAAACCAGAAGCCATATCGGCAATCCGCAATGCACTACAGGGAGCAAATGATATTAGCGTTCGGGTTATTCCAACAAAATATCCTTCAGGTGCTACCAAACAACTGATTTATTTGCTCACAGGGATAGAAGTGCCAAGCGGTGAGCGTTCATCCAGCATTGGCGTATTAATGCAAAATGTGGGAACAATGTTCGCAATAAAAAGAGCAGTTATAAATGACGAGCCTTTAATTGAGCGTGTTGTCACCCTTACTGGAAATAAAATCGCTGAAAAAGGCAATTATTGGGTGCGTCTTGGCACACCCATTTCCCAAATATTGAGCGATGCGGGCTATCAATTTGACAAGCATTTTCCTATATTTGCAGGTGGGCCAATGATGGGGCTAGAGCTTCCAAACCTAAATGCGCCTGTGACAAAACTTGTCAATTGTTTACTTGCGCCAGATTATCTTGAATATGCCGAACCTGAAGCAGAACAGGCTTGTATTCGTTGTTCTAGCTGTTCTGATGCCTGCCCAGTAAATTTAATGCCACAACAACTTTATTGGTTTGCGCGCAGTGAAGATCACAAAAAATCGGAAGAATACGCTCTCAAAGATTGTATTGAATGTGGAATTTGCGCCTACGTATGCCCAAGCCATATTCCTCTAATTCAATATTTCCGCCAAGAAAAAGCTAAAATCTGGCAAATAAAAGAAAAACAGAAAAAATCAGATGAAGCCAAAATTCGCTTTGAAGCAAAACAAGCACGGATGGAACGTGAAGAACAAGAGCGTAAAGCACGTTCACAACGTGCAGCACAGGCTCGCCGTGAAGAATTAGCACAAACTAAAGGGGAAGATCCAGTCAAGGCGGCACTCGAACGCTTGAAAGCGAAAAAAGCCAATGAAACAGAATCAACGCAGATTAAAACACTAACCTCAGAAAAAGGAGAAGTTTTACCTGATAACACAGATTTAATGGCACAACGTAAGGCACGCCGTTTAGCTCGTCAACAAGCAGCATCTCAAGTCGAAAACCAAGAACAACAAACTCAACCAACCGATGCGAAAAAAGCGGTTGTTGCTGCAGCGATTGCTCGTGCAAAAGCAAAAAAACTTGCACAAGCAAATAGCACCAGCGAAGCTATTTCAAACTCTCAAACCGCAGAAAATGAAGTAGAAAAAACAAAAAGTGCGGTAGAAAAAACACAAGAAAATTCAACCGCACTTGACCCTAAAAAAGCAGCCGTAGCCGCCGCCATTGCTCGGGCAAAAGCGAAGAAACTGGCAAAAACACAAACAACATTAGAAAATAATCAGGAATAAAATAATGTTTAAAATGGTTAGCTCCCCACATACTCATTCAGGAAAACTCACTGCGCGTATTATGCTTTGGGTCATTTTGGCAATGATGCCCGCTTTTTTCACGCAAATTTATTATTTTGGATTTGGCGTGCTGCTTCAATCCGCATTAGCCATTGGTACGGCAATCATTGCGGAATTTATTGCAATAAAATTACGAGGTAAAAAACCGCTCAATTATCTTTCAGATTTCAGCGTAGCCCTGACTGCGTTAATTTTGGCAATGGCTATTCCACCTTATGCACCTTATTGGGTCATCATCATTGGAACACTCTGTGCAGTTTTATTAGGTAAACAGGTTTATGGGGGTTTAGGGCAAAACCCATTCAATCCCGCGATGATTGGCTATGTAATTCTTCTAATTTCATTTCCGTTACAAATGACAACTTGGATGCCACCAATTAATTTATTACAGGAACCACCGACTTTTTCAGATGCATTTTCATTAATATTTTCAGGCTTAACCACGGATGGATTTACCCTTTCACAACTTACACATAACATTGATGGAATCACCCAAGCAACGCCTTTGGATAGCGCAAAAATTTTCTATAAAAGTCACAATCAATTAAGTGATTTTTATGAATTAATTAAACTGCCGATTTTTATGGGTAATGGAACCGATTTTGCTCAAGGCTGGTGGCAAATCAACGTGGCTTTCTTAGCGGGCGGAATTTTCCTTATTTTAAAACGCATTATTCACTGGCAAATTCCAGTGGCGATGCTTGTCACCTTTTTCTGTTTAGCCACTGCGACCGCTTTTACTGGTTTCACGCATTTAAGTGCGATTAGCCAACTCGTTAGTGGCGCAATGATGTTTGGTGCATTTTTTATTGCAACAGATCCTGTCACAGCCTCCATTACACCACGCGGAAAAATTATTTTTGGCGCATTAGTGGGGTTATTTGTTTATCTCATTCGTTATCACGGAAATTATCCAGACGGCGTGGCATTCGCCATTTTATTAAGTAATATTTGCGTCCCACTTATCGATCATTACACACGTCCGCGCGTATCTAGTTATCCAACAAAAGGAAGAAAATAATGGGTACAGTAAAAATCACATCGCGTTATGGCATATTGTTAGGCTTTATTGCCCTACTTTGCACAATAATTTCTGCAGGAATTTATTTCCTAACCAAAGATAAAATTGATGCGGTAATCGCAGCACAACAGCGAGAATTACTTCTACAAGTTATCCCACAAGATTATTTCAACAATAATTTGCTAGAAAGTGCGGTTATTCCTCAAGATAAAAATTTTGTGGGTATCCAAAAAATTTATTTTGCGAAAAAAGATGGAAATATTTCTGCCTATGCCTATGAAACCACCGCACCAGATGGTTACTCTGGTGATATTCGCTTGCTTGTGGGATTAGATCCGAAAGGCGAAGTGTTAGGCGTACGAGTAATCGAACATCACGAAACACCAGGCTTAGGCGATAAAATTGAACGCCGAATTTCTAACTGGATTTTAGGTTTCACAAATCAATCAATTAATGAACATAATTTAAGCGAATGGTCGGTAAAAAAAGATGGCGGAAAATTTGATCAATTTTCTGGTGCAACCATTACACCTCGCGCAGTGGTTAATCAAACTAAACGCTCAGCATTAATCATGCTAAATAATCAAGCCTTGTTACAACAGCTTTCAACACAAGTGAAATAATATGACAGATTTAACTGAAAAAAATACCGCACTTGAAGAAGAAAAAATAGAAAGTGCGGTTGAAAATCAACAAAAATCCATCTGGAAAGAAATTTTTGCTCAAGGAATTTGGAAAAATAACCCTGCGGTTGTTCAACTTCTCGGGCTTTGTCCACTTTTAGCGGTGTCTAGCACCGCCACCAACGCGCTTGGTTTGAGTTTAGCAACAATGCTTGTACTCACTTGCACAAATACGGTCATTTCCCTTTTCCGTCAATATATTCCTAAGGAAATCCGTATTCCAATCTACGTGATGATCATTGCAACCACAGTAACAGCGGTTCAACTTTTAATGAATGCTTACACTTATACGCTTTATCAATCACTGGGGATTTTTATTCCATTAATTGTGACCAACTGTATTATTATCGGTCGCGCAGAAGCATTCGCCTCAAAAAACAGCTTACTCCATTCCATCTGGGATGGGTTTTCAATGGGATTAGGAATGGCACTTAGTCTAACCATACTCGGCGCATTACGTGAAATTATTGGACAAGGCACTATTTTTGAGGGCATAGAAAATCTATTCGGCGAACAAGCAAAATTTTTAACGCACCATATTTACCATACAGACAGTAGCTTTTTACTTTTCATTCTGCCACCAGGCGCATTTATAGGCTTAGGCTTGCTCCTCGCCATAAAAAATCGAATTGATAATGTAAAAAAATAAAGCAACCAAATCTTTCCTTCCCCTGCTTGCGGGGGAAGGTGTCACGAAGCGACGGAAGGGGGCTTACAGTCTTCTAAACAGATAATTCCAATAAATTAAATAGGCTAATTTCTACAAAAATATGAACAAAACAAAAAGAATCGAAATACTCACAAGATTACGAGAGCAAACCCCCCACCCGACCACAGAATTACAGTATAATTCGCCCTTTGAATTATTAATTGCGGTCATTCTATCGGCACAAGCAACCGATAAAGGCGTGAATAAAGCAACAGAAAAACTATTCCCCGTGGCAAACACGCCTCAAGCGATTTTAGATTTAGGATTAGATGGTTTAAAAAGCTATATTAAAACTATCGGTCTTTTTAATAGCAAAGCAGAAAATATTATCAAAACTTGCCGTGATTTAATTGAAAAGCACAACGGTGAAGTGCCCGAAAATCGCGAAGCCTTAGAAGCATTAGCTGGTGTGGGTAGAAAAACAGCCAATGTTGTGCTAAATACGGCATTTGGTCATCCAACTATTGCGGTAGATACCCATATTTTCCGTGTATGCAATCGCACTAATTTTGCAGCGGGTAAAGATGTGGTAAAAGTGGAAGAAAAGCTGCTTAAAGTCGTGCCTGATGAATTTAAAGTGGATGTTCATCATTGGTTAATTTTACACGGTCGATACACTTGTATCGCACGTAAACCACGTTGCGGATCTTGCATTATCGAAGATCTTTGTGAATATAAAGAAAAAGTTGAATTTTAATTTTGCGGTAAAACAGCCTAATTATTTACCGCACTTTTTATTAAAAATAGGATAAAAAATGACAACAAACAATAAACAGCGACAAACTTGGTCGAGCCGCCTCACTTATGTAATGACGGTCGCAGGCGCAACGGTCGGTTTCGGTGCAACTTGGCGTTTCCCTTATCTTGTGGGTGAAAATGGTGGCGGTGCTTACGTTCTACTTTTCTGTATCGCAATGATTGTAATCGGTATCCCAATGATTTTAGTTGAAAACGTGATAGGTCGCCGTTTACGTGTAAATTCCATTGATGCGTTCGGCGATAAAATTCTCGACAAAGGAAAAGGCATTTCTAAATATTGGAAAATATTAGGTTATATGGGCTTACTCGGCGCATTTGGCATTATGGCGTATTATATGGTGCTTGGTGGTTGGGTTATTTCTTATATCATTAGCCTAATCAGCGGTACATTAGACATTTCAACCCCCATCACAAAAGACATTGCCAAAAATTTCTACGATCTTCATATCGGCAATAGCCCTTATGAAATTATATTCTACACCCTCTTATTTGTTATCGTGAATTACATTATCTTGGCAAAAGGTATCATTGGTGGAATTGAACGTTCAGTAAAATATTTAATGCCATTACTATTTATCTTCTTAATTGGAATGGTAATTCGCAACGTAACATTACCGGGCGCAATGGAAGGCATTACATTCTATTTAAAACCTGATTTCAGCAAAATTACCCCACAATTATTTATCTTCGTTTTAGGGCAAGTCTTCTTCGCATTAAGCCTTGGTTTTGGTGTATTAATTACCCTTTCCAGTTACTTAAATAAAGAAGAAAACTTAATCCATACTGCAGTTATTACAGGTTTCACCAATACAATTATTGCTGTACTTGCTGGCTTTATGATTTTCCCCTCACTTTTCACTTTTGGGATTGAACCAAACGCAGGGCCAACTTTAGTATTCCAAAGTTTACCTATCGTATTTTCTCACTTATGGGCAGGTAAATTCTTTGCGATTATCTTCTTCGGCTTATTATTAATTGCTGCGCTGACTACTTCCATCACAATTTATGAAGTAATCATTACAGCATTACAAGAAAAGCTCAGAATGCGCCGTGGCAAAGCCATTGTCTTAACCCTTAGTGGCATTTTTCTATTAGGCAATATCCCTGCAATTTTAGGCGATAATCTATGGAAAAACGTAACCATTTTCGGCAAAAGCATTTTTGATTTCTACGATTACGCCAGTGGAAATATTCTCTTTATGCTGACCGCTCTTGGCTGTGCTATTTTCGTTGGTTTCGTGTTAAAAGATGAAGCCAAAAAAGAACTTTCTTCAACAAAATATTCAACTTTCATCAAAATTTGGTTTAACTACGTGAAATTTGTTGTACCCTTGATCATCTTAGTTATCTTTATCAGCAACCTGTTCTAAAAATTAAAAATGCGGTAAGGCGACTACATCACCGACACCGCTTTAATTTGAACATAGACATCTTGCCCAACAGCAAAACGTAGTTCATTTTGCGCCCATTTACTGATACTTGCCCAAATCTTATTCCCTTCCACTAATACGGCAAGATCCACTCGAGAATCTTGTATCTCAATTTGTGTAATCTTGCCACGTAAAATATTACGAATGCTTGTTTGTTCTGGCTTTTGCAGTATGATAGAAACATCTGAACTATAAATACAAACTAGCACTCGCTCGCCTACATTCGCGGGTACTTGATGAATCCAAAGTGCTTGTTCGCCTAGCGAAAGTGCGGTCATTTTATAAGGTGGATTATGCAAATGAACAGGCAAGGCAAGTACACTGCTCTGTTCGTTTTCCCCTTTCCAAGGGGCAAAAATAGGGCTATTCCAAATTTTTTCTACGCTGTCATAGGCTTGCACAATGCCGTTTTCCATCAATACGACCCGATCAGCTAAACGCAACAGTTCGTCCAAGCTATGTGTAACATATAAAATCGGGATATTAATTTCTTTAGAAAGACGTTCCAAATATTGCATTAGCTCGCGTTTGCGGGGAACATCAAGGGCAGAAAGTGGTTCGTCCATCAGTAAAATATCAGGATCAGTCAGCAGCGCACGCCCTATTGCCACACGTTGTTTCTCTCCGCCAGAAAGCGTAAGCGGATAACGCTTTAATAAATGAGTAATACCGAGAAGATCGACAATATAGTTAAAATCATCTTGCGAGACATGTTTCATGCCATAGCGCAAATTACCTTTCACAGTGTAGTGAGGAAATAAACGCGCATCTTGGAATACATAGCCAATTTTACGCAAGTGGGTCGGCAATGATTCTTGGCTTTCCATATCCACTAAAGTGCGGTCATTTAAACGGATGAATCCTTCATCTGGTTGTATCAATCCACTGACTAGATTAATCAGCGATGTTTTGCCTGAGCCAGACAAACCGAAAATGGCGGTTACGCCTTGATCTGGCACTTGTATATTCGCTTGCAAGGCAAGTTTCCCGAGCTGTTTTTTCACATTAATTTGCAACATTTCCTTGTCCTAATTTTTTCTGCATTCGCTTGCTCAACCATTCAGACAGTAACAAAGAAATCAATGAAAGAATGATAGCAAATAAACATAAGCGAGCAGTTTGTTCTTCTGCTGCGGGTGTTTGAATAAAAGAATACATCGCAAGGGGAATCGTTTGAGTTTCGCCTGCAATGTTCGATACAAAGGTAATGGTCGCGCCAAATTCCCCTAATGATCGTGCAAAACCAAGCACGAGTCCAGCTAAAACCCCAGGTAAAGAAAGCGGCAAGGTTATTGTAAAAAATACACGCCAAGCGGAAGCACCGAGTGTTTGCGCCGCTTGCTCCAATTTAATATCAATATTTTCTAAAGAAAGTCGAATCGCGCGAACAACCAATGGAAAGGCCACCACGGCAGAGGAAAGCACCGCACCTTTCCAACTAAAACCAAAAGATAAGCCAAACCACTGATATAAATACTTGCCAATGAAACCATTGCGCCCCATTGCTACAAGTAATAGATAACCGATAACCACTGGTGGCAACACTAAAGGCAAATGAATTACGCCAGTAATCAGAGATTTGCCATAGAAGTTTTTGCGCGCTAAGAGCCACGCCACAAAAATGGCTAACGGCAAACTCCAAAGCATAGAACTGACTGCAACACTCAGGCTTAAATTAATTGCTGAGATTTCCATTGGCGTCAGATTGAAAAATGAAAAAAATTGGGTAAGCAAAATGAATCCTTATCTAAATAGCCTCTCTTTAAATCCCTTGTTTATGGGAATATCCCACATTGATGAGAGGTAAGATGCTCTATAATAACAAAAGGGCAGAAATATCCGCCCTTCATGACTATTAAGATTCTATCTTATTTTGCAGAGAAACCATACCCTACAAGCACTTTCTTCGCAGCATCTGATTCTAAATATTTCAAGAAATCGCGAGAATCCGCATTATCATGACCTTTTACAATAGAAACGGGATAAACAACTGGTTTATGGCTATCTGCAGGGAACACTGCAACCGTTTTAACTTGTTGGCTAACTTTTGCATCAGTGCTGTACACAATACCGTAAGGTGCTTCTGCACGTTCAACTAAAGCTAATGCGCCACGCACATCTTTAGCACGCGCTAAACGATCTTGCACTTTATCCCATAAATTTAATTTGGTTAATGCTTCTGCTGCGTATTGACCAGCAGGTACGTGTGCAGGATCGCCAACAGATAAATAGCTATCTTTTAATGCATTGATCCATTCACCTTTTGCAATATCCACAGAATTTACCGCACTTTTTGCTGGTGCGATTAAGACTAAATCATTGCCCACTAAAACTTTTTCTGTTTCTTTTACGGTTAAATCTTTTTCAGAAAGATATTTCATCCATTTATTGCTTGCAGATACAAAAATATCCGCTGGCGCGCCTTCTTCAACTTGTTTTGCTAAAGTTGAAGAAGAAGCGAAAGAAAACACTACTTCATTTTTCGGATTTTGTTTTGCGTAATCTTTTGCAACTTGTTGTAAAGCATCTGTCATTGAAGCAGCTGCAAATACAGTCACTTTAGCAGATGCCGCAAAAGAAAAGCCTAATCCCGCGATTAAAAGTGCGGTTGAAATTTTAGTTAATTTTTTCATGAATCATCTCCTATGATTAAACGTTATTTACTTGATTATATATTGAAATAAATAACAATCATATAGCAAAAGAAAAATTATTTAGTAAAATATATAACGCTTAGGCTTATCACTTAGGATTACTTAGGGACAGCAAAATGAAAAACACCGAAATTTTACTCACCATTAAACTTCAACAAGCACTTTTTATCGATCCAAAACGAGTGCGTTTACTCAAAGAAATTCAACAATGCGGTTCGATTAATCAAGCTGCGAAAAATGCCAAAGTGAGCTATAAAAGTGCGTGGGATCATTTAGAAGCCATGAATAAAATCAGCCCTCGCCCATTGCTGGAACGAAATACAGGTGGAAAAAATGGCGGAGGCACGGTGCTTACCACTTATGCCGAGCGTTTGCTCCAGCTTTATGATTTATTAGAACGTACGCAAGAACACGCTTTTCATATTCTACAAGATGAATCCGTGCCGTTAGATAGTTTACTCACGGCAACCGCACGTTTTTCTTTACAAAGTAGCGCACGCAATCAATTTTTTGGGCGAGTGGCACAACAACGAATCATTGACTCTCGTTGCGTTGTGGATGTGAATGTGCAAGGATTACCAACGCCGTTGCAAGTTTCTATTACCACAAAAAGCTCGGCTCGTTTGAAACTGATTACAGAAAAAGAAGTGATGCTGATGTTCAAAGCACCTTGGGTGAAAATTAGTGAACAACCATTAGCAAATCAACCGAATCAGTTCCCCGTAAATATCAAATCACTAAATGAAGAGGAAGCCATCCTTCAATTTGCTGAAAGCGACATTGAATTTTGTGCCACAGTCCACCAGCCAAATCAATGGCAAATCGGGCAACAGGTTTGGATTCACATTGATCAAGAGCAAATTATTTTAGCAACGCTGGGGTAATTCAGATATATAATACGTAAATTCAATACTTATTGTTTTCTGAACTAAAATAACCTCAAATCAAACAAAATTTTAAATAAAATATTTAATTTCATCAGATTTCCTATTTACGTAAAAAAGTTTGATAAAGGTTTTTTAATAACGAGGTTGGCAATAAACGAGAACCAAAACGCAATGCAAAAGTAAATAATCCAGATAACAAACCCTGAATTCCCAAACGATATTTTAATTTGAACAAACGCCATTCTGCTTTAGCTTGATTGACACCACGGCGGCGACTCACCATACCATTTCCCACGCGTGCATAAACTAAAATATCTGGCAAATTCGCCATATATAAACCTTGTGCGACAAGTTTGATCCACAAATAATAATCTTCTTGAAGATCTTCATATCCACCACAATTAATGACCGCACTTTTTTGATATGCCACCGTCATATGATTAAACGGACAACGTTTTTGCGTGAATTTGATAATTTCTTGAGCCGACGTTGGCACATTACGATATGCCACAATATCATTGATATTTTCACCAAATTCAGCAATTTGTCCGCCAAAAATGATGGTTTCAGGATGCTGTTCAATAAACGCCACTTGCTTTTCAAAACGCTCAGGCACGCAAATATCATCGGTATCCATACGGAAAACCCAGTCATAATCACAATGCAATAAACCTTCGTTTAAGGCTTTGCCTAATCCCCTATTTTGCGGCAATTTAACTAATTTTAATGGCAGTTTTGTTTCAAACTCCGTCACAACGGATTCTAATTCTGGCGTTACTGTGCCATCAAAAACCAAGACAATTTCATCTGCTTGACGAGTTTGTGCCACAAGACTTTCAAAACACTCCCGCAAGAATTGAGGATTTTCCTTAATATATAAGGACATTAGGACTGAAAATTTCATTTTATTTTCCCAACCGTTTTAAATTAATGGCTAATTTTGGCGAAATTAAAATAACCAAAGTAATAATGAATTGCTTAATGCTTTTTGTTTTCTTAAAAATATCAAAATAATATTTTGTCGCTTTACGCGATAAATTCATAATATGGGGATAAGCCAAAATATAGCTTGCGTTAATATCAAAATTACGAGCTTGCTCTACCGTTTTCACATAATGCTCGCGAATATAATCAATGGCTTTTTGCGTATTAGTGGTATCCGTAGACACACTTGAGCGTTTAGTATGGAAAGTACAATAAGTTAGTGGTTCATTAATTTTATAAGGGGTAAAACTTGGCTCTTGTAACAGTTTTAACAAGAAATCATAGTCTTCCAAAGAACGAAGTGCGGTGGATAATCCACCTATTTTTAAAAACATCTCTTTTTTAATTGCAATCATTGGCATGCCACCAATCTTATTGGCTAACAAAATACGTTCTGTCGAGATTTCTTGGGGTTCAATCGGTTGAGTCACATAACTAAACCCTTCATTGACCATTTCACATTTAGCTGGATGATAAATAAAATTAATGTCTGGATTTTGCTCAATCACTTGTAGTATTTTTTCAGATTTTTCTGGCATAAAACGATCATCATCATCGAGAAAAAGCAACCAATCTCCCTTTGATGCACGCGCACCAATATTGCGACTTTCTGCTGCACCTTGATTGGTTTCGTTACGGATGACCTTTACCACAAATGGATAAGATTGTGTCACTTCAACGGGGTCTTTCGAACAATCATCCACAATAATCACTTCAAAATTACTCGATGTTTGTTGAGTTAAACTTTCTAATAAAGCTGGCACTTCTGCTTTTCGATTATAAGAAGGCACAATAATGCTTAACATAATTCCTTCCTTTAATTAGCCAAATTTTTCTTAATCGCAAAGATTTTTTTCAATGGATATTTCATTAATTTTTTAAGTAAATTATTGGATAAAGATCCACGAACACTTTCTAAATTGCTTATCAATACAGGATTTTCAATGACCATAAGAGGGCGAACCACTTTATTTCTTATATTAAAATTCTGTTCAAAGAGTAAAAAATCATCCGCTAACCAAAATGGTTTATTTTGGGAAATTTGCTGGATAAATCTTCTTGCCGCTGATTTTTTTATAAGATAGCCCACTGTGCCAGCAAAATAACTTTTATAAGGGAAAGCGTAATTTACATTGCCTGTTTTTTTGCATAGAAAAGAAAAAGTTGTCGGATAATTAATTTCTAAATCAGTATCATTGAAATTATTAATTTTTGACTGTCCAAGCAATATAATTTCAGCCTCAAGTTTTTCTGATAAAAGTGCGGTTAAATTTTGCTGAAAATCTGAGTGGAATAAAGCATCGTCTTCACAGACTAACGTATAACTATTTTCAGCGATGTCATTGTCTTCAATAATTTTTTGGTACACAGAAAGGTGGCTTAAGGTACAACCGATCTCGCCCTTAGTGACATTACGAAAATAATGTGCTTTAAATTGTTCAATATTAAAAATAGCAGCTAATTCATCCCAATCTTTTTGCATAGTATTAATGGCAGAAAAAATTTGGAAATCCTCAGTATTTTTTTGAGAAAAGAATAATTCCCGACGTTGAATATCTTTATCTAAAGAGATCAAATATTTTTTTAACATAAAATTATTCCTTATAAAATCCCTTTCCATTCTTCAATAATTTTCTCAATGCCATAATCTTCACTCATTAAACGAGATTTGTCTGACATTTGTTGATAAAGTTCAGGATTATTCATTAATAAATCTAAACCATTAACCATTTCTTCAATATTATTTTGTTCACAAAGAAAACCATTTTTTTTATTTTCAACTAATTGCTTTACGCCAGGAGAACAATTAAAGGCAACAATAGGCAAACCAAATGCCATCGCTTCAATAACGACTAAAGGCAAACCTTCTGTTTGTGAAGGTAAACAATAAATTGAACTATTTTCATAATAAAAAGAAACATCATTAGTACGAGGAATAAAATTAACTGAATCTTTAATATCCAATTCCTTAGCAAGATTTTTTAAATTTTCTTCTTCCTCGCCAGAACCCACTATTTTTAAATTCCAATCTGGATATTGTTTTGCCAAAACTTGCCAAACTTTTAATAAATAATCAAAACCTTTATAAGAAAATAAATGCCCTACAGATAAAATAGTTTTATTTTCCAATTTTTCTAATTTATTCTTTGGAATAAGCGTATTTGGATTAGCAATACTAATTATATTATTTCTTTTAAATTTTTCTTGCCACTGCGTTTTTTCTGCTTCTGTCAATGTAACTATTTTATCGCAAGTTGTCACAGCTAAATATTTACCGAGCGTACGAACGAGACGATTGCCCGTAAAATTAAAAGAATAATGCTCCCATAAAATATGCTTTATATTTAAATTAACTAACGCCAAAGCAGAAAAAAGCATAATCGCACCATCAACCACAATTAAGGTATCCAGCTGCAATTCTTTAACCAATTTTCTTAATTTTTTTGTGATAGAAAAATAATCTTTTTTCAATGAATAGGGCAATTTATTCATTGCGTAAATATTAATTTTTTCATCGACTTGGAAAAAAGGCTTGTTACCGCCAATGCTAATAAAAGAAACATCATATCCCTGTTTAGCAAGAGCATTAGCAACATTAATAGAAACGCGCTCTGTTCCCCCCGCACTTTCGATATTCATTATAAAGAAACCAATTTTTTTCATTTTAAATTTCCTTATAAATCGTTAATCCAAGGTCTGGAAATGAATCGTAACAGAATTGCCATCTTGGAATACTCGTTCTAATAAAATGAATTTCTACATTAGGATGACTTAATAAATTAAATGCAACAGAACTGAAGAACGTATAAATAATTACTTTTTTATTTGATAAATATTTAAACACGTAATCTTCAAAAATTAATTCAGATTCAACATAATTTATCCCATCCACTCGATAATCTTCTGCAGGATGGGGGAAATAATAATCGAAAGGAATCTGATCTTTTAATTTTTTTATTAATGAGATGTTTTCCTCTTTTGTATTTAATAATGGTTGTCCGATAAAAAATGAGACCTCGCCATCTATATCACTATTTACTTTATTATCCCATAAGGAAATTGCTTCAATATTAGAAACAATATTTTTGTAATTAGGATAAACCGTATAATGTTTTTTTATTTTATTAAATAGCTTATTTACACTATATTTATCGCCAATAAAGGCTTTAATCAGTTTATATTTAAATGTATCAGGCTCTCTCAATAAATTGGGGTGTGGGAAAATATTATCCGAGCCATCATCAAAGGTATAAAGCTCTTTAAATGAAATATGACTAAGATAAGTTTGTAGCCATAATGAATTAAGATTGGCAAGAAAAACCTTATCAAAACCTTTGTGCGTAATTTTATTCTTAAGCTGGCGCATTAACTTGAGAGAATCGAAACCTTTTAGATCTTTTCCCGTATCAATGTTCACCGAATCACTACAAACTTCCGCTAATTTACTCGCATACAAGGTTCTTTTTTTATCCCATACACCACCAAACATGACGCCAAAAAATTGCTCGTTAGGATGTAATTCAATTATTTTTCTCGCAATTAATACTTGCAATGGTGTGCAACAAAGAATGAGATTCATAGAGTTTTACTCACTTTAGATGTCATAAAATAAAGAATAGGAATAATGGAAAGCGAACCAATAATTCCAGCATAAGGGATATATTTAATTTCTGTAAAAGTTAAAACCACAAGGCTCGCTACATAAATGATTGTAGATAAAACCGAACATTGGGAAATAAGTTTATTTTTTCCATAATAGAAAAGATAATTAACTAAAATCAAATAAGGAATACTTAATGTGGTCGAAATTAAAAATAAAATAAAATAATATTTCGTTCCCACAAATTGACTACCTAAAATCCAAACTAGTACATTTTCAGGAATAATCCACATTATTAAGGCAGGAATAGGTATCAGCAAAAAAGAAAATAACGCCCATTTATGTAATTGTTGAATTACTAATTTTTTTTGTTTCAAGGCTTCATAAAAATAGGGGATAATCGCTTTATTAAGTGCTTGAATTGCAATAGAAAAGATTAAAGCAAGTTGAGCCCCCATGGCATAAAGCCCTAAATCTGTTTCACTGAATTTGTGATAAATAAAAATACGGTCTAACTGCCCTTTTAAGAAAAAACTTGCATAATGTAAAACAAGCGGTAATCCAAATCCTAAAATATAAAATAATGCGGATTGATAATGTTTAAATTGATATTTTTTAGATGTCGCGCTCTTTCTGTAAAGAAAATAAGAAAAAAACCAGACGACTAAATTACTCAATAAAATTGCCAAAATTCTTTTTTCAATAAGATCATTTTGATAATACTCGAGCAATGCGATGGTAAATACCGCACCAGTAACAGTGAGTGAAAATTGAATAAAAGCATAAGACCAAGCCTTTTTCTGGCATTGTCTCACACTTAACTGAACATTTAAGAAAGACTGAAAAATTGAGGAAAGTGCGGCATAAAATAATATTTCAGACTGAGCAATCCAACAACCCATTAAAATAATGCTGCCAATTATCGTGGTATAAGCATAGCCAGTATTTACTACTAAATTTAATGAACGTTTTCCGTAAAAATAAAAATAACGGGAAATTGCACCTTCTTGGGTTAAAGAAACCACAATTAAAAATAAACTTAAAAAAGTTTGATAATAAGAAAGTGAGCCATAACCCTCTACGCCTAATTTACGCGATAAATAAGGCAAAAGTAAAAAAGGAACTAACTTTGACGATAATTCCCCAACAAGGTAAATGACACTGTCTTTAAAAACTTTCATAAATATAACCGCACTTTTTGTGAATTCGAGCGTTTGTTTATCAAAAAATAAGGGGGCTTATTTTAACAAAATCAACATAGACAAGCTATGACTAATCATTATAATGAAACCGCTCTATATCAAGGATCTTATCTATGTTAGAACTCGGAAAACTTCTTACCGCACTTATCGCACCACCTCTTAATACCTTTGTATTACTGATTATTGCAGCGATTCTTTATCGTGTTCATTTCAAAAAATTAGCCAAATTTATTGCGTTTATCGGTTTCACTTGGCTTTATATCATGAGTGCGCCTTTTACTGGTTTATTGCTAACAGATAATGATGACACTCCAGCCCTTACCCTAGATGACTATAAACAAGCTCAAGCCATCGTCATATTAGGCGGTGGATCTTACCCAACCAAAGAGCTGTATGCAGAAACGGCTTCTGGCTCACCACAACTAGAACGTTTACGTTATGCGGCATTTTTACAAAAAGAAACGGGCTTACCTGTTTTAACCACAGGCTATTCTTTGATAGGCATTTCTGAAGGTGACTTAATGGCAAAAGAACTTAACCAATTCTTTAATGTGCCAACACAATGGATCGAGAATAAAGCCCGTAATACGGAAGAAAATGCCAGTTTCACTAAAAATATTTTAATTAAAGATCATATTCAAAAAATTATTTTAGTAACAAATCAATGGCATATGAAACGCGCCAAATATCTTTTTGAAAAACAAGGATTTGATGTGCTTCCTGCTGCAGCGGCAAGCTATGGCAGCAAAGGAAATCTATCTGCAAAATCTTTTATTCCTGACTTAGGTGCATTGAATAGCAATATGGTTTTATTAAAAGAGTGGATTGGTTATTGGAAAGCCCATTATGTAGAATAATTTGCTTATAAAACTCGATGACTTGTTGTTTGAAAAGAAAATTGTATTTGCTCATAAAAAATCTGCACCTTAGTTAGTTGTTTAGTCCAACTTTTGGAGTGCAGATCAATTCAAGGCTTTTTTATTATATTCAACATTTTATCTATAAGAAAAACCGAATCCCATAGAGATTCGGCTTTAATTATGTTGTGTTTGAAAATTATTCTTTATGTATTATGGCTTACGCTAATTCCGCACGTAATTTTTTGGTTACATCCACCATCACTTTTAATTGATCGATAGTTTCTGCCCAACCACGCGTTTTTAAACCGCAGTCTGGGTTTACCCATAAGCGTTCTTTTGGAATTACATTTAATGCTTTGCGTAATAAGTGTTCCACTTCCGCCGCCGTTGGTACACGAGGGCTGTGAATATCGTAAACACCTGGGCCAATATCATTTGGATATTTGAAATCTGCAAATGCGGTTAATAATTCCATATCTGAACGTGAAGTTTCGATGGTAATCACGTCTGCATCTAATGCCGCAATGGCAGGTAAGATGTCGTTAAACTCGGAATAACACATATGTGTGTGAATTTGCGTATCATCTTGCACGCCCATTGAGCTTAAACGGAATGCTTCGCCTGCCCATTGTAGATATGCATCCCAATCTGCACGTTTAAGCGGTAAACCTTCACGAATGGCTGGCTCATCAATTTGAATGACTTTAATGCCTGCTGCTTCTAAATCTAACACTTCATCAGATAATGCTACGCCGATTTGTTTACATACGGTTGAACGTGGAATATCGTTACGCACGAATGACCATTGTAAAATAGTCACAGGGCCTGTGAGCATTCCTTTCATTACACGGTTAGTTAAACTTTGCGCATATTGTGACCAGCGTACTGTCATTGGCTCAGGGCGGGTAACATCACCGTAAATTACTGGTGGTTTTACACAGCGTGAACCGTAGCTTTGTACCCAACCAAATTTAGTGAATGCGAAACCATCTAATAATTCCCCAAAGTATTCCACCATGTCGTTACGTTCTGCTTCGCCGTGAACTAATACATCTAAATCTAATTCTTCTTGGCGACGTACTACATATTCGATCTCTTTTTTCATTGCTGCTTCGTAATCTGCAAGAGATAACTCGCCTTTTTTGAAACTTGCACGTGCGTGACGAATTTCTGTCGTTTGTGGGAATGAACCAATGTTTGTAGTTGGCAGAAGCGGTAAATTTAACCACGCATTTTGCTTAACGATACGTTCTGCAAATGGCGATTTACGTTGATCCGCACCTTTTGGCAAGTTTGCTAAACGTTCTGCCACTTCAGGGCGATGAATTTCTTTTGACATTGCGCGTGCATCTGCTGCCGCTTGGCTTGCATCTAATGCTGCTTGTACAGACGCTCTGCCATTATTTAACGCTTGTTTTAATACGTTTAATTCTTCTACTTTTTGTAGCGTGAAAGATAACCAGCTGTAAAGTGCGGTATTTTTTTCTTTTAATTGTACTTCCACTTCTAAATCAAATGGGGTGTGCAATAATGAACAACTTGGTGCAATCCATAAACGCTCACCTAATTTTGCTTTTAATGGCTCTAATACATCTAATACTTTGTTTAAGTTTGCACGCCAGATATTACGGCCTTCAATCACACCAGCTGATAACACTTTGCTGTAATCTTCAAATGCCGCAAGTTGTTCTGGTGCACGAACTAAATCTAAATGCAAGCCTGCAACAGGTAAGGCTTTTAATAATTCAGCGTGTTCTGCAACTGAACCAAAATAAGTGGCTAATAATAATTTTGCGTTCACTTTGCTTAATTCAGTGTAAACAGATTTATAGGCTTCAACCCATTCTGCTGGTAAATCTAATGCTAATGCAGGTTCATCAATTTGAATCCATTCTGCCCCTTCAGCCACTAATGCATTTAATATTTCAACATAAACAGGCACTAATTGATTTAATAAATCGAAACGGTTAAATGCTTCGCCTTTTTCTTTACCTAACCATAAGAATGTTAATGGGCCAACAATCACCGGTTTGAAGTTTAAGCCTAAGGCTTTTGCTTCACGGATTTGGTTTACATAATGTGCTGGATTAGCTTTGAAAGCGGTCGATTTTTGGAACTCAGGCACAAGATAGTGATAGTTCGTATCAAACCATTTGGTCATTTCAATTGCGAATTGATCTTTGTTACCACGTGCAAGTTGGAAATATTGATCAAGGGTTAAATTTTGGCTATCAAAACCAAAACGAGCAGGAATTGCCCCTGTTGCCACTTGTAAATCTAAAATATGATCGTAGAACGTGAAATCGCCCACTGCAACGAAATCCGCATTCGCCGCTGCTTGATGTTTCCAGTTTTTTTCACGCAATGCTTTCGCTAAATCTAATAAATCTTGTTCTGATAATTCTTTACGCCAATAACGTTCTTGTGCAAATTTTAATTCACGTTTTGCCCCTACACGAGGAAAGCCTAAAATATGTGATGTTGTCATAATAACTCCCAATTTAAAGTAATTTTTTAATCATTTAGACGGCTAAACGTCTATACCAATATAGAATGCTTGATCTTCATTTATTATGCAAACTTATTATTTTCAGGATTTACATTAAATAAATTCATAATCAAGCATTCTTTTATCTATCAAATAACGATGAATCAATTCAGCTAACTTATTTCCTTAAAATTAATCTCGCTTACGACTTAATAACCACCAAATCATTACAATGAAAAGCAAGCTTGGGATCAATGCACCAAAAATAGCAGGAATACCGTAAACTACACTCGTTTGTCCTAAAATTTCATTAACAACATAAAATAAGAATCCTACACAAATCCCAGTAACTATCCTTGCACCTGCAGTCACACTGCGTAGCGAGCCAAAAATAAAAGATAAGGCTAATAACATCATTACGCCAACGGATACAGGCTGGAAAATTTTACGCCAAAACGTGAGTTCAAAACGACTCACATCTTGCCCTGTTTCACGCAGAAATGAAATGTAATGATATAAACCTGAGATAGATAATGATGTCGGGCGCAAAGAAACCGCACCTAATTTATCTGGTGTCAAACTAGTTTCCCAAGTTTCTGATAAATGATTCGTTGTGATGATTTCATCTTTCGTAATCGTTGAATGATTAACTTGACGCAATGTCCATTTAGCTTCATCTTCAGAATAACTCGCCTGGTTTGCATGTTTTAATTTTATTAAATTATGCTGTTGATCAAAGGTATAAATATAAATATCGTCTAATTTTGTATCATCCGTCACACGCCTAACAAATACAAAATGATGACCATCTTTCGCCCACACACCATTTTTAATTGAAAGTATTGAACCACTAGAAAGAGCCTTAGCACGCATATCTCGTGCAAATTGTTCTGTTTGTGGAATTCCCCACTCCCCAATAATCATTGTAAATACTACTAATGGTAATGCAGTTTTCATTACCGCTATACCTATTTTAAAGCGAGAAAATCCAGCTGATTGCATAATAACAAGTTCGCTTCTGCTAGCAAGATTACCTAGTGCAATTAATGCCCCAAGCAATGCTGCCATAGGAAAGAAAGTTTCAATATCTTTCGGCATAGTTAAACCAGTAAAAATTACCGCTTGCCAAATATCATAAGTGCCTTTACCTACACTACGAAATTGTTCGACAAATTTAATAATCGCCGACAATCCCACTAAAGTCATTAAAGTAGCAAAAATCGCGCCAAGAATACTTTTTCCAATATAACGATCAAGGGTATTTATCATTTTGCCGATCCTTTCTTACTGAATAAATAGCGAAATTTATACATTATTTCACTGTCCCAGCTATTCAACACCACAGCAAGTAAGAAAAATCCGATATTAACAAGCGGCATTAAAAGTTCAGCCTCTAATTTTCCCGCTGAACCTGCAGATTTAAAAGAGCTTTGTAACAAGAAATAAATTAAATAGAGTAAAAGTGCGGGTAAAATTTTGGCAAATCTACCTTGTCGAGGATTTACGCGACTTAATGGTACAGCAATCAATGCCATTAATGGCACTGCCAAAATTAAGGTAATACGCCAATGCAATTCAGCTTTCGCAGAAGAAGAATCTAAATCGATAAGTTGAGACAATGTTAATTCTGCTACTTCATCATTGGTATTTTCTGCGGATTGATAACCTAAATAGGCTTGATATTCATCAAAATGCGTAATGCGAAAATCTGGCAAAGCGGAGGTTCCTTCAACCCGTTTTGTATTTTTCAAATTTAAGACTTGATCACCATTTGGCAACGCAATTAATTCCCCTTTTTCAGCTGTTATCACTGAAGGTTTTGTTTGTTTTTGAGGTGTCATTTGAAATAAATAAACATTGCGGATTTGATTATCTTTAATCTTATCAATAAATAACACAACGTTATTATTGTTGGTAGAAATAAACTGACCTGAAGACAACACGCCAACGGTTGGATTAGCCTTTGCATCTTCCACCATATTCACTTGTTTTTGAATTGCCCAAGGCGAAAGCCATAATGCGTTATAAGCGGCAATACCTGCCGTTAATAAAGACATAATCAGTGCCACTTTAACCAAAATCCGTTGCCCCACACCGCACGCGCGCATCACTGTGATTTCACTTTCAGCGTAAAGGCGACCAAAAGTCAGTAAAATCGCAATAAATAAACATAGTGGCAACATCAACTGCGCCATTGTTGGCATTCCCAAGCCTAATAAAGAGAAAACCAAATCAGCTGGCACATTCCCATTTGCCGCCGCACCTAATACACGCACAAACTGCTGACTAAAAAAAATCAATAGCAAAATTAGTAAAATTGCGATTTGGCTTTTGAAAACTTCTTTTATTAAATATCGAATTAAAATCATCTTATTTCGTTTGTTTTTCTAAATCTAAAACGGAGGAAAACTGGATAAAATCGGTCGCATATGATAACTTATTTTCGCTGAATTAAACAGAAATTTAAGGACAACAAATGAAATATCAAGCAAAAAATACCGCACTTTCTCAAGCCACTGATTGCATTGTTTTAGGCATCTATGAAAATAATAAATTTTCAAAAAGTTTTAATGAAATCGATCAATTAACCCAAGGTTATTTAAACGATTTAGTGAAATCAGGTGAGCTCACTGGCAAATTAGCCCAAACCATTTTACTTCGTGATCTTCAAGGTTTATCTGCTAAACGCCTATTAATCGTTGGCTGTGGCAAAAAAGGAGAACTCACAGAGCGTCAATATAAACAAATCATCCAAGCTGTATTAAAGACTCTAAAAGAAACCAACACGCGTGAAGTCATTTCTTATTTAACTGAAATTGAATTAAAAGATCGCGATCTTTATTGGAATATCCGCTTTGCCATTGAAACGATTGAACACACCAATTATCAATTTGATCATTTCAAATCTCAAAAAGCAGAAACCTCTGTTTTAGAATCTTTCATCTTTAATACGGATTGTAATCAAGCACAACAAGCTATTTCTCACGCCAATGCCATTAGCTCAGGCATAAAAGCAGCACGCGACATCGCAAATATGCCACCAAATATTTGTAATCCAGCTTATCTTGCTGAGCAAGCAAAAAATTTAGCAGAAAATTCTACCGCACTTTCATTGAAAGTTGTGGATGAAGAAGAAATGGCTAAACTTGGAATGAACGCTTATCTTGCCGTCTCAAAAGGCTCTGAAAACCGTGCTTATATGTCTGTTTTAACATTCAATAATGCGCCAGATAAAAACGCCAAACCCATTGTACTTGTAGGCAAAGGATTAACCTTTGATGCTGGCGGTATTTCACTTAAACCCGCCGCAGATATGGATGAAATGAAATATGATATGTGCGGTGCAGCCTCTGTCTTCGGCACAATGAAAGCCATTGCACAGTTGAACTTACCATTAAACGTTATTGGTGTTTTAGCAGGTTGTGAAAATCTGCCAGATGGCAATGCTTATCGCCCAGGCGATATTCTTACCACTATGAATGGTTTAACTGTAGAAGTTCTTAATACTGATGCAGAAGGTCGATTAGTGCTTTGTGATGCACTTACTTATGTTGAGCGTTTTGAACCTGAGCTTGTTATTGATGTTGCAACCTTGACTGGTGCTTGTGTGGTTGCACTAGGGCAACACAATAGCGGCTTAGTTTCTACAGATAACAATCTTGCCAATGCACTACTCCAAGCCGCAACAGAAACCACTGACAAAGCGTGGCGTTTACCATTAAACGAAGAATATCAAGAGCAACTTAAATCGCCTTTCGCCGACCTTGCCAACATTGGTGGTCGCTGGGGTGGCGCAATTACAGCTGGTGCATTTTTGTCTAACTTCACGAAAAAATATCGCTGGGCACATTTAGACATTGCAGGTACGGCTTGGTTACAAGGCGCAAATAAAGGTGCAACTGGTCGCCCAGTTTCTTTATTAACCCAATTTTTGATTAATCAGGTTAAATAACCACAAAACTGGCACACGTTGCACCTTTAAATCGATTACTCTGCTAGTTCGGTTTGCTCGTGTGCCATCAGTTCCTGACCCACATCATCAAGCAAACTTAGATAACGTTCATATTGTTTCAACATATCGGCAATCAATTCATCTTGATCCATATATTGAACATCGTAACCGACTCGTCCATCAAAAAAATAAGTGTAAGGCTCGTAAGTAATACTATGCTGAATGTGCGGTAAATTTTCATCGTTAATTAATTGCTCTGACACTTCTCGCCCAACAGATTTAATACCATACATAAAATCTCGCATTGATTCTTTATGAATTACCAATTCCAAAGCTGGCTCTTCTTGTTCAAATAATGTGTTGATTTCTACACTTAAATTATATTTTCCTGTTAATTCTTGACGTAATTCTCGCATAGCGGGTAACGCCGTATTTTTAAGGAAACGTAAAATATCTTTCTCTTGCGTTTGGTTCATCATTTGCTCTAAATGTGATTTCCATTTATCGCCGCTCCAGAAAATGCTAGTTGGATTGACTTTAGTAGAAAAATATTTTTTATCCGCAATTAAGCCTTTCCATAAACTAAAACACATTACCAACATCAATAAAGCAAAAGGCAAAGCAACAATTAATGTCATTGTTTGCAAATTAGCAAGTCCACCAGACTGCATAAGCACAATTGCAACAACAGACATTAAAGTTCCCCACATTATGGCTTGCCACGCAGGCGAAGCTAAACTTTTATCACGAGATGCAATGTTATTTAACACATAAATACCTGAATCCGCTGAAGTGATAAAAAACAATGAAATCACTAATAAACTCACAAAACCAGTTATTGTTGGCAAAGGCAGATAATTTAAAAATTTAAATAATAAAATTTCTGGGGAAGAAATAAATTCGCCAAGCCCGCCTGCAGCAATGCCATCATTTAGCCATACCGCTGTATTACCAAAAACAGTAAACCATAAAATACCAAATAAACTTGGAATAACTAATACACCAAAAATAAATTCACGGATAGTTCGCCCTTTAGAAATACGGGCAATAAATAAACCCACAAACGGAGCCCAAGAACACCACCAAGCCCAATAAAGCACAGTCCATCCACTAAACCAGCTAGTATGTTCTTGTTCATAAGCATAGGTTTTAAAACTGAGTTGCACTAAATTGCTGAAATAATTTCCCATATTGTCGCTAAATGCAGATAAAAGGTATAACGTAGGCCCTGCAATTAAAACAAAAAGAAGTAAACAAAATGCTAAAGTTAAGTTAATTTCACTTAATATTTTCACGCCTTTTCCAACACCAGAAATGGCAGAAAACACCGCTAAACACATTACCACAACAATAACGCCAACTTGTAAAGCAAAGCTGTTCTGACTTATCCAACCTATTTGTTCAAGCCCTGCACCAAGCTGTGATGAACCGAAACCTAATGTGGTAATAATCCCAAATAATGTGGCAAGTAACGCCATAACATCAATCGCATCGCCGATTTTGCCATTAATACGATCTTTTAATAAAGGATAAAAACAAGAACGCAACGCTAAAGGTAATTTATAACGAAACCCAAAATAAGCCAATGCTAAAGCAATGGTGCCATATACTGCCCAAGCGTGAATTCCCCAGTGGAACAGAGTGTGAAGTAAAGCCTCTTGTTGTTTATGTTCTGCAGAACCTGCTGTAATGTCAGAAAGATAATGGGTTAATGGTTCTGCTACGCCAAAAAACATCAACCCAACCCCCATTCCTGCGGCAAATAACATCGCAAGCCAAGATAAAAAACTAAATTCAGGTTCTTCTTCATCCTGCCCTAATTTTATATTGCCAAGACTACTTACTGATAAAATTAATAAAAATCCTAAAAACACTGAAAAAGTGAGCACATAAAACCAACTAAAATTAGCAAAAATACCACTTTTAGCTTGATTCAATAATGCCTGTGTTTGCTCTGGCGCAATAAAAATCATTGCTATCAGTAACAACACAAAAAATAATGTAACGCCAATTACCAAAGGATTAAATGACGTTCGCTTTGTCATAAATTGAGATAAAGACAAACTTTTCCCCTTAACGATTAAGTGAATAGATTAAAGATAGATTTAATAAACATTGCCTAGAGGCAAAAATGTGTAATGGAACCACTACAAAGGACAGCACATAGAAGTGCGATTTTGAAGGAAACGTTCAGTAGGAATTGAAGGATTGTTTCCAAAACTTGTATATACTAACAAAATACAGTCATTATTTCAAATTAGTGAAAGCTAAAGTGAAAAGTGCGGTAAAATTTACAAAATAATTTACCGCACAAATATCATTTATTTTAAAGCCATTTCTACAAGAATATTATTGCTTTTAAGCCAATTCTTTGGCTTTCTTTTATTACATTTTCTAACCGCACTTTAAATCCGTGCAATTCAGCAATTCGCATAACAATAGAAAGCCCTAAACCACTTCCCTTTTCATTTTGCCCAGCTGGGCGATAAAAACGCTGACCAAGTTTTTTCAAATCTTCAGGTTCAACGCCACCACCATTATCTTCAATAATAATCTCAGAAGATGCAATTTTTACTGAAACGGTTGTTTCTTCTGGACAATATTTAATGGCATTGTCGAGTAAATTTCTAAGCATCAATGAAACTAAAATTGATTGCCCTTGTTTTTGCTTTGGTTCAGATTCTTTCTCAAAAACCAAGGTAATTTTACGTTTTTCTGCCACAAAATAACACTCAGAAATTAATGATTGAACAATGGCTTCCCAATCAAGCAACTGTAGTGTTTCTAAGGCTTGCAAATTATCCAAGCGGGAGAGCGTTAATAATTGTTCAATCAATTGCGAAGCCCGATCAATTCCTTGCGTTAAATGGGTAAGGGCTTGCTCACGCAAAGACGCATCATCATTTGCGAGTTGCGCAACTTCAGTTTGAATACGCAATGCCGCCAATGGACTACGTAATTCGTGAGCTGCATCAGAAGTAAAACGACGTTCTCGTTGCAACATAGCCGAAGTGCGGTCAAAAAATTGATTTAAATTTTTTACTAAGGGCAACATTTCAACGGGTAAACCCGAAGGATTAAGCAGTGATACATCGCCAGATTTTCGACTTTGCACTTCTTGACTTAAACGCTTAATTGGTCGAAGTTCTTTATGAATTAACCAGCCTAAAATAATGATCAGAATAGGCAAACTCGCAAACCAAATCCACATTTGCCCAAAAATCATTTCTTCAATTAAATCTTCACGGTAATCTAATTCTTGCCCTACTGCGATAATCAATTTCCCATTCGCTGCCGTACGCCAAAAAATTCGCCATTTATCGTCATCATCATAAATATTCGCATTATGGAACCCCGTTTTATAATTAAAAATAAAACGTTTTCCATTTCGTCCATCACTAAATAAAAGTTTCCCTGTTTTAGAAAAAATAGCAAAGGCTAAGGCATCATCGTCATAACTTTTTTTTAATGCCGACTGTGAATTTTTATCTAGCTTTGTGCTAGATTCCAACAAAATAGCACTTAAATCAGAATTAGCAAGCCGTTCGGCAAAGAGAACTTGTTGTGCATCAAAAACCTTATTCACATCGTGACGTACTTGCCACCAAGCCACAAGCGTAGAACTAAGCCAAACAAAAAGTGCGGTTAAAGAAAGCACGGAAATAAGACGCAAAGTAATGCTTCTATTTTTCATTTTTCAACTTGTCCCAAAGCATATCCAACACCGTGTACCGTACGAATAAATTGTTTCCCCAATTTTTGGCGTAAATTATAAATATGCACATCCAATGCACCACTGCTAATTTCTTCATCCCAACTGGATAATTTTTCTTCAATCGATGTGCGAGACAACACACGATCTTTATTCAGCATAAATAACTCTAATAATTTATATTCACGGCTTGTTAAAGAAATGGGTTGATTATTCAGCCAAACAGAACGTTGATTCTGATCTAGCTTAACACCAGACTGTTCTATTACCGAATGATGATGTCCATAACGACGACGAATAAGGGCTTGTAAACGTGCGGCGACTTCAGCCAAAGCAAAAGGCTTACAAAGATAATCATCTGCACCACTTTGTAAACCTTTAACTCGTTCATCTAAAGTATCGCGAGCAGTCAAAATTAATACGGGAACATCTTGATGATTAGATCGCCATTGTTGCAATACATCTAATCCATCAAGTTTAGGCAAGGTTAAATCCAATACCACCGCATCATAAGGCGCAGAGGTTAAAGCAGCCATTCCTGTTTTTCCATCGGTAAACCAATCCACCGCAAAACCAAGTTTAGTTAAACCAATCTGCAACCCATTGCCGATTAGATTATCGTCTTCTATCAATAAAATTCTCATAAAAAATTGACCGCACTTTATAAACAAAAATAGCGAGCTAACGCCCGCTATCTTCAAAGATAATTATTCTGCTTTTTCAACGCGCAATACATCAAGTTCTGCTTTCTCAAAGGCTTCGTTATCCAATTTTCCATAAATTTTCACTTTATCCTTTGAATCTACGTTTAAACCATTCCAAACGCGTTTTTTGATTTCAATCTTGATTTGCCCTGTCCCATCAGTAAACCAAAATTCATCGTCATCAATTTGTTGTGTAATATTACCCACCAAAGTGATCATTGAATTATCAGCTGCAGATAAAGCTTGTTTTACACTAATTGCAGCAGGGGCTGTTTGTTGAAAACCACCTTGACTATTATTACCATTAAAACCAGCAAATGCTGAAGTGGTTGCTAATGCGAAGATTGTTGCTAATGCAAATTTTTTCATAACGTTTCCTTTTTAAGTTAGTTAATTTCAAGCACCATTGCTTGGATGTGTGTATTAAAACAAATAAATCTTAATAAAAGATTAAGAGGACTATACTTTTTTGGTAAGACTTTATCAAGGCAATTTTGCGACCACGGCATAGCCTTCAATTAAGCCTTCCACTTCATAAGAAGCATTTGCAGTAATAAAAGCAGCCTCGCCTTGTTTCAAAGAAAGTGCGGTCGTTTCTGAGCGTAAATTTAACTGCCCTTTCATTACTAATAAAATACTCGCACTTTGTGCTTTTAAATGATGTGTTTCGCCACATTCATATTGAATATTTTGCAAAGCGAAATCTTTTGCTGGCGTGGCGTAAGTATACCCACGGTTAATTATAGTAGTTCCTCTTTGAGGAACTTCAAACTACCCCAACGGGGTAGCACTTAAATTAGCCTAGGGTATACTTACCCTAGGTAACTATAATAAATAAAAAATCCGCACAAAGGCGGACTTTTTTTTACCGTAAACAAATTATTTCTTTAAGGCTAATACCACTGATTCTCCAGCCACTACTTCGCCTGATTTTTTTACGATACAAGAAATTTCGTCCATATTTGAAATTACGATTGGTGTTAAGACAGATTTTGCTTTTGATTCTAATAGCGCAAGATCAAATTCAATCACAGTATCGCCACGCTTAACAGATTGCCCTTCTTGCGCAATACGAGTAAAGCCTTCCCCCTTTAACTCAACAGTATCAATACCAAAGTGTACAAATAATTCTACACCTTCTTTTGATTCCATTGAAAAAGCGTGATTGGTTTCAAAAATTTTACCAATCACACCATCCACTGGCGCAACGATTTTGTTACCAATAGGACGAACAGCAACACCATCACCAACAATTTTTTCAGAGAAAACCACATCGGGAACATCTTCAATATTAACGATCTCGCCAGAGATCGGTGCATAAATTTCAACTTCCACAGATTTGTTTTCTTTTGAACCAAATAACTTGTCAAATAAGCCCATTTTAATCTCCTATCCATTCAAGATGGTTGCTATTTTAACGTAAAATCAAATACTTTTGTTTAATTTAATGAATTTTCCAGCAAAAATTCTTCAATTAATTGATCAATTTCTGCAGCGGTCGGTTTTTGTAATGCGGCATCAGCAAGCACTTTTGCATCTTGAAAATTCACATTACGGATTAATTTTTTAATTCGAGGTACAGAAATCGCACTCATACTAAATTCATCTAATCCCATACCAAGCAATAATAAAGTCGCACGTTCATCTCCTGCTAATTCCCCACACATTCCCGTCCATTTTCCTTCTGCGTGAGAGGCATCAATCACTTGTTTAATTAAACCAAGCACAGAGGGGTGCATCGGATTATAAAGATGGGAAATAAACTCATTACCGCGATCTACAGCCAAAGTATATTGAGTTAAATCGTTAGTACCGATACTAAAGAAATCCACTTCTTTTGCTAAAAATTTTGCATTTACTGCGGCAGAGGGGGTTTCTACCATTACACCAACTTGGATATTATTATCAAACAGTCTCCCCTCTTCACGTAATTCCGCTTTTAATGTTTCAATAACCGCTTTTAATTCCCGAATTTCTTCTACAGAAATAATCATCGGGAACATTACCGCCAATTTACCAAACGCTGAAGCACGTAACACCGCGCGTAATTGTGCATTTAAAATTTCACGGCGATCTAACGCAATGCGAATCGCACGCCATCCCAAGAATGGATTCATTTCTTTTGGTAAATCTAAATATGGAAGCTCTTTATCGCCACCAATATCCATAGTACGAAGCACGGTTAAACGTCCGTTCATTGCTTCTACCACTTGTTTATAGGCAATAAATTGTTCTTCTTCTGTGGGAAGCTGTTCACGATCCATAAATAAGAATTCAGTTCGGTATAGCCCAATCCCTTCCGCTCCATTACGTTCTGCGCCGTCACAATCACGAATCGTCCCGATATTCGCAACCACATCAACCTTATGTCCATCTAATGTGATTGCAGGAAGATCTTTTAATTTAGCTAACTCTGCTTTTTCCTCAGAAATTTTCGCTTCAAGTGCTTTTAATTCATCAATCTGAGATGCTGTTGGGTTAATATAAACTTGGTTATTGATAGCATCTAAAATTAAATAATCGCCCGTATTGACTAATTTAGTCACTTTATTTGTGCCGACAATCGCTGGCAATTCTAAAGAACGCGCCATAATAGAAGTATGTGAGGTTCTACCACCAATATCAGTGACAACCCCTAATACTTTTTCAAGATTAAGTTGAGCTGTTTCTGAGGGAGTCAGATCATAAGCAACAAGAATAGATTCTTCCTGAATATCACCAAGATCAACAATGTACATTCCCAAAATATTTTTAACTAAACGGTTAGCAATATCCCGAATATCGCCTGCACGTTCTTTCAAATATTCATCATCAATTTCAGATAACATTGTCACTTGTTGATCTAAAATTTTACTCGCCGCAACGCCTGCATTCACTTTATTTGAACGAAGATAATCAAGAATTTCTTCTTCTAATTCTTCATCCTCAAGAATCATCAAGTGACCTTCAAAGATTGCCGCTTTTTCTTCGCCTAAAGAAATTAATGCACGTTCTCTAATTGAATTAAGTTGTTCTACCGCCGCAGCACGTCCTTCGTAAAACCGAGCGACTTCTGCGTCAATTTGATCATCAGTAATTTTTTGTGTATCAAGAACAATCTTTTCTTCTTTAAGAACAAGTGCCTTACCAAAGGCAATACCTGGGGATGCGAGAATGCCAGAAATCATAGATACCTTCCGAAACAATTAACAAAGTAATAAATAAACAATAGCCATAAAATTTCACAATTTTATGGCTAAGTAAGAATTATTCTAAAGTTGGAATTAACGCGACTAAATGTTCAACTGCCTGTTGCTCGTCTTCTCCATCAGCAGAAATGGTAAGTATTGTTCCCTGCGTTAAAGCTAATGTTTGCAACTTAAATAAGCTCTTTGCACTTGCACTTTTCCCCCCAGAGGTTACTGTAATTTCAGAAGAAAATGCTTTCGCTTCTTTCACAAATTGTGCAGCAGGGCGCGTGTGTAAACCGTTTGACGCAATAATTTCCACATCTTTTGAATACATAATGCTACCTCGACTAATCAATAATTAAAAATATAAAACCAGAAAATTGCCCTAGTATCCTTTTTCAAAGCAAAATAATCAAGAATAAACACTAAAAAGCCTGAATTAAATCATAAAAATAAGCTAAATAGTTTATTTATTATTCACAATCTCAATCGTTAAACTAATGAAAAATGACGTTGTGATTTTGTTTCACTTAAACTTTCAATTAATCGATGATAGTTATCATAACGAATAGGCGAAATTTTGCCTTGCTCAACGGCTTCACGTAACGCACATCCAGGGTCGCTCAAATGTTTACAATCACGGAATTTACAGGTGCCCAAAACATATTGAAATTCTCGATAGCCTTTTGTGATTTGCTCTGCATCTAAATGCCAAAGGCCAAATTCTCTAATTCCGGGCGAATCAATTAAATTACCGCCTTGTGGCAAATGGTAAAGACGTGACGATGTCGTGGTATGCTGCCCTAACCCTGATGTTTCGCTCACATCCCCTACTTGAGCGTTTACGCTAGGCAAAATATGATTAATTAAACTCGATTTACCAACACCAGATTGCCCAACAAAAATCGCCGTGCCTTGTGCCAAAAGTGCGGTCAATTTTTCCATATTTTCACCGCTCTTTGCTGAAATCATTAAAATTTCATAGCCAATATCTTGGTAAATTTTAAGTTGTTCTTCAATTTCTTGACGCTGTTCCTGCGCCAGTAAATCCACTTTATTCAAAACAATGAGAGGCGTGATTCCCGCAATTTCACACACAACAAGATAACGATCGATAATATTTAAGGAAAGCGTTGGTAACACCGCTGATACAATAATAATACGATCAATATTCGCCGCGATGGGTTTCAAACCATCATAATAATCAGGGCGGGAAATTTCATTTTCTCGGGGATGGATCGCCTCAATCACGCCGCTCACACCTTGTAATTGTTCATTGCCTTTACGCCAAACAACTTTATCTCCCACCACCAAACTCGACAAGGTACGACGCAAATTACAACGATAAATTTCGCCTTGTTCATTTTCGACATCTGCATGAATCGAATAACGCGTGACAACAACGCCTTCTTGCGATTCGCCCAGCATTTCATCTGACCATTCAATGTCTTTTTTCTTGTGGCGATGTAATGTTTTCGCATTATTTGATTGAATTCTTCGAGTTTGGTTTTTAGTTAATTTACGTTTAGCCATAAAAGTGCGGTCGTTTTTTCCCTTGTTTTTGGTAAAATGAAAAAAATTTTTGCATAGGATACCTGATATTATGTCATTCGATAAACAAAATCTTATTTGGATTGATTTAGAAATGACTGGTTTAGAACCGGAAAAAGAACGTATTATTGAAATTGCGACTATTGTGACAGATAAAAATTTAAATATTTTGGCAGAGGGCCCAGTATTAGCGGTTCATCAGCCTGATGAATTACTCAATAAAATGAATGATTGGTGCCAAAAAACGCATAGTGAAAACGGCTTAATTGAATGCGTAAAAGCCAGCAAACTTACCGAACGAGCAGCAGAATTACAAACCTTAGACTTTTTAAAAAAGTGGGTTCCCAAAGGTGCATCGCCAATTTGCGGTAACAGCATTGCCCAAGATAAACGATTCTTAGTGAAATATATGCCAGATTTAGCCGATTATTTTCATTATCGTCATTTAGACGTGAGCACATTAAAAGAACTTGCAGCACGTTGGAAACCTGAAATTTTAGAAGGCTTTAAAAAAGAGAATACGCATTTAGCGCTAGATGACATTCGAGAATCCATTAAAGAGCTGGCTTATTATCGCGGACACTTCATAAAATTAGATTGACGAAAACTTCAACAAAAAATTTCTTTTTATGAAATTGCCCTTGCAAGCCCTAAAAATATTTGTATAATGTGGGTTCATTCACTGATGTGAACTGCGGGAATAGCTCAGTTGGTAGAGCACGACCTTGCCAAGGTCGGGGTCGCGAGTTCGAGCCTCGTTTCCCGCTCCAGATTTCAATCCCCAACCAAAAGGCTGGGGATTTTTTCTATCTACAAAAATAGATCACCAAAATCTTAAAAAGTGCGGTGAATTTTCTCAAAAAATAAAGGCTTGTGATTTAATAACACAAGCCTTTATTTTTTTATGCTTTCTTCAACCGTTTTGCACGACGTTTCATTCTTCTTACCCAACGGGTAATTCGCCATGCATGCGTAATTGAATAGACATAAAGGAAAAATAAAATGAAAAAGCCAACAAACATCGCCCACTCATTCACATAATAAACTTCCCCTAAAATACCGATAGTTGCACAAACTGCAGAAACAAACGTAATCAATAAAAAGGCTTGTCTTGATGTTAAACCCGCTCTTACCATTAAATGATGAACATGTAAACGATCTGGACGGAATGGGCTTTTACCTTTACGTACACGGCGATAAATAATCGCAACCATATCAATCAAAGGAATCGCAATAATCCAAAGTGCGGTTACTGGATTCATCGGATGCCCTTTTCCTTGCGTACTCAATAACAAAATCCAAATAATGGTAAAGCCAATTAATGTACTCCCAGCATCCCCCATAAACACCTTATATTTTGGTCCAAATGGAATCCCTAGATTGAGCATCAAATAAGGTAAAATCGATACGATTAAAGCAAAACTCCAATGCGCCATATCCATTTGCCCATCTCGATACATTAAAATACCAATCGCGGCAAAAGAAACACAAGAGAGTCCCCCAAGCAATCCATCAATACCATCAATCATATTAAAGGCATTAATAATCGCAATAGTAGCAAAAACGGTAATAATCAAACCAATTGAACCGAGCGTTAATTGGAAAGGCCCTAAAATTTGACCAAGATGATCAAGATAAATATTCCCAAGATCGATCATTAAAATCGCCAATATTGCTTGAATGCCTGCTCTTAAAAAAGGGCTAATATCAAAGCGATCATCTAAAATCCCAATCGCCAATAAAACAAAAATACTGAACAAATAAAGATACGGTAATCGAAGTTGATCCCATTCCATCAAATAATAGCAAAGATTTCCAACAAAAAGCGATACGCCACCGATTAGTGGAATTGTGCCTTGATGACGTTTACGATAGTTTGGCTTATCAACTAATCCAATCCAATTGGCAAGTGGTCGCATCACAATCAATGTTAAAAATGCACCAAGAAAAGTAACAAAAATACTCAGCATAGTGTGACCCTAAAATTTTTTGTAAAGGATAACATAAGGCAAATTTACCTAGAAATATATTTTTATAAAAAGGACTATCCAATATTTCGATACAGCACGTTACGTAATATTTCTCTTTGTTGAGAATCCAGAGCTTGCCCAAATTGGTTCGTCAAAATAAAAAAATCCTCGGCTTTTTCGCCTACGGTGGTAATTTTCGCATTTAATAAATTTAGATTTAACTCAGTAAAAATCTGGCTCACTTGGGCTAATAAACCGGGTTTATCCAAGGCAACCAGTTCCATTTCAGTATGTTCTTTTTTGTTTTCATGTAAAAAACGCACGTCGGTTTGTACAATAAAATGTTGAAGCTGACGATTCGGCGTAATAGAAAGTGCGGGCAATTTTTCACTTTGAAGGGCTAATGTTAGAGCTTGCTCTAGTTCTCGGCGACGATCAAATTCCACTAATTCACCGTTAAGTTCTGTGATGATAAAGCTATCAAAAACATAACCATCTTGTGTCGTAATAATCTGCGCATCGTGGATACTGAATTTTTTTGCGCCAATGGTACTCACCACTTTATTAAATAAGTGCGGTTGGTCTTGGCAATAAATAAACACTTCTGTGCCGCCAAGTGAAAAGCGATTACTAATTTTCACTAATAATGCCTCAACGAAATCCACCAGCAAACTTGTATGCCACGCAATTTGTTTTGGCGTATTACGCACAAAATAATCTTCTGGACAACGAGTCCATAATTTCTCAATAGAGATTGGTGCAATATCGGAATAATCCTGCGTTAAAATTTGCTGTGCAAGTTTTCGGTTTTCTGCCGATTTTTCTGAATAATCAAGCAATTCTTTCATGCCTTGTGAAAATTGCCGTCCTGTAAATTCATATAAAGAGGCAAAAAGCGAACGTTTCCAGCTATTCCATAAATTACCATTGGTTGCACAAATATCCGCCACCGTTAAACAGGTCAGATAATCTAATCGAACTTGATTTTGCACGGCTTCCGCAAAATTCATAACCACTTCAGGATCATGAATATCACGGCGTTGTGCCGTAATTGACATCAGCAAATGGGATTGAACTAGCCAAGCAAGGGTATCAATTTCTCGGCGATCTAAACCATGTAATTGCGCAAAGTCTGCCACATCTTCTGCGCCAAGTTCTGCGTGATCACCGCCCCGCCCTTTTGCAATATCGTGGAACAACGCCGCAATATAAAGTAAAGTGCGGTCAGAAAGTTGGCTAAAAATTCGATGAGCAATAGGATGTTCTTGTGCACTTTCCTGTGACAGAAAACTTTCCAATTTCAACATCACGCGCAATGTATGCTCATCCACCGTATAAATATGGAACAAATCAAATTGCATTAAGCCCTCAATGGCTTGCCATTGCGGAAGATAAGCTGTTAATACGCCATATTGGTGCATCGGCATAAACGCACGCTTAATTGCATTAGGTTGATTAAACAAACGTAGAAATTTTTCTCGAGCTGCAGGAATTTCGCATAATTTTTGTGGTAATTGATCTAAGGAAATTTGTAATTGACGCAAAGTATCAGAATGAATATTGGCCTGTTCGTACTGCGTTAAATAAAAGAATAGATCTAAAATTCGCGCTGGTTTTTCTTGAAAAACACGACTATTACGCAAACATAAACATTGATTAATCAGTTGAAAATCATCGTCTAATTGGTCAATCACAGTAGCCTTATTTGATGAAAGCACATTTTCTCGATAATGCTGAATCAGCAAATTACTAATCAGCGAAATTCGGTGCAATGCTTGGAAAAAACATTTCATCATTTTTTCCACAGCTGGATTGCCTTCCCCTCGAAAGCCCAACAATTCACTAACTTTAATTTGGCGATCAAACAACAGACGATTATCGTAACGTTTCAAAATCAAATGCAAAGCGAACCGCACTTTAAATAAAAATGCACGGCTTTCTTGTAGTTGCTGATATTCTTGAGGATAAATAAAACCACTTTGTAAAATGGCCTCAAGAGTCAAAGCCCCCGAATGACGCAACGCCACCCAATACAACAAATGCAAATCACGCAAGCCACCAGGGCTGTACTTAATATCTGGCTCAAGGTTATAAGCCGTATTGTGATAACGCTGATAACGTTCTATTTGCTCTTGCACTTTGGCATTAAAAAAATCTTCTTTCGACCAAAAATCAGCACGTTTTACCAATTCATTTAGCGCATCAAAGTGCGGTCGATTTCCAGTGAGAAATCTTGCTTCTAATAAATTGGTGGCAATCGTAATATCTTGTTTTCCTTCCGATTCGCATTGTGCTAAGGTTCGAACACTATTTCCCACCTCAAAGCCACAATCCCATAAAAATTGGATAAATTGAGTAATTTTTTCTTCAATCTCAGGGATTGGGGTTTGCTCGACTAAAATCAAAAAATCTAAATCCGACAAAGGAAACATATCACGCCGTCCATAACCGCCCACCGCAATTAAAGAAATCTCCTGTTGTTCACTTAACTCCATTTCCTGCCAAAGTTGAATCAATAAGGCATCATAAAAATCACAGCGATTTTCAATAAGCTCAAAAATGGAATAACAAGAAAAATTCTCGAGCTCAAATTGCTTGAGATTTTCTCGCTCAATTTTGACCGCACTTGGCGTTAAAGGAGAAGATAGCGTCGGAGAAAACAGCATATGAATTGCCTTTTATTAGATCTAAGTCGTTTTATTATAAAGAAAAACAAAAAGGGCGTATATCTACGCCCTTATCTTATAATTTAATGTCAATTACACATTCACCATAATCCGTGAAATTCGCCCTTCTGCAATTTCTTCATCGCGAATAGTCATCACTTCACAACCAGTTTCGGTGACAACAAGTTGATGTTCATATTGTGCTGAATGGCTGCGATCTTTGGTTTTTACTGTCCAACCATCTCCCATTACGCGCACTTCTTTTTTGCCCGCATTAATCATTGGCTCAATGGTAAACACCATTCCGGGTTTTAAAATTACACCGCCATCATCGGCGTAATAATGCAATACTTGAGGTTCGCAGTGAAATTCCGTACCAACGCCGTGTCCGCAATATTCACGCACAACGCTGAAAGTCTGGCTTTCCGTATATTTTTGCACAGCTTTACCTATTTCATTTAAACGAATATCGGGTTTTACAGTGCGTATCCCAACATATAATGCTTCTTGTGCCGCTTCCACTAATTTTTTACTACGAATATTTGTTTCTCCGCCCACGATATACATTTTTGAGTTATCGCCAAAATAACCGTCTTTAATCACGGTAACATCAATATTCACAATATCGCCATTTTTTAACACTTTATCGTCACTTGGAATACCGTGACAAACGACTTCGTTAATGGAAATACAGGTCGCCTTTGGGAAACCGTGATAATTCAAACAAGCAGGAATAACCTTTTGTTCATTTACCATATATTCATGGCAAATTCGATCAAGTTCACCTGTAGTTACACCTGCTTTTACGTAAGGTTCAATCATCACCAGCACATCCGAAGCCAATTTGCAGGCCTCACGCAGTTTTACAATTTCTTTTTCAGTTCTAATTGGAATAGCCATTTTTATCTCACTTTTTTGAAAAAACTTTGCGAGATTATAGCACGATTTCTAGGAAAAAACTGGATTACACTTGAATGGAGTAAAGGGTTATTAGATAATGGCGGGATTGAAATTTTAGGAAAGTAGGAAATAGTTATGATAGATGATATTGCGGTGCCACTGACATTTACTGATGCAGCGGCAAATAAAGTAAAAAGTTTAATCAGCGAAGAAGAAAATACTGATTTGAAATTACGCGTGTATATCACAGGGGGTGGTTGCAGCGGTTTCCAATATGGTTTTACCTTTGATGAAAAAGTCAATGACGGCGATTTAACCATTGAAAAATCAGGGGTTCAACTTGTGATTGACCCGATGAGCTTACAGTATTTAATCGGCGGTACAGTCGATTATACTGAGGGTTTAGAGGGTTCACGTTTTACTGTAAATAATCCAAATGCCACCAGCACTTGTGGCTGTGGTTCATCCTTTAGTATCTAAGATGGATTTTCAATTTACACATTATCAAGGCAATGTATCTGTCAAATGTTCAATGGAACACATTGCCCTTGCTAACTGGTTCAACACAGAAGTCCGGTCAAATTCAGACAAGATTTTAACCGCACTTTCCACTGCAAAATCACTTATTGAAAATCAAGAAAAAGTCTTAGTCGGTGCGGAATATACATTATTTTTAAATGCTGATGAAGTAATGGTGCGTGCCAACAATCTCGCCATTGAATCAGATGAAATTTTAGAACAAGATTTCCATTATTATGACGAAGAAAGCCTTGCTTTTTGCGGTACGCAAGATTTTATTCATTTTCTCCAATCTTATGTTGATTTTATTGCTTAACTCACTATGACTTCTCAACACTCCGCTAAAAAATCATCGAAAAACACGCCAAAAAATAACCGCACTTTTAAAGGTTTTTTACTTAAATTTAGTTTCACTGCACTTGTCTTAACGATTTTTTACGGCGGTTATCTTGATTGGCAAATTCGTTCTAAAATGGACGGTCAAATTTGGCATTTGCCTGCGGAAGTTTATAGTCGCTTAGAAAGTGTGAAAATTGCCGATAATCTCGCTTTTGATGAAGTCATTCAAATTTTATTAGATAACGAATATCGCCAAACTACAATGGTTGCCGCCCCTGGCGATTTCAAATTAGAAGATGATAGCATTGTAGTATTTCGCCGTGCTTTTCCTTTCCCCGATAAAGCAGAACCTCAGCGAGTTTTACGCTTGCGTTTTAACAATAATAAGTTATCTCGCATTGAAGATTTAGTGACGGTCAAAACTGTTGATGAATTTCGTCTTGCACCAAAGTTGATTGCGATGTTGCAATCAGACAACGAAGATCGCCTTGCTATTCCTTTACAAAATTATCCCCGTTTATTAATTGATACATTAATTTTAACGGAAGATCGCCGCTTTTATGAACATAATGGCATTAATCCAGTGGGGATTTTACGTGCATTAATTGCCAATATTCGTGCAGGTCAAACGGTACAGGGCGGCAGTACACTCACTCAACAATTAGTGAAAAATTTATTTTTATCACGCAAACGCACCATTACACGCAAAGCTAACGAAGCCTTGATGTCATTGGTGTTAGATTGGCGTTACGATAAAAACCGAATTCTCGAAACCTATCTCAATGAAATTTATCTCGGGCAAAATGGCGATACGCAAATTCACGGTTTTGAATTAGCCAGCCAATTTTATTTTGGACGTTCGATTCGTGAAATTAGCTTAGATCAAATTGCCCTTTTAGTGGGGATGGTCAAAGGGCCTTCACTTTATAATCCGTGGCGTAATCCACAAAACGCGCTCGAACGTCGCAACATTGTTTTAAAGCTAATGCTTGAACATAAAATGATCGGCGATGAACTTTATCAATTATTAAGTCAGCGACCCTTAGGTGTGCAAAAGAAAGGGCAAATCTCGCGTAAATACCCTGCGTTTATTCAAACTTTACAAGCAGATTTACGCCGTGAACTGGGCGAACACAAAATATCGAGCTTACTTGGCGCACGTATTTTTTCCACAATGGATTTAAAACAACAAGCTCAAGCAGAAAATGCAGTGGTCAATACCGTTTCGCAATTACAACTGAAAACGAAAAATCCCCATTTAGAGGGGGCGATGATTATAACGGATTATCGCACAGGCGAAATTCGTGCAGTAGTTGGCGGTTTACAAACGCAATATGCAGGCTTTAATCGTGCATTAATGGCAAAACGTCAGATTGGTTCTTTAGTAAAACCTTCTATTTATTTGACCGCACTTTCTAACCCAGAACAGTTCCGTTTAAATACCCCAATTAATAACCAACCAATTACGATTAATGACAAAGGTAGTCCTCCGTGGCAGCCACGCAACTATGACAAAAAATATAGTGGTTCAGTAATGTTAATGGATGCCTTAGCACGTTCTTTAAATATTCCTACTGTGAATATTGGAATGAAAGTCGGCTTGAGCAAAGTTATTGACACGCAAAAAGCGATGGGCTGGGACAACGTGGAAATTCCTAAAGTGCCTGCGATGTTGCTCGGTTCTTATACCATCTCGCCTTATGATGTCACAAAACTTTATCAAACCCTTGCCAATCAAGGTGGGAGAATTGTGCTTACAACCGTCGATAGTATTGCAGATCGTCAAGGTAACCTAATTTTTCAACACGATAAAAGTGCAAAACAAGTGGTGCCACAAGAAGCGGCATTCCAAACCTTATTTGCAATGCAACAAACTGTTGAACGAGGCACTGCACGTAGTTTGCAAAAGGATTACGCTGATTTACATTTAGCAGGCAAAACAGGCACAACCAATGAATCGCGCGATACGTGGTTTGTGGGAATTGACGGAAAAAATATCAGCACCGTCTGGCTTGGTCGCGATGATAACGGCGAAACAAAACTGACTGGTGCTTCTGGCGCATTGCAAATTTATAAAGATTATTTAAACCGTACAAATATTGAAAAATTAACAATTACTCCCCCTACAACAGTGAAATGGGTGGGGATAAATCAATACGGTGACTGGGATTGTGAGAGTTATCGAACAATTCCTGTTTGGCTAAATAATGGTCAGAATTTCTGTGGCGAAACATCATCTCCCTCTCTCACGCCAACAACTGAAACAGAAACACCACCACAAGAAAGCCTGTGGGACGTATTGGATAATCCCAATCCACCCGCTCAATAATTAAGCCGTAGGATTTACTAAATTTCCAATAATAAACATTTTCCCCCTATACTTCCCCTGACATTTCAGAGGATTTTTATTTCTTTTTAAAAATAGCAAACGTTTGCTTTATTTGATTTAAAAGTGCGGTACAATACGCACCAGTTTTTACTTTCATACAGGTGCAAAACAATGACACAACAACTCCCCATTTTAAGTCTAAAAAAAATCTATTCAGGCAAAGTACGCGATCTCTATGAAATCGATGATAAACGCATGCTAATGGTTGCTTCTGACCGCTTATCTGCCTTTGATGTTATTTTAGATGATCCCATTCCACGAAAAGGCGAAATCCTAACTCAAATTTCCAATTTTTGGTTTAATAAACTTGCTCACATTATGCCCAATCATTTCACTGGTGAGAGTGTTTATGATGTGTTACCAAAAGAAGAAGCGGATTTAATCAAAGATCGCGCCGTCGTGTGTAAACGTTTAACACCAATTAAAATTGAATCTATCGTACGTGGTTATTTAACTGGCAGTGGTTTAAAAGATTACAAACAAACTGGCACGATTTGCGGATTAAAATTGCCTGAAGGCTTGGTGGAAGCGAGTAAATTACCCGAAGCTATTTTCACGCCATCAAGCAAAGAAGAAGTTGGCAACCACGATATAAATATCAGCTATGCAGAATGCGAAAAACTTATCGGGGCTGATTTAGCCGCACAAGTAAAAGAAAAAGCTATCGCACTTTATACCGTGGCTGCAGAATATGCACTGACTAAAGGGATTATTATTTGTGACACAAAATTTGAATTTGGTTTAGATGAAAATGGCACGCTTACCTTAATGGATGAAGTATTAACACCAGACTCTAGCCGTTTTTGGTCTGTGGATACTTACCAAGCAGGAACAAATCCCCCATCATTCGATAAACAATTTGTGCGCGATTGGTTAGAAAATAGCGGCTGGAATAAACAAGCTCCCGCACCAAAAGTGCCAGAAAATATTATTCAGAAAACCGTTGATAAATATCAAGAAGCACTGGATTTATTAACAAAATGAAAATTAGGATTTTTTATGCATAAAGCTAAATAAAGATTTTTGCTTTTAATGTACAAAACACTAGACAAAGAGGAAAAGTGCGGTTATACTTTATCGAATTTTTATTCATAAAAATCGATTATTTATTCAATTCTAATTATTAGTAAGGAAAATATATGTCAAATACTATTCTACAGAATTTACCTAAAGGACAAAAAGTGGGGATCGCTTTCTCTGGTGGTTTAGACACTAGCGCAGCATTACTTTGGATGCGTCAAAAAGGCGCAGTGCCTTATGCCTACACCGCTAATTTAGGGCAACCCGATGAAGATGATTACAATGCAATCCCTAAAAAAGCCATGGCGTATGGTGCAGAAAACGCGCGATTAATTGATTGTCGTGCTCAGCTTGCTCATGAAGGCATTGCCGCAATTCAATGTGGTGCATTCCATATTTCTACAGGCGGCATTCCTTACTTCAATACAACGCCTCTTGGTCGCGCAGTAACAGGCACAATGCTCGTTGCAGCAATGAAAGAAGATGATGTAAACATTTGGGGCGACGGCTCCACTTTCAAAGGGAATGATATTGAGCGTTTCTATCGTTATGGTTTATTAACAAACCCAAATTTAAAAATCTATAAACCTTGGTTAGATGCACAATTTATTGAAGAACTTGGCGGTCGTTTAGAAATGTCTCAATTCCTTATCGAAAATGGTTTTGACTATAAAATGTCCGTTGAAAAAGCCTATTCCACTGATTCCAATATGCTCGGCGCAACCCATGAAGCAAAAGACTTAGAACAATTAAGCACAGGAATGAAAATTGTTAAGCCGATTATGGGTGTCGCATTTTGGGATGAAAAGGTTGAAATTAAACCTGAAACAGTCACCGTCACTTTTGAAGAAGGTGTCCCTGTGGCATTAAATGGTAAACGTTTTGATAATGCAGTTGATATTATTCTGGAAGCCAATCGTATCGGTGGTCGTCATGGTTTAGGAATGTCAGACCAAATCGAAAATCGTATTATTGAAGCCAAATCTCGTGGTATTTATGAAGCACCAGGGATGGCATTATTACATATCGCTTACGAACGTTTAGTCACAGGTATTCACAATGAAGACACCATCGAACAATATCGTATTAATGGCATTCGTTTAGGTCGTTTGTTATATCAAGGTCGTTGGTTTGATCCGCAAGCATTAATGTTGCGTGAAACAGCACAACGTTGGGTGGCAAAAGCAATTACAGGCACAGTAACCCTTGAACTTCGTCGTGGTAACGACTTCACAATTTTAAATACCGAATCGCCAAACTTAACCTACGAAGCAGAGCGTTTAAGTATGGAAAAAGTGGAAGATGCGCCATTTGATCCAATTGATCGTATCGGTCAATTAACAATGCGTAATTTAGATGTATCAGACACCCGCGGTAAACTTAGCATCTATGCACAAACAGGTTTATTAAGCGCAATTAAAGATTCCGTATTGCCACAATTAGGCAAAAAATAAATAATAAAATCTGCATTTCAATGACTGATATTTAACATCATGAAATGCAGATTCTTTCACAAAATATTAGTTAGCTAAAAAAACTAGAAATATAAGAAATAATCGTTTTTCCACTTAATATTGCCATAATAATCACAACAAACCAGCCTGAAAAAGCTAAAAAAACAGGGTGTTTATAAGTGCCAACAATATCACTTCTGTAAGCAGCTAACAAAATTAATGCCAATGCAATTGGCAATATTAAGCCATTTAATGTTCCCACAAAGACTAATACCGCAGCAGGTTTTCCCACAGTGACTAAAACAACAGTAGAAATCACAATAAAAGCAATAATCCAACGATTACGATTGCGTTCAATGGTTGGACAAAGGGTCGTTAAGAAAGAAACTGAAGTATAAGCCGCACCAATAACAGATGTGACAGACGCAGCCCAAATAACCACTCCAAATAACACTTGACCAAAATTGCCTGCTACATATTCAAAAGGCGTTTCAGCTGGATTTTTAGGATTAAGAGACACACCTTTTGAGACCACACCAAGCACCGCAAGAAATAATACAACACGCATTGTTGAAGCAATTAAAATGGCTGAAACAGAACTACGGCTCACTTCAGCCATTGCTTTTTCGCCTTGAATGCCCGCATCTAATAAACGATGCGCGCCTGCAAAAGTAATATAACCGCCTACGGTTCCCCCCACTAATGTAACAATAGCAATAGGATCAATTTGTTCTGGAATAAAGGAATGATACGCTGCTTCAGCCACAGGTGGTTCAGTTTTAAACATTACATAAAATGTGAGCGCAACCATAATAAAGCCCATTAATTGCGCAAAACGATCCATTAATAAGCCTGCTTCTTTACGCAAAAAAATCAAAATAGCAATAATACCACTAATCACTGCGCCCATTTCTGGTGCTATACCAAAAATAGAATTTAAACCAAGCCCCGCGCCGCCAACATTACCAATATTAAAAGCCAGCCCGCCCATCACAATCAGCGCAGCAAGAAAATACCCTGCTTTCGGAAAAACCGCATTAGAAATATCTTGCGCGCGTTTGCGCCCCCCAATACCAACAGAACCAGAAGGAACAACCGTTCTTGGCGACGCGCGGCGCGGCGTGTGTAAATTTTCAGGTAAACCACCCAAATAAGGAAAACCCGCTTGGAAGCCAATCATATACACAGTATAAATAGGCTCACTGTGCATCTGAATAATCCGCTCTGGTGTTGTCTGATGAAATTTCGCTACATCAGATAAATCCTGACCTCGCTCTCCCCCATAAATAACAGGAATTTCAATATGACGCCCTTGAAAATCCGATACTTTCAACTCAGCCCAAAGTTGTTCTAAACGTTGCACAAGCGGCTTAAAATCCACGAAAAAATCGGTAAAAACCGTAAGATTATTCATTCCCAAGACAACTTCTACAATATCTTGTTCTGATTGCAATTGACGAGCAAACGCCCATAATTGGCGTTGTTGTTGAATGGAAGCTGGGGGTGGCAAAGAGCAAACCACCGCCGATTCACTGATCGGAACGATATTCATAAGATACCCTTTATATGATGTTATGTGATTTGTTATTTTTTTGTTACAGCTCTCTTTTAAAGGATATTTATAGATTTTGTCAAGTCTTTATTTTCATCTTTTTAATTCAATTTAAAAACATTACGCTTTAACCATCAAAAGGAAATTTAACACAAATTCATTTGGTTGAAACAATAATACCACCCATAAAAAAAGCGGCAAATGCCGCTTTTTGAAAGAGATAATCCAAACTTTACCACTGGTAACCAACACCAGCTGCAACGCCTGTTTTACCTTGGCTATTGGTTGTGCCTGACAAGCGAATAATCAATTTGCCATTATCGGAAATTCTTGATACCCCGATAGCTAAACCACTTTGACCTTGATAACTACTTCCCGCAATAGAAACCATTGATTTACCCGGCATAGAGGCTTGTGGTAACTGTGAAGCCGCTAATGCACTTGCTGTACCTGCATCTGCACGTTTGCCCACTTTATTCACTTGTCCAGCAAGGTTTGTTACCCCTTTTGCCACGGCATACAACTGACTGCCGTTAATCGCATCGGTGGAAGTGGCGGAAATTTCGCCTGCCGCGACGTTTTTAACTGCTTTATTACCCGCGCTAATGCCGTCTGAAGCCACTTTAATCTTGTCGGCATCAGTCGCCGCCGCACCATTCGCACCGCTTGCCCGCGTAATGGTAACCGTGTCCTTGTCTGCTTTGATGTTCAACAACTCGCCGTCTGTGGATTTAAATTTAAAATTCAAACCATTGCTTAAAGTTTGAGTTACCTTGCCGACGTCGGCATCGCTACCGCCATTGGCATAAGCATTGCTCGCGCTTAACGTAACCTGTTTGTTTTGCAAGGCTTTCAACTGCTTAAAGCTGACCGCATCGGTATCTTCCGTGCCTTCCGCAACATTGCTGATTTTCACCGGATTTGTACCGTTTGCCGATACCAATTTCACTTTAGTTTTCACCAGCTCGCCATTTTTGACTTTTTTATCCATATCCGCCGAACCGTCTTGCTTGGCTTCGTAATACCCATTGCCCACTTTCACAACGGTTTTGCCGTCTTCCGTAACATATTGGAACGGCAATTTATTGAAGTATTTCGCCCACAATACTGCGAGTTGCTTCTTTCACTTCTGTGAGTTTCACTTTCACAATGTCGCCTATTTTGTAAGTGCGTTCGCCTTTTATATAGAGGGCGAGTTCGTCAGGGTTTAGCTGTATTTCTTCTTTGTTGTTGTGCAACGTGGCGGCAGGAATAAATAGCGATGCACCATTTTCGAGCAGTTGTACGCGTAAGCCTGCACGCATTACATCTTGCACTTCTGCATTAAATTCCACATTTTCAGCCACTTTGTCAGCAAGATAACGGCAATATAGCCAATCGGCAATATCACGTTCCACTAGGCGATTTTGGCGGCGAGACTCTTGCAAACGTGCCAACACGTCATTTTGTGGTTTTTCATAAGGCTGTTTTGCCAGCACGGCTTTGATTAAGCGATGATTAACCATATCTGAATATTTGCGGATGGGCGATGTCCAAGTGGCATAGCCTTCTAAACCAAGACCAAAGTGCGGTGCTAATTCTGATTTAAATTCGGCGAAAGTTAAATAACGGCGTAAACGCAGTTCTAAATAATCGCTTTCGATGGGTTCAATATCGTGACGCATTTGGCAATAGCCGTTTAAGGTTGCTAAGTTTTCTACTGAATAACGTTCTGCCAGTTCAGTTTGATTTTGTTCATTGGCTAAATTTGCCATTAAGAAATGGTGCGCATTTTCTAAGTATTTTTTATCAAAACCGCTGTGGGCGTTGAAAATGCCTGTTTTTGCCTGTTCGTGTAAAAATTGGGCGGCGCAGATGTTGGCAATAATCATTGCTTCTTCCACAATTTGATTGGCAATGCGGCGATATTCTGCTTTGATTTCTTGCACTTTGCCGTTTTCTGCCAGCACAAAGGCATAATCGGGTTTTTCTTTAAAGAATAAGGAATGGGTTTTGCGCCATTGAATGCGAGCTTTGGTAAATTGATGTAGCCAGTGAATTTGTTGTGCTGTTTCTGGCGTTGCTGGCTGCCATGCATTGTCTGCCTGTTCTAAATAATCCGACACTTTGTTGTAAGTCAGTTTGGCTTTAGATTGTACATAAGCGGAAACAAAATTCGGTTTGGCTGTGATGTTGCCTGCAAGATCGGTTTCGATATAACAGACAAGTGCGGGGCGGGTTTCATTGGCGATTAAGGAACATAATTCATCGGATAATTCACGGGGTAACATTGGAATGTTAAAGCCCGGTAAATAATTTGTGAAGCAACGCTGTTTGGCTTCTTGTTCAATTTGAGAATCTAAGGCGATGTAAGCGGTTGGGTCAGCAATGGCGACCACTAATTTCCAGCCTGTTTGTGTGCTGTTTTGTGCTATGGGTTCGATATATAAGGCATCGTCCATATCCATTGTGCTTTCGGAATCAATGGTTACAAAATGAAGTGCGGTCAGATTTTCGCGTGTTTTTTGATCTAACATTTCATAAGATTCTGTGCCTTGCACGGGATGGCGCGATTGTTCGTGGCGTGCCAATGTGACCCACCAAGGGGCTAATTCATCATCAGCTCGGCAAATAAATTGATTAATTGTGGCGTAGAAAAAGCGATCGTCACGTAATGGATGGTTTTTTAAATTTGCGACGACCCAGTCGCCCTCTTGCAGTTCTTCTTTAACAGATTTCGCCTGTTGTGCGCCAATGGGTTGATTAATGCTTGGGTGATCCACCAGCACTTGTAATTTCTTGTCTTTATTGAACCGCACTTTTGCGATAAAACGTGTGAGCATTGGCTCAATTAAGGCTTCTGGCTCGGCTTGTTCTTTGTCGCCTTGTTTTTCAATAGTGGCTTTGATTTTGTCGCCATGCATCACTTTTTTCATTGATGGCGGTGCGATGAAATAGGTTTTTTTATCGCACTCTAAAAAACCGTAGGCTTTATCTGTGCTTTTTACCACGCCTTCTACATGCTCTTTGCTGTCGTAGATTTGTTGTTTAAGTTGTGCGAGTAGAGGATTATCTTGAAACATAGTTATTTTGAAATATCGTTATATTTTAAAAAAGCGAAAAGGCAGACTGAAAAGCCTGCCTAAAAAGAATGGAAGAAAAATTATTCTTCGCCTAATTCGCCCATTGCAGTGATGCTGAAACCTGCATCAACGTGAACGATTTCGCCAGTAATGCCAGAGGCTAAATCAGAGCATAAAAATGCCGCTGAGTTACCCACATCTTCGATAGTGACAGTGCGACGTAATGCGGCGGTTTTTTCAAAGGTGGAAAGCATTTTCTTGAAGTTTTTAATTCCTGATGCGGCTAAAGTGCGGATTGGGCCTGCAGAGATTGCATTCACACGAATACCTTCTTTCCCTAAATCTGCTGCCATCACGCGCGTTGCAGCTTCAAGAGACGCTTTCGCTAAACACATGACGTTGTAGTTAGGAATTGCACGTTCTGCACCTAAATAAGAAAGGGTTAATAATGCGGCATTTGGATTTAAATAAGGGCGTGCCGCTTGTGCCATTGCAACAAAGCTGTATGCGCTGATGTCGTGCGCGATACGATAGCCTTCACGAGTTGCCGCGTTTACGTAATCGCCGTCTAATTGATCACCTGGTGCAAATGCGATTGCGTGAACAAAACCATCAAATTTATCCCAACGATTACTTAATTCTGCAAAGCAGTTTTGGATGCTTTCATCGGTTGCCACATCTAAAGGAAGCACGATATCAGAACCAAATTCTTTGGCAAATTCTTCTACGCGCGGTTGTAATTTATCGTTTAAATAAGTGAAAGCAAGTTCTGCGCCTTGTTCTTTCATTGATTTTGCGATCCCGTAAGCGATGGAACGATTGCTTGCAAGACCTGTAACTAAAATGCGTTTACCTGTTAAGAAACCCATAATTTTTCCTATGTTGTTAGCGTAAAAAACTTGCGTAGTATAAGCGAAAATTTGTCTTTGTACAAAGCCGACCAATTTTTCTAAGAAAACCAACCGCACTTTATTTGCAAATTCGTTTGAGCAAAAACCTAAAATCAGCGAAAATAGCCCACATTTTTAATTGAACGAAGAAGAAACAATGAGTTATCCATTAGAAGAAGTTAATAAACGTCGCACTTTTGCGATTATTTCCCACCCTGATGCGGGTAAAACAACGATTACTGAAAAAGTACTTTTATACGGCAATGCAATTCAAACTGCTGGTTCTGTAAAAGGCAAAGGTTCGGCGGCTCACGCGAAATCTGACTGGATGGAAATGGAAAAACAACGTGGGATTTCGATTACCACTTCTGTGATGCAATTTCCTTATAATGATTGTTTAGTGAATTTGCTCGATACCCCCGGACACGAAGATTTCTCTGAAGATACTTACCGCACTTTAACCGCTGTGGATAGCTGTTTGATGGTTATTGACTCTGCCAAAGGGGTGGAGGAACGTACGATTAAGTTGATGGAAGTCACACGTTTACGTGATACGCCCATTATTACGTTTATGAATAAACTCGACCGTGATATTCGTGATCCGATGGAATTGTTAGATGAAGTGGAAAATGTGTTGAAAATTCGTTGTGCGCCAATTACTTGGCCAATTGGCTGTGGGAAGTTGTTTAAGGGCGTTTATCATCTTGCAAAAGATGAAACCTATTTATATCAATCAGGGCAGGGTTCAACCATTCAAGCAGTGCGTGTTGTTAAAGGCTTGAATAATCCTGAATTAGACGTTGCTGTTGGCGATGATTTAGCACAACAGCTTCGTGATGAATTGGAATTGGTGCAAGGCGCAAGTAATGAATTTGAGCAAGATGCCTTTATTAAGGGAGAGCTTACCCCTGTATTTTTCGGGACAGCATTAGGCAATTTTGGGGTGGATCATTTCCTTGATGGCTTAACACAATGGGCTCCGAAACCGCAATCTCGTCAAGCGGATACAAGAACAGTGGAAAGTGCGGAAGAAAAATTCAGTGGTTTTGTGTTTAAAATTCAAGCCAATATGGATCCGAAACACCGTGATAGAGTGGCGTTTATGCGTGTGGTTTCAGGCAAATATGAAAAAGGCATGAAACTAAAACATGTTCGAATTGGTAAAGATGTGGTCATTTCTGATGCGCTGACTTTTATGGCGGGCGATCGCGCTCACGCTGAAGAAGCTTACGCTGGTGATATTATTGGTTTACATAATCACGGTACGATCCAAATTGGCGATACGTTCACGCAAGGCGAAACGCTGAAATTTACAGGCATTCCAAATTTTGCACCAGAGTTGTTCCGTCGTATTCGTTTGAAAGATCCTCTTAAACAAAAACAACTGTTAAAAGGCTTGGTGCAACTTTCTGAAGAAGGTGCAGTGCAAGTGTTTCGTCCATTATTAAACAACGATTTAATTGTGGGGGCTGTGGGTGTGTTGCAGTTTGATGTGGTGGTTTCGCGTTTAAAAACTGAATATAACGTGGAAGCGATTTATGAAAATGTGAACGTTGCCACGGCTCGTTGGGTGGAATGTGCCGATGAGAAAAAATTTGAAGAATTTAAACGCAAAAATGAGCAAAATTTAGCCTTAGATGGCGGCGATAATTTAACCTATATCGCGCCAACAATGGTAAATCTAAATTTAGCTCAAGAACGTTATCCTGATGTCGTTTTTTACAAAACTCGCGAACATTAAAATGACAAAGTGCGGTAAAATTCTACCGCACTTTTCCAGAAAAAAAGCGTTGAAATTTAATTCAACGCTTTTCTTTTATTTAGAGAGATTTTCTTGTTTTAATCGCCAAAGTTGATAAATATTTACCACAACTAAAAAGGCATTTAATAATGCAACGGGATATGCTGTGATAATTACGCTGTAAATAACAAATAAAATCGCACCGATACTATTTACAATGCGTAAATGCACAATAGATTTAAATAAGAAAGATGCAGCAACAAAAAAAGTCGCCATATAACCTAAAAACTCAATAAAATTAAAGTCCATTATTTTGTTCTCTTTGATTAAAAATAAAAACGGTGGGTATGATAAAAGATTTTTAACGCAAGGAAAAGATAAGAAAAAGAAGCAACCGTTTGCAAGGGAAAATTATATAAAAATAAGTTGAACAAGAGCCATATAGAAAAGTGTGCCTACGGCAATAGATAGAAACATATTTTTCTTCCAGAAATGTAAGCCAAGCACGACTATCCCTGCAAGCAAATCAGGAATGCCGTGATAGCCAGTTAAAATCTCAATATTTTTATAGCAATAAACGACAAGCATACCAAACATTGCAGGGGGTAAAACTTTTCCAAGATAACGGATATATTGTGGAATGGGGCGATTAACAGGAAATACAAAAAATGGTAATAAACGTGTAAATTGTACCGCCACTATACAAATTCCGATGGTAATGATTTGTTCTATTAATGTCATTTTAAAGATTCCAATTTTGTTTCTAATTTAGTTATGCGCATAGTTAGAATTAACCAAATTCCAATTAATGTTGGAATTAAAAAATATTCTTTTCCTATAATAAGTAAAAAAACTAATGCGATGCCTAAACCTAAGAGAGAGCTTTCGTGGGATTTTTCTTTTAACCAATTTTCTGCAAAAATAACTAAGAATAGTGCTGTCATTGAAAATTCCACACCTTTTAAATTAAAAGGTAAAACAGTACCAAATAAATTCCCCATTGCTGCGCCAAGTACCCAATAAATATGCAAATATAAGCTCACAAAAAGCATATACCAGCCTTTATCTAAGTGCGGTGGGATTTTTGCCATATAATTTAGGGAAAAGGATTCATCTACAAGTGTTGTGATTAAATACCAGCGTTTTTTTCCTATATGTATGCCATATTTTTCTAGCATTGATATGCCATAAAAAATTTGGCGGGCACTAATCATTAAGGTAATTAATAATACGCTGATTGGAGAGAAAGGTGCAATAAGTGCGCCTGCTGCAATAAATTCAACAGAACCCGCATAAATAAGTAAAGCCATCAAAGTAGGATATAAAAATCCGAAACCAAGTGCTTTCATATAAATACCGTATGCTATGCCAAGAAATAAAAATCCTGCAATCATTGGTACGCTATAGGGAAAAGCAGCTTTAGCCGCTTCAGTAATTGGGTTAGGCTGTTGATTTTGTTGAGATAAATTCATTAATTATATCTATAAATTTAAAACAGAAAGTCCGGGTAAAGTTGAGAAACTTTGAGATTTGACTGTTTGATAAAAATCTTCTAAATAAGAAAGGGATTCATCTTCTTTGCGAATCGCGGCATATAAGTTGCTGTATAAGCCATTTTTTGTGATTTTTCTTGCCACAACATAACCTTTTTCCAAATAAGGCAAGGCAGCCCAATAAGGCACTGTGGCAATGCCGCGTTTGCTCGCAACAAGTTGAATCATTGCAATAGTAAGTTCTGTTGTACGGCGAGTAGGATTAATGCCTTTTGATTTAAGCACTTTACGCCATAGATCTAACATATCGTCAGGTACGGGGTAAGTTACCCAAGTTTCATCAATAAAATCTTCCGCTTCCCAAATATCTTTTTCTACTAAAGAATGATTTTTTGAGCAAATCCCAACCATTTCATAAGAAAAGAGCGGTTTAAAAATGACATCATCATTATGCTCTATTTCTGATACTATCGCCCAATCTGCTCGATGGGAAAGTAATAAACCAACGGGATCAGTATGAAAGCCAGATACAATATCCAGTTCTACTAGCCCCCAATGCTGACGGAATTCATCCATCGCTGGCATTAACCAATCAAAACAAGTATGGCATTCCACCGCTATACGTAGCTGTCCTGCATCGCCGTGTTTTACCCGTGCAAGATCACGTTCAGCATCAATCACTTTCGGTATTACTTCATTCGCAAGACGAATTAAACGCTCTCCCGCTGAAGTAAAACGAAGTGGATTACTTTTACGCTCAAATAAAGGCAAGCCAAATTGTTCTTCTATTAATTTAATTTGGTGAGAAAGTGCTGATTGGGTTAGATATACGCGCTTTGCAGCTAGAGAAACGCTGCCTGTCTCTTTTAAAGCCAATAAAGTTTTAAGATGTCTAAATTCTAGAAAGGTTGGTTTCATTAATAATATTCATATAAAATTAAGAATTAGGGAACCAGTATAATACATTAAAATTAGAAATATGCTAATTAATAAAATTAATTATTTAGATAATTATTTTAGTTAAAATAAAAAACCCCAGTCCTTAAACTGGGGTTCTATATTTATTCTTTATCTAATTTGTTTAATTCTGTTTTTACTTAATTTAATTTTATCTATCTTAGATAGATTTATATTTATATTTTTTATTTGGTAACCTGGCGGTGCCCTACTCTC
>NZ_KV805874.1:0-240 GCF_001811665.1 Haemophilus sp. HMSC066A11
ATTTTATTGCGTAAATCGGGTACGGAACCACTTATTCGCGTTATGGTGGAATGCCAAGATGCTGAACTTGCACAACAATGTGCAGAAGAAATTGCAGAAGCCGTGAAAAAAATTAATTAATTTTTGACCGCACTTAGTAAAGTGCGGTTTATTTTTATAAAGTTTTTAGGAAAGCAAAATGAACATTTTTATTATGCGTCACGGCGAAGCGGAAGTAATGGCTAATAGTGATAAAGCTCG
>NZ_KV805875.1:0-1691 GCF_001811665.1 Haemophilus sp. HMSC066A11
TACGCAAATAATAAATGTCTTGATTTAAGCGTGCCTCAAATTATGGGGATTCTTAATTTTACGCCTGATTCTTTTTCTGATGGCGGACAGTTTTTTAGTCTAGATAAAGCACTTTTTCAAGTGGAAAAAATGCTAGAAGAGGGGGCGACAATTATTGATATTGGCGGAGAATCCACTCGTCAGAATGCAGATGAAGTTTCGGAACAAGAGGAATTGTATCGTGTTGTACCCGTGGTGGAGGCGGTGCGAAGCCGTTTTGATTGTTGGATTTCTGTTGATTCCTCAAAAGCAGTTGTGATGCGTGAAGCCGCAAGTGTTGGAATGGATTTGATTAATGATATTCGTGCTTTGCAAGAGCCAAATGCGTTAGAAACGGCGGTAAAACTGGCTTTACCTGTTTGTATTATGCATATGCAAGGTCAACCTAGAACGATGCAGGTAAATCCTCATTATGAAAATGTCGTACAAGATGTATTAGCTTTTTTACAGAAACGCACTAATGAATGCCTTTCTGCCGGTGTTAAAAAAGAAAATTTAATTTGGGACATGGGATTTGGTTTTGGTAAGTCTGTACAGCATAATTATCAATTATTACAAAATCTGAATGAATTTTGTCATAGCGGATATCCAGTGTTAGCGGGATTATCTCGTAAATCAATGATTGGCGCTGTGCTTGATAAACCCGTCGATCAGCGAGTGATAGGTAGTGTGGCAGGTGCGCTTATTGCAGCGCAAAAAGGTGCAAAAATTTTACGCGTACATGATGTTGCTGCAACATCAGATATGCTCAAAGTTTGGCAGGCAACAGAAAATGCCTGATGATTTTATAACGATAAAAAATTAAAGGAATTGTGTTATGGCAAATCGTAAATATTTTGGAACAGATGGTGTTCGTGGAAAAGTAGGTAGTTATCCAATTACACCAGATTTCGCATTAAAATTAGGATGGGCTGCGGGAAAAGTATTGGCTTCTCAAGGTTCTAAAATGGTTTTAATCGGTAAAGATACTCGCATTTCTGGATATATGTTGGAATCAGCCCTTGAAGCAGGTTTAGCCGCTGCGGGGTTATCTGCTGCATTTACTGGCCCTATGCCGACACCTGCTATTGCTTATTTAACCAGAACTTTCCGCGCTGAAGCGGGTATTGTGATCTCGGCCTCTCATAATCCTTATTATGATAATGGGATTAAATTCTTTTCAGCAAAAGGCACTAAATTACCTGATGAAATTGAAGAAGCCATTGAAGCGATGTTAGAACAACCGATGGATTGTGTGGAATCTGCCGAATTAGGTAAAGCCAGCCGTATTAATGATGCAGCAGGACGCTACATTGAGTTTTGTAAAGGTACATTCCCCGCTCATTTAGGCTTGGAAGGTTATAAGATCGTGGTCGATTGTGCAAATGGTGCAACTTACCATATTGCGCCTAACGTGTTTAGAGAGCTAGGTGCGGAAGTCATTGAAATTGGTACGGATCCAAATGGTTTGAATATTAATGAAAAATGTGGTGCAACTGATGTAACTGCATTGCAAGCTAAAGTTGTTGAAACGAAAGCTGATGTTGGCTTAGCTTATGATGGCGATGGTGACCGCATTATGATGGTCGATCATTTAGGAAATAAAGTCGATGGCGACCAAATTCTCTTTATTATTGCACGTGAAGCATTGCGCTCAGGTCAATTAAAAGGCG
>NZ_KV805876.1:0-240 GCF_001811665.1 Haemophilus sp. HMSC066A11
GATAATTGACTGCTAAAATGCCAACCTTGAGCAAACTCTTGACTCAACCCTAAACTGGCTGTGCTAATGTGATAGCTGCGATTAAATGTTTCGCCAATGCGCTCCATTCCAAAAGAGCCTGGTAATTTACTCGCGTAATAATGATGAGTTAAATCAATATTAAAGATTGTTTTAGGGGTAAATTGGATATGTCCATCAATGCCTGCACTTACGCCTGATACTGCAAATTTTTTCTTCGTT
>NZ_KV805877.1:0-355 GCF_001811665.1 Haemophilus sp. HMSC066A11
ATAAGTACCTGTTACAGAGAATAAATCTATACTGCTAATATCTTGTAGAGTAAATTGACCTGATAATTGACTGCTAAAATGCCAACCTTGAGCAAACTCTTGACTCAACCCTAAACTGGCTGTGCTAATGTGATAGCTGCGATTAAATGTTTCGCCAATGCGCTCCATTCCAAAAGAGCCTGGTAATTTACTCGCGTAATAATGATGAGTTAAATCAATATTAAAGATTGTTTTAGGGGTAAATTGGATATGTCCATCAATGCCTGCACTTACGCCTGATACTGCAAATTTTTTCTTCGTTTCACCCAAGCGATTTAACTCGGAGGTTTGATTAATATGGCGGTAGTTGTAGCCT
>NZ_KV805878.1:0-54977 GCF_001811665.1 Haemophilus sp. HMSC066A11
AAATCCCTTGCAAGTACTTTTTGCAAAAATTTTTGAAAAGCTCGACCGTTTGTTGAAAATACATACGTAAAATACATAATTCCGCCAACAAACGGTTGATTTTTGATCTCAATTTATAAATTAAAGTTTACTTAGATCAACCAAAGCCTCTGGTTTAATATCGACAATAGTACGATTGCTGGTTAATGTCATCGCTACGCGCATCTCTTTTTTGAAAATGTCGAGCATATTTTCAACACCTTGACGACCTGCTGCCCCTAAAGCATAAACAAATGCTCGACCTAACATTGTTGCATCTGCCCCTAATGCCAACATACGGACTATATCTAAACCATTGCGAATACCTGAATCGGCAATAATTTTAATATCCCCTTTCACTGCATCGGCAATCGGTGGCAACGCTCTTGCACTTGAAAGCACGCCATCTAACTGACGGCCACCGTGATTTGAAACGACAATTCCATCAGCACCGAAACGCACCGCATCTTTCGCATCTTCAGGGTCGAGAATGCCTTTAATGACCATTGGACCTTCCCAAAACTCACGGATCCACTCTAAATCTTTCCACGAAATTGATGGATCAAAGTTTTCTGTTAGCCAGCCAATATAGTCATCTAAACCTATTTGTCTACCCATATAAGTTGAAACATTACCCAAGGTGTGCGGTTTGCCTTTGATACCCACATCATACGCCCAGAATGGGTGTGTAAAGCCTTGTAATACACGGCGAATTTCTTTGTAAGGCCCACTCATACCTGAGTGCATATCACGATAACGCGCACCTGGAGTAGGCATATCGACCGTAAACACTAAAGTAGAACAGCCTGCTGCTTTCGCACGCTCAAGCGCGTTTTTCATAAAACCACGATCTTTTAACACATAAAGCTGAAACCACATTGGACGCTTAATCGCAGGGGCGACTTCTTCAATTGGACAGATCGATACTGTTGAAAGAGTAAACGGCACACCTTTATTGTCCGCCGCTTGTGCTGCTTGCACTTCTCCACGACGCGCATACATTCCGCACGCCCCAACTGGTGCAAGAATAGTTGGCATTGAAAGTTTTTCACCAAATAATTCTATACTAGTATCCAATTCAGACATATCTTTTAAGACACGTTGTCTTAAAGCAATATTTTCCAAATCACTCACATTACGCGCAAGTGTTTGCTCGGCATAAGAACCGCCATCGGCATAATGGAACATAAAGGGAGGAACACGGCGGCGCGCCGCTTCACGATAATCGCTAGCTGATGAAATAATCATTTTTACCTCTTTTATTCAATAAAATAGTGAGAAACCTGAGAGGCATTATAACACTATTTTAACAAATTCAATAAAAATCATAATTATTTTGAGAACTAGATCACAATTTATTTTAAAAAAGTGACATATAGAAATGATATAAGTAGAAAAATCACCTATAAAATTAGGAAAAATTGTGAATTTATCAATATCACACAATTAATCTATTAACTTTTAATCTATTTTGATTACTTCCAAAGATTCAAATCCCCATAGATGTAAAGCTTTTTTAAATTGAGATTCTTCGGGAAAATGTGCGGTGCAAAACATTTGATTATATTTTTCATTTTGCACTTGTAGATTTTTATCATCAAGTAAATATTTGATCCGTTTAGCAATTGCTGCACTCGGATCCATAAAATATTTAACTTGTGGCAAGCACAACTGAATTTCATCTTTGATGAGAGGAAAGTGAGTACAACCTAAAACTAATGTATCCAAATCTGCCATGCCTGCCCACGGAGATAATTCATCTTTTAAGCTAATTAGATCAACGGAATGACCACGAATTTTTTGCTCCGCAATTTCGACTAATTTTGTCGTTCCCAGTCTCTCAACAATACAATCTTGCGCAAATTTATCAATCAACTCATCGATATAATGACGTTTTACAGTCCCCTTTGTAGCTAATAAACCAATATGTTTTGTCTTTGTTATTTCTGATGCAGGTTTAATAGCGGGTACAGTCCCAATGATAGGAATATCAAAAGCAGCTCGCAAAGGCGGAAGCACAACTGTACTCGCTGTATTGCAAGCTATCACGATTGCATCTAATGGATAACGTTGATTAATAATCTGACACGCCGCTAAAGTGCGGTGAATAATACTTTCTTCTTTGCGTTCTGAATAAGGGAAACCGGCATTATCAAAACAATAGAGATAACGCCAATTTGGTAATAGTTTTTTGGCTTCACGGTATACGCTAAACCCACCCACTCCAGAGTCAAAAAAAAGTACAGTTGGGCGTTTTTCTTTTTTATCCATTTAAAACTCTTTGAAAATTGACCGCACTTTTAAGCGTTCGAGTAGATTTCTTTATTATTGAGCCAGCGACGGATTAGGCTTTCTGCCACATCAGGGTATTTTTGGATAAGTGATTTCGCATAATGTTGCACCGTTGGTATCATTTTTCTATCTCGCATTAAATTTGCTACTCGCAATTCAGCAATTCCCGTTTGTTTCGTTCCAAGTACTTCACCTGGCCCACGAATTTCTAAATCTTTTTCCGAAATAACAAACCCATCTTGGCTATCTCGTAGCACTTGCAAACGTTTTTGCGAAACTTTGCCGAGCGGAGGTTTATACATTAGTACACAAAAAGAAGCCGTGCTGCCTCGACCAACGCGCCCTCGTAACTGATGAAGCTGCGATAAACCTAAACGTTCTGCATTTTCGATAATCATCAAACTTGCATTCGGAACATCAACCCCCACTTCGATAACTGTCGTCGCCACCAATAAATCCAATTCTGCATTTTTAAAACGCATCATGACATCTTGTTTTTCTTGGGGTTTCATGCGCCCGTGCACTAAACCAATATTTAACATCGGTAACGCTTTCGTTAAATCTTCCCAAATCGCTTCAGCTGCTTGAGCTTCTAACACCTCTGATTCATCAATTAACGTACACACCCAATAGGCTTGACGTTTTTCATTAACACAAGCGTTTTTTACACGCATCACAATTTCAGTGCGACGTTCTTCAGAAACCACTACGGTTGTTATCGGCGTACGGCCTGGAGGCAATTCATCAATAATTGATGTATCCAAATCTGCATAGACGGTCATTGCCAACGTTCTTGGAATCGGTGTTGCCGTCATAATTAACTGATGGGGATAAAATCCTGCTTTTTCGCCTTTTTTACGCAACATTAATCGTTGATGCACCCCAAAACGATGTTGTTCATCAATAATCACTAATGCTAAGTCGGAAAACTCGACTTCTTCTTGGAATAAAGCATGCGTCCCCACCACCATTTGCACCGCACCAGTTTTGATTTTTTCAAGCTCTGCTTGTCTTGATTTTCCTTTTACTTTACCTGCCAACCAGCCAACTTCAATACCGAAAGGCTCAAACCACCGTCTAAAATTATTCGCATGCTGTTCTGCAAGAATTTCTGTTGGCGCCATTAAGGCGACTTGTTTGCCGTTATCAATTGCAGTTAAAGCAGCCAATGCGGCAACCAATGTTTTTCCCGAGCCCACATCCCCTTGCACTAAGCGCATCATCGGATAATCTTTGATAAGATCTTGTTCAATATCGGACACTACTCGCTTTTGCGCATTAGTGGGTTGAAATGGCAAGGTGGCTAAAAATCGCTGTTTTAAATCTGTTTGATAATGTAGCGGTAAGGCAGAAAATTGTTGCGTTCCTAACCGCACTTTTTGCATAGCTAAATTATGTGCTAGAAGCTCTTCAAAAATTAATCGTTGTTGTGCAGGATGCTTACCTTGCTCTAACATTTCTAATGAAATATCTGGCGGCGGACGATGCAATAATCCCAATGCCTCTTTTAAGCTATATTGATGTGGATTAAATTCATTAGGCAAAATTTCTGCAATCTGAACTTTGTCGAGTAATGCCAAAGCCTGATCCGTTAATTTTCGTAATGAATTTTGTTTTAGCCCTTCCGTTGTGGAATAAATCGGCGTTAGGGTTTCTTCCAATACTATGGGCGCATTATCTCGCACAATTTGATATTCTGGATGATGAATTTCTGGCATGTGACGCCCACGTTTTACCTCTCCAAAGGCCTTTACTCGCACGCCAACTTGAAAACTATTACGCATTCCCACATTAAAATTGAAAAAACGTAACATAATTTTCGATGTGCCGTCTGACAAACTTACCGATAAAATCGGGCGGCGGCCAAAAGCGACTTCACAGGTTTGTACAATTCCCTCTATAGTAAAATATTGTTCAGGGCGAAGATTAGCGATTGGCGTAATTCGCGTACGATCTTCATAGCGAATAGGTAAATGAAAGAGTAAATCCTGCAGGTTATGAATGCCGATTTTAGCCAGTTTATTAGAAATGGCAGCCCCCACACCAGAAAGGCTGGTCAAAGGCACGGCATCGAGAAGTTCAAGGCTCATAGCTCATTAATATTGCGTTTGACATTAACGACGCCAGTGATACCTTTAATGCGATGAACGATATTGGCAAGGTGTTTGATATCTTTTACACAAACCTGCAAAATCACAAGCAATAAATTGTTCTCTAATTCTTCCGTCCAAATATTTTGGAGACTGCTTTCGCTAGCTGAAATTGCGGTCATTAAACTAAGCAAGGCATTCTGCTCATTCAATATTTCTATTTGTAATTCAGCCTCAAAATTCACCGCACTTTGAACGTTATCCCATTTAGCCAACGATTGACGACAAGCATTTTTCAAACTTGCACAATGTTGATGGTGTACCACAACTGTATTTTTTTCTGTACAACATCCCACAATAGGATCGCCTAGGATTGGATGGCAACATTGCGCAAATTGTGTTTTACCCACTTGCATTGGTGCAATAGTGAGTATTTTTGATTCAAATTCGAGATTCTTAGTATTAGCAGATTCTAACGGCACGCCCACAAATTGATGCGCAATCATGGAGGCTGACTGATTACCTAAACCAATTTCTCGTAATAATTCATCTAAAGAAGAAAGGGCTAAAGCATCTAATACAGTGCTAATTTGTTGAATAGAAAAATCACCTAAATTATGCGGCTGTAATGCTACATTAAGCTCAACTTCGCCTAATTTCACCGCATCCTCTTCACAACGCTGTTTGAGATAATGGCGAATCCGTGTTTTCGCACGAGCCGTTACCACAAAATTTAACCATGCGACTTCAGGATGCGCATTTGGATCAGTAATGATATTGACTGTTTGCCCTGATTCAAGGGCTTTTGAAAGTGGATAAGGTTTATGCTCAACAGTCACGCCAACACAAGTATTCCCCACATCTGAATGCACAGCATAAGCGAAATCTACTGCTGTTGCGCCCATTGGTAATTCAACAATTCGACCTTTTGGCGTAAAAACATAAATTTCTTTCGGGAAAAACTCTGATTTTACATTCTCAATAAACTCAAACGAATTACCTACACTTTGTTGAATTTCGACCAAACTTTGCAACCAGCGTTGTACGCGGATTTGTGCGGTTGTACTGTCGTTTTTACCATTTTCTTTATAAACCCAATGCGCAGTAATGCCCATTTCAGCGACTTGTTCCATATCCTCAGTATGGATATGAACTTCTACGGGAACTCCTTTCGGCCCAATCATTGAAGTTTGCAAAGATTGATAGCCATTTGCTTTAGGTACCGCGATATAATCCTTAACTCGGCCTGGACGTGGCTTATAAAGATTATGCATTTGCCCCAAAACGCGATAACAATCATCAACATTTTTCACAATCACACGGAACGCATAAATATCCATAATAGAGTGGAATTCTTGATCCTTTATGCGCATTTTTTGATAGATCTTGTAAAGATGTTTTTCACGTCCCCACACTCGGGCAAAAATGCCTGCGTTTTCTAACCGCACTTTAATCTCTTGTGAAATACGTTCGATTAAATCTTGTCGATTACTCCGCGCCACATCAACGAGTTTTTTTAATACCTCATAACGATGTGGATGCATTGCTTGAAAAGATAAGTCTTCTAATTCATTTTTGATATGCTCAATACCTAAACGATGAGCAAGCGGACAATAGATTTCAAGCGTTTCTTTCGCAATACGGCGACGTTTATCTGGTCGTAACGAACCAAGCGTGCGCATATTATGCGTGCGGTCAGCAAGCTTGATTAACACAACGCGAATATCACGCGTCATCGCCAAAATCATTTTGCGAAAATTCTCGACTTGTGCTTCTTGGCGAGTACGAAATTTCAACTTATCGAGTTTTGATACACCGTCCACAATTTCAGCTACACTGGCACCGAACTCTTCTTTCAGTTGTTCTTCCGTATAAGGTGTATCTTCAATAACATCGTGCAAAAGCGCAGCCATTACCGCTTCGTGATCTAAGTGAAGTTGAGCAATAATGGAGGCTACCGCCACAGGATGGGTAATGTAAGGTTCGCCGCTGGAGCGAAATTGTCCTTCGTGCGCATCTCTTGCAATCAAAAACGCACGCTTGATGAGTTCAATTTTATCTGCGGGCAAATACCCTTGAATAATTCGATCTAAATCCGCAAACAGTTCCAAAGGAGACCTACTTATCGTTGAAAGAGAAAGTGCAGTTAAAATATCGTGATTTTTTACCGCACTTTTAAAATATTATTCTGTAATTAATGCAACAGCTGCTTCTTCCGTTTCTTGCACTTTCGCCATTTTTTGGAATTCTTGTGCATCCATAATATCTTGATTAATCAAACCTTTTTCGATTTCACGTAATGCGATTACTGTTGGTTTGTCATTATCTTCTGGCACTAACGGCACACTTTGGTTAAGTTGTAATTGTCTTGCACGACGTGCAGCCGTTAAAATTAAATCAAAACGGTTACCAATTTTTTCTACTGCATCTTGCACAGTAACACGAGCCATAATTTACTCCGATTTGTCAAAAATTACTCTATTGAAAGGGCGTTATAATACTCAATTTCGCCCTATTTTGCTAGTAGCTGTTGAATTAACATTGCATTTTGTTTTTGTTGATAATCTTTAGTTAAGCGTTCCGATTGCAAAATACTTTGTAAATCTTTTAATGTTTTCTCAAAATCATCATTCACAATGACATAATCATATTCGTCATAATGCGAAATTTCACTTATCGCTTTTGACATTCGTTCGGCAATAACCTCTTCACTATCTTGCCCACGACCAATTAAACGACGCTCTAATTCAGGCAATGAAGGCGGTAAAATAAAAATGCTTTTTACTGAAGGCACTTTTTTACGGATTTGTTGGGCACCCTGCCAATCAATATCTAAAAATACATCAATGCCTTTTGCTAAATTTTCTTCAATCGCAGGTAAAGAGGTTCCATAATAATTGCCACCAAAAACTTTGGCATATTCTAGAAATAAATCTTGTTCAATGAGTGATTCAAACTCTTCTTTTGATACAAAATAATAGTGTACGCCTTCAACTTCACCTGGGCGTGGGGCACGGGTCGTATGTGACACAGAAACCATTTTTTGAGTTGAACTATCTGATGCCAATAACGCAGAAATTAATGAAGATTTTCCTGCGCCACTTGGTGCAGATAAAATATAAAGATTACCTTGAGACATAGAATATTTAACCTTCTCTAACAACTTCAGTCTATTATGCAGATTTCTCTATAAAAAATCATCAAAAGTGCGGTGATTTTTTACGGTACTTTTTCATTCTAATGATGATTTGATATAGATCACAAAAAAGTAGTAGGGTTTATAGTTTTATAAAAATGCTCGTGCTATACTCTGTGCGTTGTCTTACTGAGTGAGCAGTATTACTCAAAGCAAACAGATTTGTTTAACTTAAATAAAAGGTGAAAATCTTATGGCAATTAAAATTGGTATCAATGGTTTTGGTCGTATCGGCCGTATCGTATTCCGTGCAGCACAACATCGTGATGACATTGAAGTTGTAGGTATTAACGACTTAATCGACGTTGAATACATGGCTTATATGTTGAAATATGATTCAACTCACGGTCGTTTCGACGGCACTGTTGAAGTGAAAGATGGTAACTTAGTGGTTAATGGTAAAACTATCCGTGTCACTGCAGAACGTGATCCAGCAAACTTAAACTGGGGTGCAATCGGTGTTGATATCGCTGTTGAAGCGACTGGTTTATTCTTAACTGATGAAACTGCTCGTAAACATATCACTGCAGGCGCAAAAAAAGTTGTATTAACTGGCCCATCTAAAGATGCAACCCCTATGTTCGTTCGTGGTGTAAACTTCAACGCATACGCAGGTCAAGATATCGTTTCTAACGCATCTTGTACAACAAACTGTTTAGCTCCTTTAGCACGTGTTGTTCATGAAACTTTCGGTATCAAAGATGGTTTAATGACCACTGTTCACGCAACGACTGCAACTCAAAAAACTGTGGATGGTCCATCAGCTAAAGACTGGCGCGGCGGCCGCGGTGCATCACAAAACATCATTCCATCTTCAACAGGTGCAGCGAAAGCAGTAGGTAAAGTATTACCTGCATTAAACGGTAAATTAACTGGTATGGCTTTCCGTGTTCCAACGCCAAACGTATCTGTTGTTGATTTAACAGTTAATCTTGAAAAACCAGCTTCTTATGATGCAATCAAACAAGCAATCAAAGATGCAGCGGAAGGTAAAACGTTCAATGGCGAATTAAAAGGCGTATTAGGTTACACTGAAGATGCTGTTGTTTCTACTGACTTCAACGGTTGTGCTTTAACTTCTGTATTTGATGCAGAAGCAGGTATCGCATTAACAGATTCTTTCGTTAAATTGGTATCTTGGTACGATAACGAAACGGGTTACTCAAACAAAGTATTAGACTTAGTAGCTCATATCTACAACTACAAAGGCTAGTTAAAACTTTGAAAAAATTAACCGCTCTTCAGAGCGGTTTTTTATTATCTAGAATTTAGTTTACGCTCTAAAAATGAACAAGGGATCACTAAAAATAATTTAAAACAATCAATATTCTTCTAGCTTTTATTCCTATTTAAGATTATATTAGCGCACAACTGTTCGCTCAATGAAATCAAAAAATAGGGTTAATATGAATCTCGATCTCCATTTTGTTCATCGTATTCAACAACAAGCCAAGACTCGTGCAAATATGACCGCACTTCGCTATAAAGAACACGGCTTGTGGCGAGACATTTCTTGGAAAAATTTTCAAGAGCAACTCAATCAACTTTCTCGAGCATTGCTTACTCACAATATTGACGTACAAGATAAAATCGCCATTTTTGCCCATAATATGGAACGTTGGACAATCGCTGACATTGCAACCTTACAAATTCGAGCAATCACAGTGCCTATTTACTCAACCAATACAGCCCAGCAAGCAGAATTTATCCTAAATCACGCCGATGTAAAAATTCTCTTCGTCGGCGATCAAGAGCAATACGATCAAGCATTGGAAATTGCTCATCATTATCCAAAATTACAAAAAATTGTGGCAATGAAATCTACAATTCAATTACAACAAGATCCTCTTTCTTGCACTTGGGAAAGTTTTATTGAAACAGGTTCAAACGCCCAACAAGATGAACTGACTCAACGCTTAAACCAAAAACAATTATCGGATTTATTTACGATTATTTATACCTCAGGCACAACGGGAGAGCCTAAAGGTGTCATGTTAGATTACGCTAATCTCGCGCATCAATTAGAAACGCACGATCTTTCACTTAATGTGACAGATCAGGATATTTCACTTTCTTTTTTACCATTCTCTCATATTTTTGAACGGGCATGGGCGGCTTATATTCTTCATAGAGGCGCAATACTTTGCTATTTAGAAGACACCAATCAAGTACGGTCAGCTTTAACGGAAATTCGCCCAACTTTAATGTGTGCCGTCCCACGTTTTTACGAAAAAATTTATGCAGCCGTGCTGGATAAAGTTCAAAAAGCACCAAAACTTCGCCAAATAATGTTCCATTGGACAATTTCTGTAGGACAAAAACATTTTGATTTACGTGCGAATAACAAAGCTATTCCGTTCTTATTGAAGAAACAATTTGCTTTAGCGGATAAATTAGTACTCTCAAAACTTCGCCAATTATTGGGTGGGCGTATAAAAATGATGCCTTGCGGAGGAGCAAAATTAGAACCGGCTATTGGGTTATTTTTCCACGCCATTGGTATCAACATCAAATTAGGCTATGGCATGACAGAAACAACCGCAACCGTTTCTTGCTGGCATGATTTCCAATTTAACCCAAATTCAATCGGCACACTCATGCCAAAAGCGGAAGTTAAAATTGGGGAAAATAATGAAATCCTCGTGCGTGGCAAAATGGTAATGAAAGGCTATTACAAGAAGCCAGAAGAAACGGCTCAAGCCTTCACAAAAGATGGTTTCTTAAAAACTGGCGATGCGGGAGAGTTTGACGAACAAGGAAATTTATTTATTACCGATCGTATCAAAGAATTAATGAAAACCTCAAACGGTAAATATATCGCGCCACAATATATCGAAAGCAAAATCGGTAAAGATAAATTTATCGAACAAATTGCAATCATCGCAGATGCGAAAAAATATGTGTCCGCACTGATTGTGCCTTGCTTTGATAGTTTGGAAGAGTACGCTAAACAGATCAATATTAAATATCATGACCGTTTAGAATTATTAAAAAATTCTGACATTCTGAAAATGTTTGAGCAACGTATTAATGCGGTGCAAAAAGAATTGGCTCACTTTGAGCAAGTAAAGAAATTCACGCTACTCTCTCAAGCATTCAGCATTAAATTAGGCGAAATTACACCAACATTAAAATTGCGTAGAAAAGTGATTTTGGAACGTTATCGCAAGCAAATTGAAGCAATGTATCATTCACAAGAAGCATAACCAAAAGGCTCTCAATTGAGAGCCTTTCTTTTCTAATTATTCAGGAAACTTTTCTTCTAAAATCAATGCAAGTCCATCTTCATTATTGGTTGCCGTAATCACATTTGCCGCTTGTTTAATTTCATCTGGCGCATTTCCCATTGCCACCCCAAGTCCTGCGTGTTGTAGCATATCCAAATCATTAAAATTATCGCCAAATGCAATCACTTCATTGGTTTGTACGCCAAAATAATCTTCCAAAAAACGCACCGCACTTCCTTTGGTTGCATTCTTGTGCATTACCTCTAAAAAATTAGCGTGGGAACGGCAAATACTTAAATGTGGAAATTTTTTCTTTAAAAGAACTTCAATCTCAATGATTTCTTCTGCTTCCCCAATAATTTGAATTTTATGTGGCGAACTTGTCGCTACTTCATCAAAAGGATGAATCTCAATTTTGGTCACGCTGCATTCATAAATCACCCATTTATTTTCTACGTCACGAGCATGGCAATCATTATTTGTATAATAATTCACGCCAAGCAAAGGATGTTCCGCCAAAACGGTATTAATCTCTAAAATATCTTTTGGATCGATTTGTACGCTATAAATTGGTTCGAGATTTTGGTTCAAAATAAGCGCGCCACTAAATGCAACAAGCACATTATTCGTTTCAAGCTGTTTCCAATAAGGCAAAATACCTAGAGGAGAACGCGCCGAAATTGGCACAAAAGGAATGCCATTCGCCGTTAAACGCTTAATTACCGCAACAGTTCGAGGGGAAATGGTATGTTGAGAGGTTAATAAGGTGCCATCAAAATCACTAAATACTGCTTTATACATCATTACTCCGAATAAAGATTATTTCTCTGCTAAATAAGGATCATCAAAGCCTAATCCTTGCATAATTTGGGTTTCTAAACTTTCCATTTCTTCCGCTTCATCGTCTTCAATATGATCATAACCGAGTAAATGTAAACAACCATGCACGACCATATGCGCCCAATGCGCCATTAATGGTTTCTCTTGTTCTGCAGCTTCTCGCTCCACGACTTGACGACAAATAACGAGATCCCCTAACAATGGCAACTCCACCTCATCGGGGCATTCAAATGGAAATGAAAGCACGTTAGTCGGGCGATCCTTTCCACGATAAGTTAAATTTAATTCATGGCTTTCGGCTTCATCCACAATACGCACCGTCATTTCGACTTCATTCCCTTCTGGTTGAACAGCACCTGTTGCCCACTGCACAATCTGCTCTTCTGTTGGCAAACCCTCTATATTTTCTGTGGCAATTTGCAAATCAACCAATACACTTCCCATTCTATTCTCCTAAATTCTTTTCAATTTCTAACCGCACTTTTGCACTTATTGAATACATATAACAAACGGGTGGGCTTATGACCACTTTTGTATGTATAAAAATGAGGGGAATTATACAATAATAAACCCACCAATCCCCTAAATTTAGATTACATAATTTATGTTTACCGCTAATTTACTCTATTTTTAACATACAAAGAGACAAATCACGCTATTTCCTTAATCAACACAAAACCTCAAATCTCTCGCTCTTAGTTGGGGTTAATTGTGAAGTCGTGGATGTCCGCTATAAATATTTCCTTTTCCTTCCCTAGCAAAACCAATTAAAGTCAAATTATGTTTTTCTGCCATTGTTACTGCTAAATCCGTTGCGGCGGAAATCGTGACTAACATTTCCACCCCGCAAGCCACTGTTTTTTGCACCATTTCATAACTCGCTCGACTGGAGGCTAAAATAAAACCTCTAGGCTTACCCGATTTTGCGTGCCAACCAAGCAATTTATCTAACGCAACGTGGCGACCTACATCTTCGTAAATAGCTAACATATTTCCATATAAATCGAAAAATGCACAAGCATGGGTAGCACCAGTTTTACATCCAAGTAATTGATTTTTTTGAAGATCAATAAGACAACTATCTAGCAAATCTAAATCAAATTGAAAAGTACAGTCTAATTTTGGAAAAGTTTTATATACTTGATTCAATTGTTCTGTACCACAAATACCACAGCCTGTACGCCCCGTAAGATTACGACGATGCTCTTTTAATGCCATAAATTTACGGCTGGAAAGTTCAATTTGCACTTCAATACCATTGCAAACTTCTACAACATCAATGCCATAAATATCTTCTGGTTTATCAATAATTCCCTCTGTTATAGAAAAGCCTAAAGCAAAATCCTCTAAATTGTTTGGGGAACACATCATAACTGCGTGAGAAATCCCGTTATATACTAAAGAAACTGGCATCTCAACAGCCAGTATGTCCTCTTTTTGTTGCAAAAGTGCGGTCAATTTTTCTGTATTTTTTGTCTTTCTAAAAAAGTTGATAGTTTGTAGAACCCAGCACTGCATTTATTACCCGTCCATTAGTTAAATGTGAAAAATCTGTTAAATTATTTTTATATTTATGATCTAGATCACAATATTTGTTGAAGCTAATGTCATTTGATTATGGATTTATCGTTAAAAAATCATTATCCTAGCTACCCAATAAATCAGCGTTTTTTCGATGATTTATATACTAGAGAGTGTTATTTTAACGAAATCAACATAATCTAGCTACTAAACGAATTTTATTACTATCTATAATATCTCAACAACTTGTTGTTGAAAGGAGTGATTATGCAGGTCTCAAGAAGAAAATTCTTCAAGATCTGTGCAGGAGGTATGGCGGGAACGTCAGCTGCAATGTTGGGCTTTGCTCCAGCAAATGTATTAGCTGCACCACGCGAATATAAATTATTACGTGCGTTTGAATCCCGTAACACCTGTACATACTGCGCTGTAAGTTGCGGTATGTTGTTATATAGCACAGGCAAACCTTACAATTCATTAAGCAGCCATACTGGCACAAATACTCGTTCAAAACTCTTTCATATTGAAGGCGATCCAGATCACCCAGTCAGTCGAGGTGCACTTTGCCCGAAAGGTGCTGGCGCACTCGATTATGTCAATAGTGAAAGCCGTTCTTTATATCCTCAATATCGTGCGCCCGGTTCTGATAAATGGGAACGAATTTCTTGGAAAGATGCCATTAAACGTATTGCTCGTTTAATGAAAGATGACCGAGATGCCAACTTTGTTGAAAAAGATGCAAGTGGAAAAACGGTTAATCGTTGGGCAACGACAGGAATTATGACTGCATCAGCAATGAGCAATGAAGCTGCGTTATTAACGCAAAAGTGGATTCGAATGCTCGGTATGGTGCCAGTATGTAACCAAGCGAATACTTGACACGGACCAACGGTAGCAAGTCTTGCTCCATCATTTGGTCGCGGTGCCATGACAAATAACTGGGTTGATATTAAAAATGCCAACTTAATCATCGTTCAAGGCGGTAACCCTGCTGAAGCCCATCCTGTTGGCTTCCGTTGGGCAATTGAAGCGAAGAAAAACGGTGCGAAAATCATCGTTATTGATCCGCGTTTTAACCGTACAGCATCCGTTGCAGATTTACACGCGCCAATTCGTTCTGGTTCTGATATTACGTTCTTAATGGGCGTGATCCGTTACCTATTGGAAACAAATCAAATTCAACACGAATATGTTAAACACTATACCAATGCTTCATTCTTAATTGATGAAGGTTTCAAATTTGAAGACGGTTTATTTGTAGGTTACAACGAAGAAAAACGTAACTACGATAAATCTAAATGGAACTACCAATTTGATGAAAATGGTCACGCTAAACGTGATATGACATTACAACATCCTCGTTGTGTCATTAACATCTTAAAAGAGCACGTTTCTCGTTATACCCCAGAAATGGTTGAGCGTATTACAGGTGTAAAACAAAAACTCTTCTTACAAATCTGTGAAGAAATTGGTAAAACCTCAGTACCAAATAAAACGATGACGCATCTATATGCATTAGGTTTTACAGAGCATTCAATCGGTACACAAAATATTCGCTCAATGGCGATAATCCAATTACTTTTAGGTAATATGGGGATGCCAGGTGGCGGTATTAACGCATTACGTGGACACTCCAATGTTCAAGGTACGACAGATATGGGCTTATTGCCAATGTCTTTACCAGGTTATATGCGTTTGCCAAACGATAAAGATACCTCTTACGATCAATACATTAACGCAATTACACCAAAAGATATCGTTCCAAACCAAGTGAACTATTATCGTCATACTTCAAAATTCTTTGTCAGTATGATGAAAACTTTCTACGGAGATAATGCCACTAAGGAAAATGGCTGGGGATTCGATTTCTTACCAAAAGCAGATCGCTTATATGATCCGATTACTCACGTTAAATTGATGAATGAAGGCAAATTACACGGTTGGATTTTACAAGGTTTTAACGTATTAAATGCACTGCCAAATAAAAATAAAACGTTATCTAGTATGAGTAAACTGAAATACTTAGTCGTTATGGATCCATTACAAACTGAATCATCAGAATTTTGGAGAAATTTTGGTGAGTCAAATGATGTAAATCCTGCGGAAATTCAAACAGAAGTTTTCCGTTTACCAACTACTTGTTTCGCAGAAGAAGACGGATCAATCGTTAATTCTGGTCGCTGGGCTCAATGGCACTGGAAAGGTTGCGATCAACCGGGAGAAGCCTTACCTGATGTTGATATTCTTTCTATGCTACGCGAAGAAATGCACGAACTTTATAAAAAAGAGGGTGGTCAAGGCATTAAATCTTTTGAAGCAATGACTTGGAATTATGCTCAACCACACTCACCAAGTGCGGTTGAATTAGCCAAAGAATTAAATGGTTATGCACTTGAAGATCTTTATGATCCAAACGGTAACTTGATGTACAAGAAAGGTCAATTACTCAATGGATTTGCACATTTACGTGATGATGGTACAACAACATCAGGTAACTGGTTATATGTTGGTCAATGGACTGAAAAAGGCAACCAAACTGCTAATCGCGATAATTCAGATCCATCGGGTTTAGGTTGTACTATTGGCTGGGGCTTTGCATGGCCTGCAAACCGCCGCGTACTTTATAGCCGTGCATCATTAGATATCAATGGTAATCCTTGGGATAAAAACCGCCAATTAATCAAATGGAACGGTAAAAACTGGAACTGGTTTGATATTGCTGACTACGGTACGCAACCACCAGGTTCTGATACTGGGCCGTTCATTATGTCCGCAGAAGGCGTAGGACGTTTATTTGCCGTTGATAAAATTGCAAATGGCCCAATGCCAGAACACTATGAACCAGTTGAAAGCCCAATTGATACAAACCCATTTCATCCAAATGTAGTAACCGATCCAACTTTACGTATCTATAAAGAAGATCGTGAATTTATTGGTTCAAATAAAGAGTATCCATTTGTAGCAACAACTTATCGTTTAACCGAGCATTTCCACAGCTGGACTGCACAATCTGCATTAAATATCGTCGCACAACCACAACAATTTGTGGAAATTGGCGAAAAATTAGCGGCAGAAAAAGGCATCCAAAAAGGCGATATGGTAAAAATTACTTCTCGTCGTGGCTATATTAAAGCGGTCGCCGTGGTTACAAAACGTCTTAAAGATCTCGAAATTGATGGACGTGTCGTACACCATATAGGTCTTCCAATTCACTGGAATATGAAGGCATTAAATGGCAAAGGTAACCGTGGATTCTCTACGAATACCTTAACACCATCTTGGGGTGAGGCAATCACGCAAACACCAGAATACAAAACATTCTTGGTAAATATTGAAAAAGTTGGGGAGGCATAATATGGCTGGAACTGCTCAAGGCGTTCAAACGCAAGACGTTATTAAAATCTCCGCAACATCTGGTTTAACACCAGCACCACAAGCGAGAGCTCATAAAGTTGAAGTCGCAAAATTAATTGATGTTTCAACTTGTATAGGATGTAAAGCCTGTCAAGTGGGTTGTTCAGAGTGGAATGATATTCGCTCTGATATCAATGCACAATGTGTTGGGGTTTATGACAATCCAGTTGATCTTGATGCAAAAGCATGGACGGTGATGCGTTTTAACGAAGTTGAAGAAAACGATCGTTTAGAATGGCTGATTCGTAAAGATGGCTGTATGCACTGCACAGAACCTGGTTGTTTAAAGGCTTGTCCTGCACCCGGTGCAATCATTCAATATGCTAACGGTATTGTAGATTTCCAATCCGATAAATGTATTGGTTGTGGTTATTGTATTGCAGGCTGTCCATTCAATATTCCACGAATGAATCCTGAAGACAATCGTGTATACAAATGTACTCTTTGTGTGGATCGTGTTTCTGTGGGACAAGAGCCAGCTTGCGTGAAAACCTGTCCAACAGGTGCTATTCGTTTCGGCTCTAAAGAAGAAATGAAAATTTACGCAGAACAACGCGTGGCAGATTTAAAATCCCGTGGTTATGAAAACGCAGGACTTTACGATCCTCCAGGTGTAGGCGGTACACACGTAATGTATGTGTTGCATCACGCAGATAAACCTGAGCTTTACAATGGTCTTCCAAAAGATCCTCAAATTGATTTGAGTGTGACCTTATGGAAAGATGTATTGAAACCAGTCGCTGCAGTTGCAATGGGTGGTCTAGCTCTAGCAGAAGTTGCGCACTACTTAACCGTTGGCCCAAATGTAGAAGAAGATGTGGAAGATCATCATCACGAATTTGAAGAAAATAAACCATCCAAGGGGGAAAATAATGAGTAAAATTGAAATTAGCAACGATACTCGCGTTATCCGCCATAGAACCCCAGCACGTATCAGTCACTGGATGTTGGTTATTTGCTTTTTTATGACGATGTTCACTGGTGTTGCATTTTTCTTCCCTGACTTTGCTTGGCTCACAGAAATTTTGGGTACACCACAAATTGCACGCGCCATTCATCCATTTACAGGGATTTTAATGTTCTTCGCTTTCATCTACTTAGCGTTATTGTACTGGGATCACAATATTCCAGAAAAAAACGATATTCGCTGGGCAAAAGGTGTTATTGAAGTTCTTAAAGGGAATGAACACGCGGTTGCTGATAATGGCAAATATAACCTTGGTCAAAAAATGCTCTTTTGGACATTAAACTTGGCAATGGTAACGTTATTAGTCACTGGCATCATTATGTGGCGTCAATATTTTTCACATTACTTCTCAATCCCAGTATTGCGAATTGCTATTTTACTCCACTCTGCAAGTGCTTTTATGTTATTCACTGGTATCTTAGTGCATATATATATGGCATTTTGGGTTAAAGGATCAATTCGCGGTATTGTTGAAGGTTGGGTTACTGTTCGTTGGGCGAAAAAACATCACCCAAGATGGTATCGTGAAGAAGTTTTATCAAAACTTGAAGAAGATTTACTCAACGAGCAATCTGGCAAAAAAGTAGGTAAAACCAAAGTCTTATTTAAAGGATTTGGCAAATAAGCTCAAATCCTGAAAAAGAAAAAAGTGCGGTTAAAATTGACCGCACTTTTTATTATAAAAGTGAGAAGAATATGAGTATCAAAATCTTATCTGAATCAGAAATTAAACAAGTGGCAAATACATATCAAGCCCCAGCGATTTTATTTGCCAATCCTAAAAATCTTTACCTACGCAGAGCAAAACGTTTAAGAGACTTAGCACAAAATCATCCTCTATCTGATTATTTATTATTTGCCGCAGACATAGTTGAAAGCCAACTTTCCACGTTAGAAAAAAATCCTTTACCGCCACAACAGTTTGAACAGCTAAATGATATCAAGCCACTAAATGCAAAAACCTTTAAAAGAAACAGCATCTGGCGTGAATACTTAACTGAAATTCTTGATGAAATTAAACCAAAGGCTAATGAGCAAGTCGCTGCGACAATTGAATTTCTTGAAAAAGCATCCTCTGCCGACTTAGAAGAAATGGCAAATAAACTCTTAGCACAAGAATTTAATTTAGTTAGCAGTGATAAAGCCGTCTTTATTTGGGCTGCACTTTCTCTTTATTGGCTACAGCTCGCCCAGCAAATTCCCCATAATAGCCAAGTTGAGAACGCCGAAAATTTACATCACTGCCCTGTTTGTGGTTCTTTACCTGTGGCAAGTATGGTACAAATTGGTACATCACAAGGGTTACGCTACTTACATTGTAATTTATGTGAAAGTGAATGGAATTTAGTACGCGCACAATGCACCAATTGTAATAGCCACGACAAACTCGAAATGTGGTCGTTAGATGAAGAACTTGCACTTGTTCGTGCTGAAACCTGTGGTAGCTGTGAAAGTTACTTAAAAATGATGTTCCAGGAAAAAGATCCTTACGTAGAAGCTGTAGCCGATGATTTGGCCTCCATTTTCTTAGATATTGAAATGGAAGAAAAGGGTTTCGCACGCAGCGGATTAAATCCATTTGTTTTTCCTGCAGAAGAAGCATAAAAAAATATAGCCTAGGATAAACATTCTAGGCTATATCATTTGTATCTATAAATAACAGGCCATTACTACAGCATTTTCTCGTCCACCACTGGGTTTCGGATAATAATTTTTTCGAATATCGACTTCATTAAAACCAATTTTTTCATACAAGAAACGAGCAGGGTTAGACTCTCTGACTTCTAGCCATAAAGTCTGTACACCTCTTTCCTTTAATTGAAAGATTAATTCGCCTAACAATAATTTGCCAAATCCACAACCTTGATAATTAGGCAAAATCGCAATATTAAACAAATTCGCTTCATCTAATACGGTTTGGCAAATCGCAAAACCGATAATCTGATTATTCTCAATTAATTTTAAATTGAGATAACGCTCCCCTTGATTATTTTTTAACGTCCCCAGCGACCAAGGCACCAGATGTGCTTGCTGTTCGATTTCATACAATCGCTCGAAATCACAGGCTTCAATTTGAGAAATAATAGACATAATTAAGACTGCTGAATTTGTTGCCATAACGCTCGTTTGGCTTGATGATTAGATTGAAATTGCTGCCAACTTGGCGAGCGATAAACCTGCTCTGCCTGCACACAAAATGCTAAAGTGCGGTCAATTTGGTCGCTATTTTCTGATAGTAACCAATAACGAATAGGCTGCTTACATTCCATATGCTGGATTTGATCGTAATTCAAACATAAGCAATTTTCTTTTTTAAGATCAAGGCTTAACAGCACATCAGCCAACAAAGGCGAGCTACTGATATTCTCATCGGAAACAGTGATAAAGCGAATATTCTCTGCCACACTAATTCCTACGGAACCTTGCAGCACCTCGGGGCGATATAATGTCCACTGGGAAATCCCCATTTCTTGTAAAAGAAGATCGCGTCTGTTCATAAGTGAATTTTTAAAAACGTTGCTTGAAAAATAGTGTTAATTTCTTTTATTAATCTTTGCTAAAATGACGCATAATTTTAACTAATAACCCACAGGATTCAAAGCGTGATTTATCTAGAGAGCCAAGTTTTAGAACGCCATCTTTCATTTTTTGATGGTAAATCGGTATTATTTGCTGGCGGTATTTCTGATAATTTTCCTCAAACATTAGCCTCTAAATGCTCATCAATCCAAATTTGGAGTTGCTATTTTGACTATGCAAGAACACAAAGTGCGGTCAATTTTTCCGTTGAATTTCAAGGTCAAGCCGATTTAATCGTTTATTATTGGACTAAAAACAAACAAGAAGTCAATTTCCAACTGATTCAACTATTAGCTCAAGCATCTATTGGTCAAGAAATATTAATTATTGGTGAAAACCGTTGTGGCGTGCGTTCAGTAGAAAAAACATTAGCACCCTATGGAGAAATAGCAAAAATTGACTCTGCTCGTCGTTGCGGTTTATATCATTTTTCACTCCAAAATAAACCGCACTTTGAACTTAAAAATTTCTGGAAAACCTACCAACATCCTACGATACAAGACTTAACTATATATAGTTTACCTGGTGTATTTAGTGCAGCGGAATTAGATACGGGCACAGAACTGTTACTTTCAACCATTGATAATAAAATAAAAGGAAAAGTACTCGATCTTGGCTGTGGGGCGGGAGTAATTGGCTCTGTGATAAAAAAAAGCTCTACTAACGCACAAATTACCATGACTGATATTCATGCGATGGCGTTAGAATCAGCGCATAAAACACTTTCTGAAAATCAATTACAAGGCGAGGTTTACGCCAGTGATGTCTTTTCTGATATAGAAGGAAAATTTGATTTGATCATTTCAAATCCACCATTCCATGATGGTATTGATACTGCCTACCGAGCAGTGACAGAACTCATCACTCAAGCAAAATGGCACCTCAATCAAGGTGGAGAATTACGCATTGTCGCCAATGCATTTTTGCCTTATCCCGAATTACTTAGACAACATTTCGGTGATTACGAAATTCTTGCTCAAACAGGAAAATTTAAAGTGTATTCAGTGAAAAATTAGAAACAAAAAAATCCCCATCGCAATAATGGGGATTTTTCTATTTATTACTTATGGATTTCACCGCACTTTATTCATCCATATATCCTAAACTACGCAATGCACGTTCATCATCTGCCCAACCTGACTTCACTTTCACCCAAAGTTCGAGGTGAACTTTGTTATCAAATAAACGTTCCATATCAGCACGCGCTTCCATACCAATAGTTTTAATTTTTTGACCGCCCGCACCAATTACCATTTTTTTCTGACCTTCACGTTCAACGAGAATTAAGCCATTGATTTCATAAGTGCCACGTTCATTCACTTTAAATTGTTCAATTTCAACAGTAACAGAGTAAGGCAATTCTTCACCGGTAAAACGCATTAATTTTTCACGGATTATTTCCGATGCCATAAAACGTTGCGAACGGTCTGTGACATAATCTTCTGGAAAATGATGCACACCTTCGCGTAAAGATTGGCGTACAATTTTCTCTAATTCATGAATATTATTACCACGCTGTGCAGAAATTGGCACAATGTGAGCAAAGTTAAATTTACCGCTAAGATCTGTAATAAACGGTAACAAATCATCTTTATTTTTGATGTTATCTACTTTGTTGATAGCAAGCACAACGGGTGCTTTTGCATTACGTAGTTTGTTTAGCACCATCTCATCATCTGCATTCCAATGTGTACCATCTACGACAAAAATAATTAAATCAACATCGCCGATAGCACTACTTGCTGCACGGTTCATTAAACGGTTAATCGCACGCTTCTCTTCAATATGAAGTCCTGGAGTATCCACATAGATTTCTTGATACGCACCTTCAGTTTTAATCCCAACAATGCGGTGACGGGTGGTTTGTGCTTTACGTGATGTAATTGAAATTTTTTGTCCTAAAATTTTATTTAAGAGCGTTGATTTACCCACATTTGGGCGACCTACGATAGCAATAAAGCCGCAATAGGTTTTGTCGAATTGTTCGGTCATTTGATGTCCAGTTCTTTTAAAATTTGTTCTGCTGCCGCTTGTTCAGCTTTACGACGGCTAGATCCTTTTGCCACAAAAGTGCGGTCAATTTTCTCCGCACTTTTCACTTTGCATTCAACAGTGAAAATTTGGCAATGGGCTTCCCCTTGAATATTTACCACTTCATAAGTTGGCAATGGCAAATGTTTGCCTTGTAAATATTCTTGTAAACGCGTTTTCGCATCTTTTTGATTATCGCCTGGTTTAATTTCTGCCAATAACTGTTGATACCAATTTCGTATCACTTGGGTCGTCACAGCCAATCCTTGATCCAAAGACATTGCGCCAATAATCGCTTCTACACAATCGGCAAGAATAGATTCACGGCGAAAACCACCGTTCTTTAGCTCGCCAGAACCAAGCGACATATAATCGCCTAATTCAAATTGGCGCGCTAAAATCGCTAAAGTGGGTTCGCGTACCAAAGTAGCACGCATACGGCTCAGTTCTCCTTCATTACAACGTGGAAACTGATGATAAAGTGCTTCAGCGATAGTGAAATTAAGAATGGAATCGCCTAGGAATTCTAGGCGTTCATTATGTTGAGTTGCCGCACTTCGATGCGTAAGTGCCAGCTTTAAGAGCGCAATATCATTAAAACGATAGCCGATTTTACGCTCAAGTCGATCTAAATGATTCATCTTATTTTATTGCTGTAAAGAAACGATCAAAACGGAAACCTGTTGGCCATTCATTCGCTTCTTTTTCTAAGCTCATCCAAATATAAGTGGCTTTCCCCACAATATTTTTTTCAGGCACAAAGCCCCAGAAACGACTATCATCGCTGTGATCGCGATGATCCCCCATCACAAAATACTGCCCCTCTGGCACAAGCCATTCTGCAGTTTGCATTCCCTCTTGTGGGAAAAATTCAGGGCCTGAATAACGACGATATTCACTAATTAGCACGTTATGTGTTACATCGCCTTTTTCAGTCAATTCTAATTCATTAGGAAAAGCAGGATTTGTTGGATTTTGTGAATATTCAAACGCCTTGGTCTCGCAATCAATTTCACAAGGTTTACCTTCTTTACCATATACAATTTTTAATGTTTTTTGTTCCACATCAAAAATTATGCGGTCTCCGCCCTTTCCAACAATACGTTTAATATAATCAACACCAGACATATTATCTTTTGAACTTAACGCTAAATTTTCTGCAAAAGCCGCTCGTGTTGCACCAAGACCAGTACGAATTAACGCTTGTTGTGGTGCTTTAAACACAATCACATCGCCACGTTGTGGTTTTTCGCCTGCAATAATGGTGTTTTGGAAAATCGGATCTTTCACACCATAAGCATATTTATTCACAACTAAAAAATCGCCAACACGTAAGGTGGATTCCATTGAGCCAGAGGGAATTTGAAACGGTTCAAACAAAAAAGAACGAACCAAAAATACCACTGCAAGCACAGGAAAGAGTGAAGATAAAAATTCTGAAGCCTCAGAAATCGGCTCAATTTTGGCTTTATCTTCCTCACTTAAGGTTTTACCAGAACGTTGTTCTGCACGTGCGACTTGACGATGACGTTTTGGCAGCACCACAAAACGATGATAACACCATAATACGCCAGAAAGTGCGGTCAAAATTAGTAACAAAATACTAAAAGTATTTGGCAGCTGAAAATAATCTAATACTTTCCACACACCAAAACCCACAGCCAATAAAATCACAAAAAATAAATTTGACATAATTTTCCTTATTTATCTTTTCCTACGTGTAAAATTGCTAAAAACGCCTCTTGCGGCACTTCTACGTTACCTAAAGACTTCATACGTTTTTTCCCTTCTTTCTGCTTCTGTAAGAGTTTTTTCTTACGGCTCACGTCACCACCATAACATTTTGCTAATACGTTTTTACGTAATTGTTTTACGGTTGAACGCACAATAATGTGGTTACCAATCGCTGCTTGAATCGCGATATCAAATTGCTGACGAGGAATTAATTCACGCATTTTTTCAACCAATTCACGACCACGATATTGTGCATTATCTTTATGAACGATTAAAGCCAACGCATCCACTCGCTCGCTGTTAATCATAATATCCACGCGAACCATATCTGCCGCTTGGAAACGTTTAAAACCGTAATCTAACGAAGCATAACCACGCGATGTTGATTTTAAACGGTCAAAGAAGTCTAAAACCACTTCGCCCATTGGAATTTCATAAGTCAGTGCGATCTGATTACCGTGATATACCATATTGGTTTGCACGCCACGTTTTTCAACGCAAAGGGTAATAACGTTACCTAAATATTCTTGCGGCACCAGCATATTACATTCTGCGATTGGCTCGCGAATTTCAGCAATATTATTAAGTGGAGGCAATTTTGCAGGACTATCCACATAAACAACCTCGCCATTCGTTAATTGCACTTCGTAAATTACCGTTGGCGCAGTTGTGATAAGATCTAAATCATACTCACGCTCTAGACGCTCTTGAATGATTTCCATATGTAGAAGTCCAAGGAAACCACAACGGAAACCAAAACCAAGTGCGGTCGAAGTTTCTGGTTCATAGAAAAGTGATGCATCGTTTAAACTTAATTTGCCAAGCGCATCACGAAACGCTTCATAATCATCAGAACTTACAGGAAAAAGCCCAGCATAAACCTGTGGTTTTACTTTTTTAAAGCCCGGCAACACTTCAGTTGCAGAATTATGTTGATGGGTTAAGGTATCGCCCACTGGCGCACCTAGAATATCTTTAATTGCACAGACAACCCAACCTACTTCGCCAGTATTTAATACTGTCGTATCCACTTGTTTTGGCGTGAAAATCCCTAAACGATCTACATTGTAAGCTTGTCCTGTGGACATCACTTTAATTTTATCGCCTTTACGTAATACCCCGTTTTTAATACGCACTAAAGATACCACGCCCAAATAGTTATCGAACCAAGAATCAATAATCAATGCTTGTAATGGCGCATTAGGATCGCCTTCTGGTGCAGGAATTTTTGCCACGATTTCTTCTAATACATCTTCGATACCGACACCTGTTTTAGCAGAGCATCGAACCGCTTCCATCGCATCAATTCCAACAATATCTTCAATTTCTTCCGCTACGCGTTCAGGATCTGCAGCAGGCAAGTCGATTTTATTTAAAATCGGTACTACTTCTAAATCCATTTCGATTGCAGTATAACAGTTTGCCAGAGTTTGGGCTTCGACTCCTTGTCCTGCATCCACAACTAACAATGCCCCTTCACAAGCAGCAAGAGAGCGAGACACTTCATAAGAAAAGTCCACGTGTCCTGGGGTATCGATAAAGTTTAATTGATAAGTTTCGCCATCTTTGGCTTTATAATTTAAGGTAACACTTTGTGCTTTGATGGTAATTCCACGCTCACGCTCAAGATCCATTGAATCTAGCACTTGCGCTTCCATTTCACGATCCGAAAGGCCACCACAAGTTTGAATCAAACGGTCAGAAAGGGTCGATTTACCGTGGTCAATATGGGCAATAATAGAAAAGTTACGAATATTCTTCATAAAAGATAGTTTTTCTCAAAAATCATTAAATTTAACTGGCGGATTCTACCTGAAAAGCATGTAAATCGCTATAGATGAAAAGGAAAAGTGCGGTCAAATTTTCAAACTTTTTAGATAAAACAAAACCCCGAATGACTTCGGGGTTTCTTTTTTCATTCAAAATGAAATTATAAGCTTTCAGTAAAAGTACGAGTGATAACGTCGCGTTGTTGTTCTGGCGTTAAAGAGTTGAAACGTACTGCGTAACCAGAAACACGGATAGTTAATTGTGGATATTTATCTGGATTGTTTACCGCATCTTCTAACGTTTCACGACGTAATACGTTCACGTTTAAATGTTGGCCACCTTCAACTTTAACAGTTGGTGCGACGTTTACTGGTAATTCACGATATTCGATTTGACCTAATTCGCTCACTGCAACAACTTGGTCTTCAGCAAATTCGCCTTTTGCACATAAGCAACGCGCTTCATTTTTTTCGCTGTCTAATAACCAGAATGAATTAAGCAAATTGTCATTTGCCGCTTGAGTAATTTGAATACCTTTAATCATAATAGCCTCCTAATTGGCACGAAAATAATAAAACTGTACAAATTTTATCAAATCATTTTAATATTTCAAATTATTTTAGATTTATTTGATAAAGAGCAGGTTATTTTTTTAATTAATTTTTATAAATTTGATCTAAATTAAAATTTATTAATTTTTAAATAAAATTTATATCAATAATTTAACATTAATTTAACTTTTTATTGAATGAGTGTTTTTGTTTATAATGAATAAAAACTTATTAATAGGATAGAATAATGAAAAACTGGACAGACGTTATCGGAAAAGAAAAAGAACAACCTTACTTTCAACACGCTCTACAACAAGTTCATCTTGCAAGAGCAAACGGGAAAACAATTTATCCACCACAAGAAGAGGTATTTAATGCATTCAAATATACCGCTTTTGAAGATGTAAAAGTGGTGATTTTAGGTCAGGATCCTTATCATGGACCAAACCAAGCTCATGGATTGGCTTTTTCAGTAAAACCTGAAGTAGCAATTCCCCCTTCCCTATTAAATATGTATAAAGAACTCACACAAGATATTTCGGGATTCCAAATGCCATCAAATGGTTATTTAGTCAAATGGGCAGAACAAGGGGTATTGCTACTTAACACAGTGCTTACCGTGGAACGAGGTATGGCACATTCACACGCCAATTTAGGTTGGGAAAGGTTTACAGATAAAGTTATTGCAGTGCTTAATGAACATCGTGAAAAACTGGTGTTTTTACTTTGGGGCAGTCACGCACAAAAAAAAGGACAAATTATTGACCGCACTCGTCACCTTGTTTTAACGGCTCCGCACCCTTCCCCACTTTCAGCCCATCGAGGTTTCTTTGGCTGTCATCATTTTTCCAAAACAAATTCATATTTGAAAAGCAATGGAATGAAACCAATTGATTGGCAAATCTAAACCATATATCTCTAAAAAATAACCGCACTTTAATCTCTCAAAGTGCGGTTGAATATTTCAGCATTTTAATTAGCCGTGATAACGCCCTACGCCTAATTCATCTTCTTTACGCGTGCGATTCATCACTTCTTGTGGCGATTGTGCAATACGTAATCCCATTTCATCTTCAGTACGCACCACTTCGCCGCGTAGAGAATTGGTATAAACATCAGTAATTTTTACATCCACAAACTTACCGATCATTTCTGGAGAACCTTGGAAATTAACAATACGATTTGTTTCAGTGCGTCCTGTTAATTCCATAATATCCTTCTTCGATGGCCCTTCAACTAACACGCGCTGCTCTGTGCCAAGCATACGACGACTAAATTGTGCGGCTTGTTGATTAATACGCTCTTGTAGCACATAAAGACGCTGTTTCTTTTCATCTTCCGTCACATCATCTGGCATATCTGCAGCAGGCGTACCTGGTCGGGCAGAATACACAAAACTGAAGCTCATATCAAAGTTCACTTGTGCAATCAAATTCATAGTTTGCTCAAAATCTTCCGCAGTTTCCCCTGGGAAACCAACAATAAAGTCAGAGCTGATTTGAATATCTGGACGCACAGCACGAAGTTTACGAATAATAGATTTATATTCTAATGCGGTATGACCACGTTTCATCATCGTTAATACACGGTCAGATCCTGCTTGCACTGGAAGATGCAAGAAACTCACTAATTCAGGCGTGTCACGATACACATCAATGATATCATTTGTAAATTCTATTGGATGACTGGTTGTGAAACGTAAACGGTCAATACCATCAATTGATGCAACAAGACGAAGCAGTTCAGCAAAGCTACAAATTTGACCATCGTGCGTTGGGCCACGATAAGCATTCACGTTTTGACCAAGCAAATTAACCTCTCGCACACCTTGATCCGCAAGTTGTGCGATTTCAAATAACACATCATCTACAGGACGACTAACTTCTTCCCCTCGAGTATAAGGCACAACACAGAAAGTACAGTATTTATTACAACCCTCCATAATGGAAACAAATGCCGTTGGGCCTTCTGCGCGAGGTTCAGGTAAGCGGTCAAATTTCTCAATTTCAGGGAAACTCACATCAACCACAGAACTTTTACCACCACGAATTTGATTAATCATTTCAGGCAGACGATGTAAAGTTTGTGGGCCAAAAATAATATCCACATAAGGCGCACGATGGCGAATATGTTCCCCTTCTTGAGAAGCCACACAGCCGCCCACGCCAATCACTAAATTTGGATTATTTTTCTTTAATTCTTTCCAACGTCCAAGTTGATGAAACACTTTTTCTTGTGCTTTTTCACGAATAGAACAGGTATTCAATAATAATACGTCTGCTTCTTCAGGTGCTTCCGTGAGTTCTAATCCGTGGGTGCTTAATAAAAGATCGGCCATTTTAGATGAATCGTATTCGTTCATCTGGCAGCCCCAAGTTTTAATATGTAATTTTTGAGTCATTTTCTACAATATCGTTAGGTGTTATAAATAATTAGTTAAATAAAGCAATGGGCTATTCTACAGGCTTGCGCTAATTCTGGCTAGTGAATATTCGGTGAAAGACACTAAACAGAATATTTTGATAAGCTAGAAAGGCTTGTAAATCATTAAAAAAATAAGATATTCATAAATATACTCAAGATATAATGCAGTATGAGGTAAATATTAGTTCATAAAATTAAAGGAAATACTAGCTTATCGCGATTACAACGATGTGTATATTCAAGGTAAACCAAAAGGATTAAGCCCTGTAGATTACAGGACTTAATCCTTAAATTAAATAGAGCTCACTTTTTAGTGAAAACGCAAGCATATATTTATAATCAACTACTTTGTCTACTACACCGTCAAAATAGCAGTTAAATTTAAAAAAGATTAGCTTATAACCAGCCTAAACTCATTAATAATTTCCACCATGCCATACCGATAGTTAGATGGATAATTAAACTACCAAAAGCAATGATCGCGCCAGTAATCCACCAAGATTTTATATCATTATAACCAGCACCGAATGCAATTGGACCTGGTCCGCCTCCGTAGTGAGTTACTGAACCACCATAAGAATTAGCAAAGACTAAGCCTAGAGCAAGCAATTCAGTAGGAGCGCCTGTTACATGTCCGACTGTTGCAAATACGGGTACCATTGCAGCTACATATGCACCGCCTGATGCGAATAAATAACGTACAGAGACACTTAAGGTAAGAATCACTATTAACGCCATCATACCATGCCCCTCAAACTGAAGTATGGTACTTAAGGTGTTTGCTAACCATTTGAAAAAGCCAGATTTTTCAAGCAAGCCAGACATACCGATGATACCACCATACCATACTAGGGTATTCCATGCGCCTTTGCTTTTTAAGATATCGTCCCAGGTGACGATACTTAATACAATACAAAGCACCATTACAATGATTGCAACAATGGTAGCATTGATATGAAGTGAATTAGAGAAAATCCAGCCGAATAATGCAATTACGAATAACACGCTGAGTGCTTTTTCACGAAAAGACATTGGACCTAATTCTTCTAAGCCTTTTTTCGCAATGGCTTTATTATCCACTTTTTTCAATTCTGGTGGAGATACCCAATAACAAATTAACGGAATTAAGAATAAGCAGAGTAAGCCGGGTACGGATGCAGCTAAGAACCATTTGATCCAAGTGGTTTCAAAACCAAGAATTGGTGCCATTAATGAAAGAGCTAAGGCATTAGGAGCCATTGCGGTTAAGAAAATATAAGAGGTAGTTTTAACCACCATATATACGTTCATCATCAAATAACGCCCTGCTTTTTTCGGGCTTTTTTCTGGATCTGAACCAAGAGCAACCACTACGCTATTAATGATTGGAAAGATAATCCCACCTGAACGCGCGGTGTTAGAGGGCGTTGCTGGCGAGAGTAAAAGATCTAAGAACATGGTAACATAGCCTAAGCGTAGGGTTGTGCTACCCATTGCACCGATCATATGATAGGCGATACGTTTACCTAGACCTGTGATTACAAATGCTGAACTCAAAGTGAATGCGGTAAAAATAAGCCATGTTGTGCCAGATTTATAACCATCCAACATATTGCCGACTTTAACCAATTCTTTCGCCCCTTCAGTATTACCGATGATAACGCCAGAAACTGCAATTGCAGCCAATAAGATAACGGGCTCGCCATAAGGTTTAAGCACAAGCCCAACGATAGTGGCGATATAAACACCAAGTAATCGCCAAGCAATCAAAGAAAGCCCATCAGGAGCAGGTAGTAAGAAAGTGATCAATGGGATAGCCATTAAAATCACCAGTTTTGTATTTTTGGATAATGCCATATTAATTACCTCTAAATGATAAAAAGAAAATTGTTAGTGCTAATAAATCAGCACTACCGCCCGAACTTAAATTACGTTCAATGCAGGCGGTATCAAATTTCATTAATGCTTGTGTCAGTGCTGTTTTATCTGTCACAAGGTGTTGATCTGTAAGCAGATCCTGTGCTGTTTGCTGTATGAAATGCAATCCCGCTAAACCACCTCGATGAACCACGTTAGTGTCGGAGTTAATTGCCATTAAATTCAATAACAAAATCAGTAAACGATGTTCCCATTCTAACTGATGGTACTCATCAAATTGTGGCAACAACGTTTGAATGAGATTAAAACCATTTTCTGCTTCGCCACGGACACCTGTTAAGCCATATTTTTGGAATAAACGCACTCCAGCCGTACTAGGCAAGTGTTCAGGATAATTTTTCAGTTCATCCGTTAAACCTTGAGTAAATTGTGCAACAAGTGAGCAGATTAATTTAACATCAAAATCTACCGCACTTTGAACCAAACTTTTTTGTGCCAATAATCGTCCAATTGCCGTACACACTAAACCAAAAGAAAAAATAGCACCTTTGTGGGTGTTTACGCCATCAGTAACTTTAAACATTGCTTTTTCTGCTAATAAACCTAAAGGACGAATTTCAGCGAGAATTTGATTTTCAGACAAATGCGCGGTCATCATGCCTTTGAGAACAAACTGCGTAAAAAAAGGTTTTAAACTAATCGCACTTTGCTCAAAAGTATGTAGGTTCATATCTTTGTGCGAACCGTTATTGATGGCATCCACTAAACCAGGTTTTGGCGATAAGCGAGCCTCTTGTATTAATGCCAGATAAACTTGTTCACCAATATGTTCTGCGAAATCATGATTCTGTGCGAGAGATTGAATTTTATCTACAATCTCATCAATCTCGTGCTTGCGGGTTCTCGCACAGATTTTTGCATTTTCTCCGCACACTAAACAAGTTCTTGGAGAAAGATCAAAATCTGTACGACTCAGTAGATTGCCTTTAGCATTAAACACATCTAAATCCCACAAACGAGCAAGAGGAATACTTTCTTCCAATTCAATCATCAGCACTTTTAGCGTACGAGCATCTATCGGTAATACAAAATAGGCTTCATGCCCCGTTTCTAACGGACGGACTATTTCTTTTACTGCTGTGATGTTTAACTGAGTAAAAAGTGCGGTCAGATTTTCTAGAGCTTTTGTAAAAACATAATCCAACAAAGCATTTTTTTTTACTCCACCCACAGCAGTTAAAGTGATGCAAAGTAAGGTTTGTCCATATTGTGTTATAAGCTGTTGTTGTAAAATTGCACGTTCCTCTCGAGCATTAAGCAATGCTTCAAGTGAAATTTTTGAACCCTCTGTAGAGAATGTCGTAAAAAAATGCTGCAAAATTTGACCGCTCTTTTGTATAAAAATAAATTTTCTTAACTCTTTCCATTTATATGGTGCTGGCGAAAGCTGAAAGAGCTAATTGAGTCCCTTTCAACTCTTTGGGCTCCTTTCCTGATAATCATGGGAAGACAAGAGTTAATTTTGGCTATTGAAAGTAGATCGCTTGTAATGCTGATTCTAGTCTTTAACTTGATACACCGTATCAATCACCGAACCATCACGATAACGAACAACAGCCACAGGTTTATTAGTAAACTCAATTTCTTTTGGTTTACCAGTAATGCTGTAAGCACGTTCACAAAGTTGTTCAATAGTAAACAATGGAATGTCTGTTTTGCTTAAAGCTTCAATCAAATCTGGACGTTTAGGATTTACTGCTACACCATGATCGGTAACGAGAATATCGACGTTTTCACCAGGTGTTACACAGGTAATCACGTTTTCCACCACGGTTGGAATACGACCACGAACTAATGGTGCCACAATGATTGCTACTTGTGCAGAAGCTGCGGTATCACAATGACCACCAGATGCACCGCGAATCACACCGTCAGAGCCAGTCAATACATTCACGTTAAATTTAGTGTCGATTTCTAAAGCAGAAAGAATCACCATATCTAAACGTTCAACAGATGCGCCTTTGGAACTGTAATTCGCATATTGGTTAGCGGAGACTTCAATATGATTTGGGTTACGGGCAAGTGATTCAGCTGCAACAGAATCAAAGCTTTGTACATCTAATAATTTTTTAATAAGACCAGTCTCATGTAATGCCACCATACTTGCAGTAATTCCGCCAAGTGCGAAATCTGCAGTGATATTTTCACGACGCATTTTTTCTTCTAGAAAGCGTGTAACAGCTAATGCTGCCCCCCCAGAACCAGTTTGTAATGAGAAGCCATCTTTAAAATAACCACTGGCAAAAATTACTTCTGCACATTTACGCGCAATGAGTAATTCGCGTGGATTGGTAGTCATTCGGGTTGCACCACCACCAATTTTTTTCGGGTCACCGACTGCTTCAACTTGCACGATTAAATCTACTTGATCTTGAGCTATGCTGATTGGGTAGTGCGGGTATTCAACAAATTCCTCTGTGAGCAACACAACTTTGTCAGCATATTCAGCATCGACACGCGCATAGCCTAGAGAGCCGCATTTACTTTTTCCAGTAAATCCATTGGCATTACCGAATGTGTCACAGCAAGGCACGCCTAAAAAAGCAACGTCAATTTTTAATTCGCCAGATTTTACTAAGTGAACACGTCCACCATGAGAATGAATATTTACAGGTTCATTCAATAAACCACGAGAGATTTGCTCTGCAAGTTCACCGCGTAAACCAGAAGAATAGATTTTGGTGACCACGCCATTTTTGATATATTCGACAATCGGGAAGTGGCTATCAATTAAAGATGAAGATGCAAGGGTCAGATTTTTGAAACCCATTTCGGCAATTTTATTCATCACCATATTCACCACAAAATCTCCGCCCCGAAAAGCATGATGAAATGAAACAGTCATACCATCTTTTAAGCCAGAGCGTTTAATCGCTTCTTCTAGAGAGGTACAAAGTTTGCGATCTTTCGCTGTACGAGAAAGGGATTCAGATTTAGGCACCGCTTGATAGACTGAGCGATCAGCGTGATATTTTTCAATACGTTGTTCTCTTGTTGTCATCTTTTTATCTCCCTTTACTCTTCACGAATACCTGATTTCGCACGTTCTAATACAAGTTTTGCGCGATCAATAATCGGTGCGTCAATCATTTTACCGTTTAACGAAACAACACCAGCCCCTTGTCGTTCAGCTTCTGCTGCCGCTTCAATAATGCGTTTTGCCTGCTCCACGTCTTTTTGTGTCGGTGCAAATAAGTTGTGTAACAATTCAATTTGGCGTGGGTTGATTAAGGATTTACCGTCAAAACCAAGCTGTTTAATTAACGCAGCCTCTTTTAAGAAGCCTTCTTCATTGTTCGCGTTAGAATATACGGTATCAAAAGCCTGAATGCCAGCCGCACGTGCCGCTTGTAAAATAGAACAACGAGCAAAAAGCAGTTCAATCCCCTCTGGTGAACGCTCGGTTTTTAAGTTACGTACGTAATCCTCTGCACCCAATGCGATACCAATTAAACGTTTAGAAGCGAAAGCGATTTGGTTGGCTTGAGTGATACCTAATGGCGATTCGATGGCTGCTAGCATTTTAGTCGAACCTGCTTCTCGACCGCAGGCTTTCTCAATCTCAGTAATGGCGTGATCCATATCCAACACATCTTGCGCGCTTTCAGTTTTTGGCATACGTACCACATCCACACCCGCACGCACTACCGAATTCAAATCCAATAAACCAAATTCAGAATCTAGCGGATTAACACGAACTACGGTCTCAATTTCTTTATAAAGCGAATGTTGAAGTGCATGAGCGACTAATAAACGAGCAGAATCTTTTTCTTTGAGCGCAACCGCATCTTCTAAGTCAAACATAATGGAATCTGGTTTATAAATAAAGCTATTACTTAACATGGCGGCATTTGAGCCCGGCACAAATAACATACTTCTTCTTAATTTCATAGCACAGCCTCCCAGTTAATCGTTTCATCAGTTGCACGCATTGCAGCAGTTTTTACTCGAGCTTGTAACACGCAATCTAACGCCCCTTTGTCTTCTACAATGACTTGTGCTGCTGTAATGCCTAGTTTTGCTAATACTTCACGAACTGTCGCTTCAATTTGCTCACCAAATTGTTTTGCTACTGAGCTATTGATTTCAATATCGAGTGAATCAAAAGGTTGAACCCGTACTTGAACATCACTGGATTCCAGTGTCCCTGCAACGGCTACTTTTGTTATTTTCATAGATTTTCCTTCCGTATATTGATGAATAAAAATGTATTTAAAAACGACCGCACTTTTGTAAATAATTTAACGTAGTCATAGGCACAAGCTCTGCGAGTTGAGTCCAATTTTTTTCAGCCAAATGCTTTCGTACTGTAGAAGCAGAAATAATGTGGTTGCTTGCTGTTTTTCTAGGTATCTCGATAACATTTATTTTTGGTGCATTCATTTCGGCATCCATTAACCAATAATGCATTTGGCGATTATATTCGGCAGTGACGGGACAATTTAGCTCAGTACCAACAAAGCGATGTGTTATTCCCAAAGCTTGAGCAATATGTAAACGGAATAACTTCAGATCAATCTCAAAATAACTTTCATCTGTAATTAATTGATCTTTTAGGAAATAATTTGGAAATGTTGCACGAGAAATAATATAGTCAGAGCCAGAATGAAGAGTGATATTGGATAAATCGAAAATACCTTGTTTAATCATTTCAAATCGTTCAGTGTAAGAAAATTGCGATGCGTCTTCACCGACAATAAATAAATGCAGATGATCACATTGTTGTAATGCTTGCTCAATTAAATAACGATGACCTAAGGTAAATGGATTCGCGTTCATTACAATCGAGCCAATTCGATTACCATCCACACGCATTTTCTCCCATAATGAGCATTGTTTTTGTAAACGCGTAGCACTATTTTCTAACAATACTACATAAGGATTGGCATCAGAGATGATATAAAAACCACAAGATTTGAACAACGTTGCATATTCGGGTTTTGTATAAATAAAAAGGTGTGGGCGTTTTAGCGTGTAAGCTAAATCAACCAATTCAGTAATTAATTGCAAGGCAACACCGCTACCACGCAAAGACTCATCAATCGCAACACATTTTATGATATTGCCTGCTAAACCGCCACAGACAACGATTTGTTCGTTATCATTATAGCCAACAACAAAATACTCGATTTGTTCATCTAATTTAAGCGCATTTTGATGTAAAAATGTCTGAATGAGAGAAAGTTTTTTTTGTTCAGTAGAAATTCGCTCAAATTGCATCGACTCTCCAAAAAAGAAGAAAACATAACATCACTACCAAGTTAGTAGTGTAGAGCTATTATAAGCGATGAGCAAATTACGATACAAGATAAGCTCATATTTTTCCCAACTTTATAATCTAATATTATCTTCACACTGCATTATACATTGAATAATTTATAGGCAATATTGGCGGTTATTCTGAGTTGTAAAAATAAACCGCACTTTTGTAAGAAGCAAAAAGTGCGGTTTAATTTAGCGGAATTTTAAATTATTTCACTAATCCGCCACTGGCTTGTAAATCAGCGTGATAAGAAGAACGAACAAATGGCCCACAAGCCGCATGTTCAAAGCCCATTTCATTGGCTTTATCACGGAATTCATCAAATTCAGTTGGCGGCACATAACGGGCAACAGGCAAATGATGACGGCTAGGTTGAAGATATTGACCCAACGTGAGCATAGTCACACCGTTATCACGTAAATCTTGCATCACTTGCAAAATTTCCTCGTTGGTTTCGCCTAACCCAACCATTAAACCAGATTTGGTTGGGATATTTGGGAACATTTCTTTGAATTCACGCAATAATTTAAGTGACCATCCGTAATCCGCACCTGGACGAATTTCTTTATATAAGCGCGGTACGTTTTCTAAATTATGGTTAAAAACATCTGGCGGATTATCTTTTAATTTTTCTAAAGCCTGTGTAACGCGACCACGAAAATCAGGCACTAAAATTTCAATCTTAATGTTAGGATTAAGCTCACGCACAGCTTTTACACATTCAGAAAAATGACCAGCACCACGATCAGGCAAGTCATCACGATCCACTGATGTGATTACCACATATTTAAGTTTCATATCTTGAATCGTTTCTGCCAATTTTTGTGGCTCTTCAGGATCTGGCGGTAATGGTTTACCGTGAGCCACATCACAGAATGGGCAACGGCGCGTACAAATTGCACCTAAAATCATAAAAGTGGCTGTGCCATGATTAAAACATTCGTGTAAATTTGGACAAGATGCTTCCTCACAAACAGAATGTAATCCGTGACGGCGCATTCCATTTTTAATGCTTTCAATTTTAGCTGAACTTGCTGGAAGTTTAATTTTCATCCATTCTGGTTTTTTTAATAAATCTTGATTAGGATCGATATTTTTTACGGGAATAATTGAGGTTTTTGCCGCATCGCGATATTTTACACCGCGTTCCATTTTGAAAGGCGTAGACATAGTATTTTCCTAAATAAAAATGCCCAAATTGGGCATTTAGTTTTTATAAAATGTTATAAAGTTGTTATATTATAGCCTAAAAGATCGGCGAAGTGTTTAATTAATTTTGCTGAAACATTATCGCAATCAGCTTCATCTTGATTAACAAAATCCGCTAACTGACACATTTCAAGCCCTGCATACCCACAAGGATTAATATAATGGAAAGGATTAAGATCCATATTAATATTCAATGCTAACCCGTGAAAAGAGCAACCACGACGAATACGTAATCCAAGAGAACAAATCTTTTTTCCATCCACATAAACACCTGGCGCATCAGGCTTTGGATAGCTTTCAATGCCATATTCAGCCAAAGTTTTAACCACCGTTTGTTCAAGTGCGGTAACTAATTGACGTACATTTAAGTTTTTATGGCGTTTAATGTCAATAAGCACATACATCACTTGCTGACCGGGTGCGTGATAGGTAATTTGCCCACCACGATCCGATTGCACCACAGGGATTTCACTACGTTGTAAAAGATGCTCTGGTTTACCTGCTTGCCCTTGTGTAAAAACAGGATAATGTTGTACTAACCAAATTTCGTCTTGCGTTTCAGCATTTCGAGTATCAGTAAAATCCTGCATTTTGTGCCAAATTTCTTGATAATCTTGCAATCCTAACTGACGAACGATAAGGGAATTGTTCATACTAAATAACCATTTTCACGCCTTCAACTTTAGCCAGTTCTTTATAGAGTGTTTCTACCTGATCAAAGTTTTCAGCAATAATATCAATTGAAACTGAATTATAAGTGCCTTTACTACTGCGCTTTTCTTTTGGAATATAATCGCCTTTAATATATTTTTGCACCACTTGTATAAGATCTTGTGCTAACCCTTCTCGATTAATTCCCGCAACTTTAAAAGTCATTTTTGCTGGAAATTCCATTAATTCCTTGAGTTTTGCATAATCGTTTTCTATTGTCATTTTCTTTCCTAAAAATAAAATAAATCAAAAAGTGCGGTCAATTTTCAACTTGTTTTTATGAAAATAACCCTTTCACAGTCAATACTAACCAATCCCATAGTTTACCAAAAATACCCGCTTCTCCCACATCATTCATCACTTGTAAATTGGCACTTGCAATATCCTTACCATCCAGTTGATAAACCACTTTACCAATCACTTGACCTTTTGCTAATGGTGCTTGTAAATTTTTATCTGCTAATTCATAACGAGCTTTAACCTCACTTTGTTTACCTTTAGGTATCGTAATAAAGTGATCCATGAAAGCACCAAGTTTTACTGAATTTTTATCACCATAATAAACCCTTTGTTCTGAAATTTCTTTACCAGCCTCTAAAGTTTTAAATGTTTCGAAATTAGCAAAACCCCATTGTAAAAGTTTCTTACTTTCTACTTCACGACCTTTGTAAGTTGGCACACCCATTACTACAGAAATTAAACGCATATTGTTTGATGTAGTCGCTGAAGCGACTAAGTTATATCCTGCTTGGCTAGTATGCCCTGTCTTCATTCCATCAACATTGATAGTTTTATCCCATAATAGTCCATTACGGTTAGCTTGTTTGATTTTATTAAATGTAAAGTCTTTTTCGGAGTAAATTTTATATTCTTCAGGTAAATCACGAATAATATGTGCACCAATAATTGCCATATCACGCGCGGAAGAATATTGATTTGGATCGTCTAAACCATGGGGCGTGGTGAAATTTGTATTTTTCAAACCAAATTGTTGAACATATTTATTCATTGTTTCTACAAAGTTCGGTACATTGCCAGAAATATGTTCAGCTAATGCAACAGTCGCATCATTACCAGAAACAACAATCACACCTCGATTTAAGTCTGCTACAGATACTTGTGTATTTAAATCTAAAAACATTTTTGATGAATCAGGGAAATTACGCCCCCACGCACTTTCACCAATGGTAACCATATCGGTATTATGGATTTTGCCTTGTTTTAATGCGACACCAACTACATAACTTGTCATCATTTTAGTCAGTGATGCTGGATATTGACGTTGATCTGGATTAAGTGCGGTCAAAATTGCACCTGAATTATAATCCATCAATACATACGTTTGAGCCGTAATTTGTGGTGGAGTTACGCCAAACTGCATATCCTCTGCAAATACCGAAAAAGCACTAAGTGCCACAAAACTTGATAAAAATGCGATTTTTGTTGTTCTTTTCAACATAGTGTGTTCCTACAATTAATTTTTATATGTGTAAACAATTAGTGGCTTGTTTACTGCCATTTTTTGTAATTTGGTTCTCACTTGTGCCATTTGTGCTTTATTATCAAAAGGCCCAATATAAATTTCATATTTATTTCCTGCCCTATTCACTTCAGTCTGAATATTCGCTAACGCAAGTTGCGTAATTAATTTATTTGCTTGGCTACGAGAGGTTAATTCAAGCATTTTCAAACGGTAAAATTCGGTTCCTTTTAGAGCATTTATTGACTTAGATGCGCTATCAAAAAGTGTGTTAGATTTTAATACTAAACGATCGACAGCTTCCTGAGTTTTTGCTTGTTTAGCCAGTGTTTTTGTGGCTGCGCCTGATAAATTCCCATTTTTAGCAACGTGCAACGCCTCAATTCTTACCTGCCCTATGCCACGGGAAATTAAGCCAATTTCTTTTGCCGCAGCGTGTGAAAGATCAATTAAACGTTTATCACTAAAAGGCCCACGATCATTAATACGTACGATAACTTTACGATTGTTATGTAAATTTGTCACTAAAGCATAAGAATTTATTGGCAATGTTTTATGTGCTGCAGTAAATTGTTTTGAGTTATAAACATCGCCACTTGCTGTTTTGCGCCCATCAAATTTAAGATGATAATAACTTGCTAAACCTTCTTTAATATAAGATTTGGCTTCATTCCCACTTTTAGTGGTATAAGTTTGCCCTTTTACTGAATAAGTCCTTGGTGCAGGCATTTGAGTTGCGATAGAAAGATTATCCCCTCGAATACCATACATTTTTTGCGTATCAGCCTGCACAGGAAAAGCTACACTTATCATAAATAGCAAAAGTACGGTCAAATTTAACCCAGTTTTTAATTTCATAAAATATTAACGCTTTTCATTTATTCTTTCTTTAAGAAAGAAAAAAATGAAATTAGCTCCTTTTCATAAATTGACTTTTATGCGTATGAATAGACATCAGTAAACCAAAACTTGCCATAATCGCAACATAAGAGGTACCACCATAACTAAATAAAGGTAATGGCACACCCACAACAGGCAAAATTCCGCTTACCATTCCAATATTCACAAATACATAAACAAAGAAAATTAATGTTGTTGCACCAGCAAGAATACGCCCAAAAGAAGTTTGAGCATTTACGGCAATCATTAAACCTCGCACAATAATAAACAAGTAAATCGCCATTAAAATCAAAAAACCAATCATTCCGTGCTCTTCACCCATTACCGCAAAAATAAAATCTGTATGAGGTTCGGGCAAAAATTCTAATTGTGATTGAGTCCCCTGCATCCAGCCTTTTCCGCTTAATCCACCAGAACCAATCGCAATCTTTGATTGTAAAATATGATAGCCAGCACCGAGAGGATCTTTTTCTGGGTCCAATAATGTGAGAACGCGAGTGCGTTGATAATCGTGCATTAGATATAACCACATGATCGGAATAAATCCAGCTAAGCCAATCACTGCAGCTAAAATAAGCCACCAGCTCATTCCTGCTAAAAACACGACAAATAAACCTGACGCACTGACCAAAATTGCTGTGCCTAAATCAGGCTGAATCGCCACAAGCAATGTTGGCAGTAGAATCATTGCAATCGCTATAAATGTTTCACTTAATTTAGGTGGAAGCGGACGATTACCTAAATACACCGCCACCATTAATGGCACAGCAAGTTTTACAATTTCAGAGGGTTGAAAACGAATAAATCCAAGATCAAGCCAACGCTGTGCACCTTTACTTGTCGTACCAATAACATCTACCAAGATCAATAACACAAAACCAATTAAATAAAGATAAGGTGCGATGCGTTGGTAAAATCTTGGTGGAAATTGAGCCATTAACAGCATAACAATAAATCCAAGTAAGACCTGAATAATTCGGCTATTAAACATCGTTTCGCTGGCACCTGATGCACTATATAACACCAGCATACCATAAGCAGTTATTGCAAGAAGTCCGATAAACAGCCAAAAATCAATATGCAAACGTTGCCAAACACGCAACCAAAAAGGGATTTTATCTTCCATTTATTTGTTCGCTCTCTTGTGACAAATCTTTTTTTTGCTGAATAGGTACATTATATTTTTCAACTTGTGGTAAACGCTGATTTAAATAGTAATCCATCACTTTACGTGCTAAGGGTGCGGCATTACTTGAACCACCACCTGCATTTTCTAAAATCACTGTTACAACTAATTTAGGATTATCATAAGGGGCGTAAGCGGTAAACCAAGCGTGATCATGCAATTCTTTTTTTAAGCCTGCCGTATTATATTTTTCATTTTCCTTTAAACTAAACACTTGTGCAGTGCCAGATTTCCCTGCAACACGATAATTTGCATCTGCAAAGGCTTTTCGCCCAGTTCCATTTGCAGCATTAACAACATTGTACATACCGCGTTTCGCTGCCTCCCAAGCTGCCACTTTAGGTGTGTTAATATCAGGATAAAGTAACGGATCTTCATAAGGCTCTAATACTGCACCTTCAATTGCTTTCATCAAATGCGGTGTATTTACTTTGCCATTATTGACCAATATTGTCGTCGCTTTTGCTACTTGTAGTGGTGTTGCCGTCCAATAACCTTGACCAATCCCAACCGAAATCGTATCGCCTTGCACCCAAGGGCGTTTATAACGTTTTTGTTTCCATTCTCGAGTTGGTATATTGGCAGCCGTTTCTTCTTGAATTTCAATCCCCGTTGGCATACCAAAACCAAAATCCTTCATCCAATTAGAAAGGCGATCAATACCCATATTATAAGCCACTTGATAAAAATAAGTATCAGAGGATTCAGTAATCGCTTTATTCAAATCCGTATCCCCGTGGCCTGTTTTTTTCCAATCACGAAAACGTTTTGTGGAATTAGGTAATACCCAATATCCCGGATCAAAAATCGTTGTGTTTGGTGTAATCACATTTTCAGTTTGTGCGGCTACTGCAATAAAAGGTTTGACTGTCGAAGCAGGCGGATACGCACCTTGTGTCGCACGACTATAAAGTGGACGAGCAAGATCATTTAATAAACGTTTATAATCTTCGGAGGAAATACCATCAACAAATAAATTATTATCATAACTTGGTGTAGATACCATCGCTAATACACTACTATCCTTCGGATCAAGCACAACTACAGCACCTTTTAGTCCCGATAAAAGTTCAGTAATATAACGCTGTAATGCCAAATCAATGGTTAAATGAATACTTTTTCCCGCCACAGCAGGTCGGCTACGCAAAGTGCGGATTACTTTGCCGCGATTATTAATTTCTACTTCTTCAAAACCCGTGGTACCTTGCAGTATATCCTCGTAATAACGTTCAATACCCAATTTTCCAATATCGTTCGTTCCCGCATAATTCGCGAATTTATCCTCTCGTTTCAAACGTTCTACATCTTTATCATTCATTTTACCTACATAGCCCAAAATATGCGCCATTGTTTCGCCATATAAATAATGGCGTTTGAAATAAGGACGTACCTCTAAGCTCGGGTATTGGTAGCCATTTACCGCAAAGCGTGAAATTTGTTCTTCTGTTAAATTCGGCTTTAATAAAATCGGTGTATAACGCGTTCCGCGGCGACGTTCCTTTTTAAAATTTTCAATATCGTTATCCGTCAATCCCACAATATAGCGTAATTCATCTAAAGTGCGGTCTAAATTTTCAGTTTTTTCTGGCACAATGTATAAACCAAAAAAAGTAAGATTTTCGGCTAATAATTTGCCGTAACGATCATAGATTAAGCCACGTGTTGGCGGTAAAGGTAATAATTTAATTCGGTTACCATTAGAACGCGTTTGGTAAGTATCGAAATTAACAATCTGTAGCTGATAAATATTGGTGAATAACACGCCTGTTAAGAGCAGAATCCCCAAAAAAGCCACTAACGTTCGGCGTGCAAAAAGGTTACGCTCCGCTTTTTTATCGCGGAACGGTTCGTGCGTTGGTGTATTGAAGAATTTTTTTAAATTCATCTGACTAAAATAAGGATGTATTATTCTCGATGATAAGGATGATTAGTGGTTAGCGACCACGCACGATACAAACTTTCAGCCACCACGACACGAACAAGCGGGTGAGGTAATGTCAAGGGAGAAAGCGACCAACTTTGCTCTGCAGCAGCTTTGCATTCTGGCGAAAGCCCCTCAGGCCCACCAATCAATAAACAAACATCGCGACCATCATTTTTCCACGCTTCTAGTTGCTCAGCTAGCTGCGGCGTCGTCCAAGGTTTACCAGGAATATCTAACGTCACGACTTTGCCTTTTCCACAGGCCGCTAACATCGCTTTACCTTCTTGTTCTAAAATGCGTTTAATATCAGCATTTTTTCCACGCTTGCCTGCTGGGATTTCAATTAGTTCAAAAGGCATATCTTTTGGGAAACGGCGTTGATATTCCTCAAAACCCGTTGTAACCCAAGAAGGCATTTTTGTTCCGACGGCAATTAACGTGATTTTCACAAGTCATCCTTATCTAAAAAGTGCGGTTATTTTTTACCGCACTTTACTAAAATTTACGCCCAAAGTTTCTCTAATTGATACATTTCACGGGCGTCACGTTGCATGATATGTACGATAGCTTGACCAAGATCCACCACAATCCAATCTGCAGTATTTTTACCTTCTTCGCCAAAGGTTTCAAAACCTGCTTTTTTACATTCTGTAATTAAATTATCTGCCATTGCAGAAACTTGGCGACTCGACGTCCCCGTGCAAATAATCATATTATCCGTAATCGAGGATTTTCCACGTACATCAAAATGTACAATATCTGTTCCCTTTAACCCATCTAAGGTTTCCATCAAAAATTCAACTAACGCCATTTTGTTCTCACTTAGCAATAAAGGTGCGGAATTCTATCATTGAATACCCTCTTGCGCAAAATCCACGCAAAAAATAAGCGCGAAATTAACCGCGCTTTTTATGTCTAAATTGAAATTATTTTTACTATGCTGCCCATAATAACACTGCCAATAACTGTGGCGACATTATTCGCAAGAACATCACCAATGGATACACAGTTGCATAAGAAAGTGCTGCAGCACCGTTATCTTCTTTAATTTCATTCGCAAATGCTAAAGCGGGAGGATCCGTCATTGAACCTGCAAGTAAACCGCATATTGTGAGGTAATTAAGTTTTCCATATAAGCGTGCTATAGTCCCAACAATAATCAACGGCACAAAAGTGATAAAAATACCGTATCCCATCCATTCAAGTCCCGAACCATTCACTAAAGTATCAAAGAAACTTCCACCTGATTTTAAACCAACAACCGCCAAGAAAAGAACAATCCCAATTTCGCGCAATGCCAAGTTAGCACTTGGTGGCATAAACCAGTAAAGTTTACCAATCGTGCCAATTCTCGCTAAAATCAACGCAACCACCAATGGCCCGCCAGCAAGCCCTAATTTTAACGCAACAGGGAAACCTGGAATATAGAATGGAATCGAACCAACGAGTACCCCTAAACCAATACCGATAAACACTGGTAACATTTGCACTTGAAGTAATTTCTGTTGTGCGTTACCAATAACTGAAATGGCCTGATTTAGTACATCACTGCGTCCAACCATATGTAGCACATCGCCAAATTGCAGTGTGGTATTTCCCGTTGGAACTAACTCAATCCCTGCACGATTTAAACGTGAAATTACAACCCCATATTTTTGATGAATGCCTAACGCACGGATCTTTTTGCCTAATACTTTTTCATTCGTTACCACCACACGCTCGGAACGAATTTCGCCACTATAGGCAACGGTTGGTGCATCAACTTCGTGTCCGATAATTAAACGCATTTTAGCAAGCGAATTATCATCACCCACTAATTGTAAAATATCGTTGGTACGAATCTCAGTACTTGCCTTTGGAACAATTTCCATATCATCGTGTTTTAAACGTGAACATACGACTTCTTCATCGCTAAATCCCGGAATTTGAATTAACGTCAGACCATCTAGATTTTGGTTCGTCACTTTTAAAGAAATATTATGTAAACTTTCTTTATCTTGGCTGCTCTCCGCATTAAAACGAGCAGCTTCATCGTCCACTTTGACGTTAAAAAACAAGCGGATTAACCACATTGCAAGCAAAATACCGCAAATCCCGAATGGATAAGCCATTGCATAAGACACCCCCATAGTTACAGTGGTTTGAGGCACCCCTAATTCTGCTAAAATTTGCTGCCCTGCCCCCAACGCAGGCGTATTAGTAACAGCACCAGAATAAATACCTAAGGCAATATCCAGTGGAACATCCGCAATTTTATGTACAAGAACCACGGCAATTGACCCCAGCACAATAATCAAAATGGCAAAGGCATTTAGCTTTAAACCAGATTTTCGTAAAGAAGAAAAAAAGCCAGGCCCAACCTGAATACCAATAGTATAAACAAATAAAATCAAACCAAATTCTTGCACAAAATGCAGCGTATGCGCATCCAGTTTCAAGCCATATTGATCAGTGAAATGGGCAACAATAATGCCGCCAAACAGCACGCCACCAATGCCAAGCCCAACCCCGCGGATCTTCCAATGCCCGATCCATAAGCCGATTACGGCGACGAGGGCAAGAAGACTAATCGTGATCGCAATATCACTCATATTGACCCCTTAAAAATGAAATTTAACTCCTTTGGATTATATCCAAGTTGTTTTTTGAAAACCTTAACCAAACTCAAAAAATGATACGTTCGTCACATTTTTTCTTGCGAAATTGAGCATAGACTCTACAATACCGAAAATTTTTGACCCTTTTACAAAAAGTGCGGTTATTTTTCACCGCACTTTTATCTCGGATGGAATATTTATGGATTACAGCCAAGAAGCCATTACTTCTCTTATTTGGATTTTACAAACTCTAGCCATCACCTCAGTCGTCTTTAGTTTTGGCATTTTTCTTTTGGTGCGTTTTACCCAATGGGGAAAACAATTTTGGATGTTTGCAGGCGGTTATCTTTCGCCTAAACGTAGCATTAAACCTATCTTATTCTTTCTGCTTATTGTTGCAATGACATTACTTAGCGTACGTATCAGCCTTGTACATTCTGAGTGGTACAAAAATATGTATACCTCATTGCAAGAATTTAATGAACATGTATTTTGGCAACAAATGGGCTTATTCTGCGTCATTGCCGCAAGTTCTGTTTCAGCAGCATTAGTAAGCTATTATTTAGAGCAACGTTTCGTCATCAACTGGATTGAGTGGCTTAACGAACAGCTTGTTGATAAATGGATGGCACACCGCACCTATTACAAAACACAGTATTTATCAGAAAACCTAGATAACCCCGATCAACGTATTCAACAAGATGTGCAATCTTATGTAAAAACCACGCTTTCTTTAAGCACTGGCGTCATTGATGCGGTCACCTCGATGATCTCTTACACGATTTTGTTATGGGGATTAGCAGGACCAATGATAGTACTTGGCGTAGAAATTCCGCATATGATGGTATTTTTAGTGTTTGGTTATGTCATTTTCACAACCCTCATCGCATTCTGGCTCGGTCGCCCATTAATCTCATTGAATTTTATTAATGAACGCCTAAACGCAAACTATCGTTATTCTTTAATTCGCATTAAAGAATATGCTGAAAGCATTGCTTTTTATGCGGGCGAAAAAGTCGAAAAAAATCAGCTTTATCAGCAGTTCAACGCCGTCATTCACAATATGTGGGTCATTATATTTAGAACACTAAAATTTTCAGGATTTAACCTAGTCGTAAGCCAAATTTCTGTTGTTTTTCCATTGTTAATTCAAGTTGGACGTTACTTTGAAAAACAAATAAAACTAGGCGATCTAATGCAAACCTTGCAAGTATTTGGTCAGTTACACGCAAATCTTTCATTCTTCCGTAATACTTATGATAATTTTGCAAGCTATAAAGCAACGCTAGATCGTTTAACTGGGTTCAGTTATGCCATTGAAAAAGTAAATAATAAATCACAAACACAGATCCACAATCATCCAACAGATGTGATTTTCAAAAATTTAAGTATTCAAAATCCATTAGGTCATACACTAATTAAACATCTAAACATTACCTTACCGCAAGGAACAAGTTTGCTTATTCAAGGAAAATCTGGGGCAGGAAAAACCACGCTTTTACGCACCATTGCGGGGCTTTGGAGCTACGCCGAGGGGGAAATAAATTACCCTACTCACAATCAGCTTTTCTTGTCACAAAAGCCGTATGTGCCACAAGGAAATTTAATGTCAGCATTAGCTTATCCAAATAACTCTGACAATATTTCACATACACAAGCTGTAGAAATATTAAATAAAGTACAACTAGGACATTTGGCTGAACAATTAGAAAAAGAACAAGACTGGACGCGTATTCTTTCTCTTGGCGAACAACAGCGTTTGGCGTTTGCACGATTAATTCTACACAAACCAGCGGTGGCATTTTTAGATGAAGCCACAGCTAGTATGGATGAAGGTTTAGAATTTTCGATGTATCAATTGTTACAACAAGAACTACCACAAACGACAATCATCAGTGTGGGACACCGTTCAACCCTTAAAACCTTACATCAACAACAGTTAATTCTGCAAGACAAAGGGCAATGGCAAGTGCTATAAAAAACGCTAAAAAACACTGTAATCGCAACGCTTTTTTTGATACATTTAGTGCAATTTTTTGTATGTTTGACAAAGTCATTTTCTACTTTTTGTCAAACAAAACTAACTTTCATTTTAAACGGTATAATTATGTTATTTAAAAAAATTCGTGGGTTGTTTTCAAACGATCTTTCTATTGATTTAGGCACAGCTAATACTTTAATTTATGTCAAAAGACAAGGTATTGTACTTGATGAACCCTCTGTTGTTGCGATTCGTCAAGATCGCGTAGGCACATTAAAAAGCATTGCAGCTGTGGGTAAAGAAGCTAAATTAATGTTAGGTCGTACTCCCAAAAGTATTGTAGCAATTCGTCCGATGAAAGATGGCGTTATTGCAGACTTTTTTGTGACAGAAAAAATGTTGCAATACTTTATCAAACAAGTTCATAGCGGTAATTTTATGCGTCCAAGCCCGCGTGTATTAGTATGTGTGCCAGCTGGTGCAACACAAGTAGAACGCCGCGCAATTAAAGAATCAGCAATCGGTGCTGGTGCGCGTGAAGTATATTTAATTGAAGAACCAATGGCAGCTGCAATTGGGGCTAAATTACCCGTTTCTACTGCAGTTGGTTCTATGGTAATTGATATCGGTGGTGGTACGACAGAAGTGGCTGTAATTTCCTTAAATGGTATCGTATATTCTTCTTCCGTGCGTATCGGTGGAGACCGTTTCGACGAGGCGATTATTTCTTATGTTCGCCGCACTTTTGGCTCGGTTATCGGAGAACCTACCGCCGAACGCATCAAACAAGAAATTGGTTCTGCTTATATTCAAGAAGGTGATGAAATTAAAGAAATGGAAGTACACGGACATAATTTAGCCGAAGGTGCGCCACGTTCATTTACTTTAACATCACGTGATGTCCTAGAAGCCATTCAACAACCATTAAACGGTATTGTAGCAGCGGTTCGAACCGCACTTGAAGAATGCCAACCAGAACACGCAGCAGACATTTTCGAACGTGGTATGGTATTAACTGGTGGCGGTGCTTTATTACGTAATATTGATATTTTACTTTCTAAAGAATCTGGTGTCCCTGTTATCATCGCAGAAGATCCATTAACCTGTGTTGCTCGTGGTGGTGGCGAAGCATTAGAAATGATCGATATGCACGGCGGCGATATTTTTAGTGATGAAATTTAATTAGAATATGAACAAAAAGTGCGGTTAAAAATAGCCGCACTTTTCCTTTCATTTTTTTCATTCAACAAGAGAAAGTTTAATGAAACCCATTTTCGGCAAAGCCCCTCCCCTAGGTATTCGTCTGCTTATCGCTATCTTTGCATCTATTGCCTTAATTTTAGCTGATGGACGTAATAGCTCAATAACGAAAGCACGTAGTGCAATGGAAACAGCAATAGGCGGTTTATATTATCTTGCAAATAGCCCTAGAAGCATCTTAGATGGCATTTCAGAAAATCTTGTTGATACCAATAAATTACAAATTGAAAACAAAATACTACGCCAACAGCTTTTGGAAAAAAATGCAGATTTACTTTTACTTGATCAACTCAAAGTTGAAAATCAGCGATTACGTCTTTTATTAAATTCTCCGTTAAGAACCGATGAATACAAAAAAATTGCCGAAGTTCTTACTGCAGAAACAGATATTTATCGCCAACAAATTGTTATTAATCAAGGCAAAAAAGACGGTGCTTATGTAGGTCAGCCTGTCATTGATGAAAAAGGCGTCATTGGACAAATTATTTCCGTGGGCGAAAATACTAGCCGAGTACTGCTACTCACAGACGTAACACACTCAATTCCAGTGCAAGTTCTACGCAATGATGTTCGTGTTATTGCGAGTGGGACTGGGCATACCGATGAACTAAGCCTCGATAACGTGCCTCGTTCCGTTGATATAGAAAAAGGCGATCTTCTCGTAACCTCTGGGCTTGGTGGACGTTTTCTTGAAGGCTATCCCGTAGCTGTTGTACAAAGCGTTTCGCGTGATAGCTCTAATTACTTTGCAATAGTTAAAGCTAAACCTTTAGCTTTATTAGAACGTTTACGTTATGTACTTTTACTTTGGCCAAGTAACCTAGATATATCAAAAGTAAAATCAATATCGCCAGAAGAAGTTCGCAATCTGGTGCAAAAACGTTTAGAAAGCCAAGCTAATGAAGCAAATTATAGAGTGAAAAAAACACCCTTAACAGAAAAAGACTTTCTAGAAAATGAAGAAAAAACCATTATTGAACCAGATATTCCAACAGATTTTCTTCAAAATGAAGAAGATCTTCCCATAGAACAGCAAGAAGAAAGGATAGAAGACTAATGCAAACACGATTTATTTTACAATGGTTCACTATTTTAAGCTTCTTTGTTATTGCCTTTGTATTAGAACTTGCACCTTGGCCAGTTGGTTTCCAAATGCTAAAGCCTGCGTGGCTTGTACTTGTATTACTTTATTGGGTATTAGCTATTCCCAATAAAGTAAGTATAGGCTGGTCATTTTTACTCGGATTAACTTGGGATTTAATATTAGGCTCTACATTAGGCGTTCACGCTCTCGTACTTTCTACGAGTATGTACATCATTGCCAAAAACTATTTAATTCTGCGAAATTTATCACTTTGGTTCCAAAGTTTATTGGTTGTACTTTTCGTCTTCATTATAAGATTACTTATTTTCTTAGTTGAATTTTCACTCCATACTGCCTTTTTTCATTGGCAAGCCATCTTGGGCGCATTCGCTTCTGGTTTACTATGGCCGTGGGTATTTTTATTAATGCGCAAAATACGCAGAAAAGTTAAATTACATTAAAAAAGAGAGATAACTCTCTCTTTTTTATGATTTATGAATGTTTCAAACACCTAATTCAATGGCTTATTGCTATCCAGTAAAGAATCACATTCCCAACCGATATACTCTCCCGAAAATTGTTCAGCCAATTTTTCAAAACGTTCTACTTGTTCAAAAATTTCGCCATTTTCTAATGAAATTTCTTGCTCTAATTTTACCAAGAAATAAGGTTCGTCATCTTCATTAAACTGAATCGCTTGTGCAGAATATTGTAATGTCGTGAAAGAATAATCCCCTAAACTAAGCTCATCCATAAAAGGGAACATTTTCTGCTCTTCATCAAAATGAAAACTATGCTCTACTAAATAGGTATCACTTAAATTACGACCTTTACTTTTTAATAAATCAAGCAATTCTTCCGTTGCATTTAACTTAATCTCCAATGGAGAAGCGAGCAAAAAGTCAAAATAAGTATCCCAAATTAAATCCTTTTGCACATTAATATCTTTAACAAAATCAATTTGTTGTAAAGTTTCTACAATAAGATTTTCGTGCTTACAATAAAAATGTATTTTTATTTGAGAATTACAAATAAAATGCCCCGCAAAAAATACATTTGGAAGTGCGGTTAGTTGTGTCAAAATTTTAAATACACGGTTAATTAGCTTATCGTATTCAACTTCTGAGGGTAAACCCGTTTCATCATCAGCCTGATAATCAATAGTAAACTGCACTATTTTATCGAGACCTTTACCGTGATATTTTTCAACATCTTCAATATTTGCGGTAAACACGGCAGGCATACCATTCACAGTAGAACGATAATTCTGCCAATTTGCCATATCCATTTCGCTTTCCTATTTAAATTCAGCCCAAATCGGTGCGTGATCAGACGGTTTTTCCATTGCTCGAATATCTAATGCAATGCCCACATCGACACATCGTTCAGCTAATTTTTGGCTTACCAAAATATGATCAATGCGTAAACCTCGATTATCATCAAAACCTTTAGAACGGTAATCAAACCACGAGAATTTATCATTTGCTGTTGGGTTCAGCTTACGGAAACTGTCTTCTAATCCGTAATCATACAAACGTTGATACCACGCTCGTTCTTCCGGTAGGAAAGAACATTTACCTGTGCGTAACCAACGTTTACGATTTTCATCTCCGATACCAATATCTAAATCACTTGGACTAATATTCATATCGCCCATAATTAAAATCGGATTAGATTTGTCGTGTTCTTTTTCTAAATACTGTTGAAGATCTGCATAAAATTTCTCTTTAGCTGGAAATTTAGTCTCGTGCGCACGGCTTTCCCCTTGAGGGAAATAGCCATTAATGACAGTCAATAAACCAAATTCAGTTTCCAGATCAGCCATAATAATGCGTTTTTGCGCATCTTCATTGTCAGTTGGAAAACCACGACGAACCACTTTAGGTTCTTGTTTAGTCAATAATGCTACTCCATAATGACCTTTCTGACCGTGATGAAATACGTGATAACCTAAGTTTTCTGTAATTTCATAGGGAAAAGCCTCGTCAGCAACTTTAATTTCCTGTAAGCCAATCACATCTGGCTGATATTTTTCAATAATGGCTTCAAGTTGATGTGGGCGAGCACGTAAACCATTTATATTGAAAGAAATAAATTTCATTTTTGTTCCTATTAAAGAGTGAAATTGGCTTTATTATACAGAGATTTCTATTTTGATAAAAACGGCTTTGTCAGATAAACCTGAATTTGCTCAAATACTGTAGGCTTAATCCAAAATTGACCTTGAGAAGGTAAACAAGTGACCGAAATAAAATTATTTAGATAATCAAATTCCAATTGAGTAGCGTGCAAATAAGTGCGGTCAATTTTTTCTGTGTTTTTACCATAAAGCCCATCGCCTAAAATCGGGCTACCTAAACTTTTCATCGCAACACGTAATTGATGCGTTTTCCCCGTTTGTGGTTTTAAAATAAATAAACGTAAATTAGGCTCACAGCTTACACTTGCAAAACGCGTAATTGCTGGATTTTCTTTGGTTTGACAAAGTTTCCATGCGCCCTCTCGAGCTTTCTTCATATCCCCGATGATCAATCCTTGTTTCTTTTTAGGCTTTTGGTTACTTAATGCCAAATAAGTTTTATGAATTTTGTGTTCAGAAAAAAGTCGTGAAAATTCAGCCGCACTTTCAGCATTTAACGCCAGAATTAACAAACCCGAAGTTACTTTATCTAAGCGATGAACCAACCATACTTTAGGCACATTCAGTTGTTTTGCAACAAGTTCTGTTAAGCCTTGTTCTTCTTGATCTTTATGAACGCTAATGCCTTCAGGCTTGTTGATAATAATAAAATCGCTATGTTGATAAACAACCTCGATTTCCATCAGATTTGCTCCTTTTTGTAAATTTTATTTTTACCGAGAACAATATCTTTTACCGAACTAAGTAATTCCTGTTGAATATGTGACAGTTTTGGTTTTTCGTTTAATTGAAATGCTAACGGACGACAAAGTTCCATTGCTTTCACGCCTAATCTAGCAGTGAGTAATCCCACACCAATTCCTTGAGCGATACGTGTAGATAATTTTGCTGTCACATCTTGAGAAAGCCAATCCATTCCAATATCTTGTGCCACTTCGGTTGCTCCAGCAAAAGCGATATTGACCAATACCATTCTTAACAATCTAATACGTGAAAAATACCCTAATTCAATCCCATAAATTTCAGCAATCTTATTCATCAATCGAAGATTGCGCCACGCGATAAAAAACATATCCACTACAGCAAGTGGACTAATCGCGACAATCACAGCTGATTCAGCTGCCATTTTACTAATCAATTTTTTAGCTTGTGCATCAAAAGAAGACAAAACATGACGACTGAATAAATGAGCAATTTCTTGCGCCGAATAAGCTTCATTTAATTGGTGTTGCCATTGAATTACCGCTGGAGAATCATTTTCCAAACCTAAAGATTTTGCAATATCTAAGCAAAGAATTTTACTTTTTTCTGCGTTATGAACGGAAAAAACATCGCCATTTTTTACCGCACTTTCTAACCAAATCTGCTGACTTTGTTGCCATTGCTCACGTTTTTTTAAACGAACTAAACGTCGCCACTCGCCAATAATCTCTTTAATCCCCAATAAAATGATAATCAAACTAACTAAAGCAAAAGCAAGATAAATCCATTGATGTTGTTGATAGCTATCCCAAATCCACTGCACGGATTGTGCAACCGTCGCCAAGCCAAATAAAAGTGCGGTAAATTTTAATAAAGTTTTTCTAAAACTGGATTTTGGTTTCAATGCTTGTCCAAGTTGAGCATCAAGTAACTCTCCGTCCAACGCTTCATCTAGCTTTGCTTCCATATTATGGAATTCTTGCTTGGGCTGATAGTGTTCTTCCTCTACATTAACTGAATGTTCAAAAATTTGTTTTTCCATTGCCTATTCCAAAAAATAACCCCACTAAATAGTGGGGTCATAAAGTCAAAATTCAATCATTATTCATCACTTGAAAAGATAGAAAGTAATCTTAATAAACTCAAGAATAAATTGTAGATTGAAACATAGATGTTCACGGTTGCGCGAATGTAATTTGTTTCTCCACCGTGAATAATATTACTGGTTTCATACAAAATGGTCATTGTTGAGAACACAACAAATAATGCACTAATTGCGACCGATAACGCAGGAATTTGGAAGAAGAAACTCGCCACCATACCAAGCAATAACACAATAAATAATGCGAACATTGCGCTTGATAAGAATGACATATCTTTTTTCATAGTCAATACATAAGCGGAACACGCAAAAAACACGATAGCAGTTCCTGCGAATGCAAGCATAATCAAATCTTCCATTCCACGTGCCACATACATATTTAAAATTGGCCCGATGGTGTATCCCATAAATCCAGTGAAAGCAAAAGCCGCCAAAATACCAGCAGGGCGATCAGCTAATTTATTGGTTAAGAAAAGTAAGCCATAAAAGCCAACCAATAACACAATAATATTTGGATAGGGCAAGTTTAAGCTCATTGAAATAAACGCAACAACCGCTGAAAAAGCCATTGTTAATCCCAGTAAAAAATACGTGTTACGCAACACTTTATGTGTGCTGAGTAACGATTCTTTTTGAGCATCCACAATAAGACGTGATTGCATAAAAGCTCCTTGTAAAATAAATAAAAAGTCTTCTGTAAAGTAAGGGCTAGGGATAAAAAAGTCAATGGTATTAATGGAATTAATTTCATCAAAATGAATAAATTATCATCATCTAAAGTTAAATCATCAAATTTCTATTTACATCAATAAAATATTCATTATACTACGCCCATCAATCACGGAGGAATGGTCGAGTGGTTGAAG
>NZ_KV805878.1:55077-192308 GCF_001811665.1 Haemophilus sp. HMSC066A11
AGGGTTCGAATCCCTATTCCTCCGCCATCAGAATTAAGAAATCCCTAAGTCACACGGCTTAGGGATTTTTACTTTGTATTACGTTATTTGGTCAATCCATTCACTAGTGAAATAACAGTCTGAATATCGCTATCAAACAATTTTCCTTCTTTCACAAATTTTACTTTTCCCGTTTTGTCTAACACGATAATTGCACTATCTTTAGAATTTAATCCCCAAGCATTTTTTACCGCACTTTTATCATCTAACACAACTTGGCTATGTGGATTTTCCTGTTTGCCTTTTTGCGCACTATTTTTTACAAACATACCTGTACCAACAATCGCATCATCCGCATTAATAATAGTGGTTGTTTGGTATTTTACAGGATTAAAATGGGATGCTTTTATCGCATCAATCATCGACTGATTTTTCTCTTTTGCAGCCGTTCTACCCGCTAAATGATGAACAACACGCACTTTACCCGCTAATTCCGCAGAACCCCAAGGTTGAAACGCAGTATCTTTTCCTGAAAGCACAATTTCACCATACTCCGTTACTTGCACTGCTGGTAAAGATTGCTCTAATTGCAAATTGTGTGCCCAAGTCGAACTACTAAACATTACGCCACAAACTAAGGCAAGAATTTGTTTTTTCATACATTTTCCTCAAAAATTTATCAAAAACTTTCACGCTTTGGCGAAAGACATCTTTTTGCTATACTCGCGCGTCTATTATATGTAATCAAGAAGGAAAACCCAATGGATCAAATGCCTAATTGCCCAAAATGTCAAAGTGAATACGTTTACCACGATTCAATTAATTTTGTTTGCCCTGATTGCGGTAATGAATGGGACAATAATGAAATTCAAGAATCAAATGACGATCAACTAATCGTAAAAGACAGCAATGGGAATTTGCTTGCAGATGGCGACAATGTACTTTTGATTAAAGATTTAAAATTAAAAGGTTCATCAGAAGTATTGAAAAAAGGTACAAAATTCAAAAACATCCGCTTAGTAAATGGCGATCATAATGTCGATTGCGGCAAAATCATGTTGAAATCTGAGTTTTTGAAAAAGGCTTAATCGAAAAAACGCGGTCTAAATAGACCGCACTTTGCACTTTAAAGAAATAAATTTATTTAATAATATCAATCACTTCTCTGACTAATCGTCCAATTTCATCCCAATTTTTGGATTGAATCAATTTTTTCTCCACAAACCAAGAGCCTCCACAAGCAACAATATTAGGAATAGCAAGATAATCCCTTATGTTATGAAGCCCTATACCACCAGTCGGCATTATCTGTAATTGAGCATAAGGACCGAGCAATGCTTTAATCATTTTCACTCCGCCTGAAGCCTCTGCAGGGAAAAATTTTACCGCCGAAATTCCCATTTCTAATGCAGTTTCAATTGCCATAGGATTATTCACCCCTGGCGTTATTGGAAAATTTAAATCTTGACATAATTTCACAATTTTTGGATTTAACCCAGGAGTAACCACAAAATCTGCTCCGCTACTTTTAGCTAAAACTACTTGTTCCGCAGTTAAAACTGTGCCCGCAGCAATTAAAAAGTCAGGTCTATTTGCACGCAACAAACGGATCGCATCTGCCGCTGCTTCAGAGCGAAAAGTAATCTCTGCCACAGATAAACAATTTTTAGCCAACGTATCTGCTAGCGGCAAAATATCGTCTGCATTATCCAACGCAATTACAGGCACAATTTTGAGTTCACGAAGTTTTTCAATAATTTGTTGAGTTGTGTATGACATTTTAATTTGCTCCTATTAGACTCCACTATACGCAGAAAAACCACCATCAACAGGTAAAACCACGCCATTGACAAAAGCAGAATAATTTTCATCTATTAAGAAAAGTAATGCACCGAGCAATTCTTCTGACTCACCAAAACGTCCCATTGGTGTGTTAGTGAGGATTTTATTTGCTCTATCTGTTGGTTTTCCTTCAGTATCAAATAATAAAGCGCGGTTTTGATTACTAACTAAAAATCCTGGTGCGATAGCATTACAACGAATACCAACTTTTGAGAAATATACAGCAAGCCATTGAGTAAAATTACTGATTGCAGCTTTTGCACCAGAGTAAGCAGGAATCTTTGTGAGTGGCGTAAAGGCATTCATACTGGAAATATTAATAATATTTGCCCCTTGTTTACCAAGCATATCTTTTGCAAAAACTTGGGTTGGTAATAATGAACCTAAGTAATTGAGATTAAATACAAATTCTATACCAAATTTATCTAAATCAAAGAATGTTCTTGTCGTTTCATTTAAATCAAATTGATGGAACTCATTATCTGTTGTCGCTTTTGGATTATTCCCACCAGCACCATTAATTAAAATATCACAAGTGCCAAAATCAATAGCTATTTGATCACGCACTTCTTTAATATTTTCAAGTTCTAACACATTAGTTTTATAAGCTTTTGCTTTTCCACCTGATTGGTTAATTTCCTTTGCTACTTTGTCTGCTGCCTCGAAATTCAAATCTAACAGGGCAATATTAGCTTTAGTATACGCTAACTGCTTAGCTAGAAATGAACATAACACTCCGCCAGCCCCCGTAATTATAATTAGTTTATTTTCTAAGTTATGGTTTGCTGCAATATTCATAGTAAACTCCATTAATTAAATTCAGATTGAAGATGAGAAGTTGCGACTTTATCTATGATCGCACCTTTATGTTGAATGACGATGCCAGCAATACGATTACCTTGCTGACAACAAATTTCTAAAGGCTTATTTCGTAAATAACCATTCAGAAATCCAGCATTAAAAGAATCACCAGCAGAGGTTGTATCCACCACATTTAAAATAGGTTCAGGCATCACTTGCCCATATTGAGATAAATACCTATCTGAAAAAATAGCACCATTCTTACCGCACTTCACAATCACTTTTGGTATACCAATTTTATGTAATCGCTCTAAAGTATCCCTAGATGTTTTATCTTTCCATAATGCTTGTTCATCATCAAAAGTCACCAAAGCTATATTGACACTAGGTAAAAGCTGCAAATAACAATCTTGTGCTTCTTCTAATGAACCCCAAAGTTTAGGGCGATAATTACTATCAAAAACAATTTCTACGCCTTTTTTAGCTAAAGAAGATAATTGTTCAATTAAAAAAGTGCGGTCATTTTTCGATAAGATTGCTAATGAAATACCACTTAAATAAATCAAATCAACTTGCTGAAGTTCTGCAATAATCTTAGCAAAATCAGGATGTTGAACCATATAACGTGCTGCAGATTGATTACGCCAATAAAGGAACGTGCGTTCGCCTTGAGCATCTAATTGGATTAGATAAAGACCTGGTTGATGCTGTTCATCCTGTAAAACACAATTTATTTGGATGCCATCTTCTTGCCAATATTTAAGCATTTGCTTGCTTAAATTATCGGTTCCTAATGCAGAGACATAATGAACTTGAATCTCTTTTGATGAACTTACTCGGCTAAGATAAGTGGCAGAATTTAAGGTATCTCCACCATAACTTTGCCACATTTCCGCAAAGGGTTTCCCATTGAGTTCAATCATACACTCGCCGATAAATGCTATTTTTTTCATGATGCAACTTCCTAATAAATCAAGATAACCAATTCATTGGAACAATTACAATTTCAGGAAAAAATACGATCAACATCATAATAATTGCGTACACAAATAAGAATGGAGCAATTCCTTTGGATAATGCTCCTATCCCTAATTTTGATATCCCTGAGCCTACATACAAAACTGTTCCCACAGGCGGTGTTATTAATCCTATAGATAAATTAATCACCATCATGATTCCAAAATACGCAATATCAATATTATATGCTCTTAACACTGGTAATAAGACTGGAACAAAAATTAATACCGCAGGAATTAAATCCATTACACATCCAACAAGTAATAAAAATAGCATTATAATAAACATTAAAATTGTCGGACTATCAGTTAATCCTTTAATCGTTTGGACTAATTCTGTTGGAATTTGAGCAACTGTAATCGCAAAAGCAGATATCATTGCTGATGCAGCAACAAACATTACCATTGATGTTGTTTTGATGGTGCCAATGAAGACGTCTTTTAATTTAGAAAATGTTAAGCCTTTATAAGCAATACTTACTATGCCAGCATAAATTGCAGCAACAACTCCCGCTTCTGTTGGAGTAAAAATCCCTCCTCTTAATCCCACAATAATAATGATAGGTAATAATAAAGGCCAAAATGCTTTTTTAAAAGCAACCCATCTTTCTTTGCCAGTTTGTTTTCTTTCTAGACTTGTATCATTATTTCTATACAAAATTTTCCAAGTAACCCATAATCCAACGACCATTAATAAGCCTGGTACAGTTCCCCCCATAAATAATTTAGTGATGGATGCTCCAGCAGTAATACCGTAAATGATCATAGGAATGCTTGGAGGAATAACAACTGAAATAATACCTGCAGCACAAATTAATCCTGTGGAACGAGCACCATCATATTTTTTAGAAATCATCATAGGAATTAGTATTGCACCTAACGCGGCCGTATCCGCTACCGCAGAACCAGATAACCCTGCAAATATCAACCCAGAAATGATCGCAACATAACCTAAACCACCTTTAATATGACCAACCATACTTGTTGCAAAATTAATGATTCGCTCAGAAATTCCACCATGCTTCATTATTTCTCCAGTAAGCATAAAGAAAGGAATAGCCATCAAAGGAAAATTATTCGTTCCCATCACAAAGTTTTCTGTAATTAATTGCGTATCAAACATATCAAGATGATATAGCATAATACTCGCACTCAACAGCATTGATAGTGCTACAGGTACACCAAGAAATAACAATAAGAATAAACTACACAAAAATAATAGTAACATTATAAGCTCCTATTTATCAGAGGATTCTTTATAGTCTTTAATCATGCTAAACATGACAATAAAAAAGTAAGATACGGCAGATATAACAGCAGCTAAATATAAAAAAGATGAAGATATACCTGTAGCTGGCATTTGTTGAGTATAGGTCAAAGACATCAGTTGTAATGCACCATAAGCTATAAAAATCATTGCAATCAGAACGCATATATTTGCAACTATTAAGACTATTTTTCTATACTGCTCAGGTAACGCAGAAATAATAATATCAACAGTAAGATGAGCTTTATCCTTGGCAACAAGGATAATCCCAAAGAAAATCATATATACAAAACAAATCCTAGAAAACTCTTCAGAAAATGCAATTCCAGAATCAAAGAAGTACCTCAAGACAGAATTAAAAAACACGAGAGAAATCATAATAACTAATGCTAAGATAGAAAGATATTCTAATGATTTGTCTAAATACTTTGCTATTTTCATAAAACAAGCTCCTTCTTTATCCCCCATGAGCAATTTATAAAATTGAACATAGGGGATCTTATTAATTATTTAGCTTCGTTAATTTTTTGGACTACATCCTTAGCCCAATCATATTTTTTATAAAAACTATCATAAAGCACCTTAGATGCATTCACCATGTCATTTTTAAATGCTTCACTTGGTACGATAATTTCATTTCCATGTTTAGCTAGATAATCTTTAACTTCTAATTCTGTTTTAATTGCTAATTCCCACTCTTTCTCTTGATACAATTTAGCTGCTTTTTCAAAAATAATTTGATCTTCTTTTGGAATTTTATTCCAAGTTTTTAAGCTAATTTGTAATAATCCTGGAGAGAAAATATGGTTACTTTGGATAATATATTTTTGTACTTCATATAACCCAGAGTCTTTAATTAACATATACGGATTTTCTTGACCATCAATTACCTTTTGTTCTAATGCAGTAAAAACTTCACTGAGCGGCATGCTTTGTGGATTTATATTCATTGCTTTAGCCCAATCAACAAAAAGTGAATTCAGCGGAACTCTTAAACGTAAACCTTTAAAATCGTCAAATTTCTCTAATTTTTTATTAGATGAAATAACACGAAATCCATTCATACCATAGGCAAGTAATTTAATTCCATACTTCTCCATTTTTTGACCAATTTTATTTGCGATTGGAGATTCCAATACTTTTTTAGCCTCTTGATTATCCTTAAATAAATAAGGCCATTCCCAAACTCCAAAAATAGGATCTACATTTTGCAATAATAAACCTGTAATACCTGCTTCTATAGTGCCATTACGTAATCCATTTACAATTTGATCTTCACCGCCAAGTTGATTATTAGGATAAAGTCTAATCTCATATCTATGATTTGTTTCATTTTCAATTGTTTTCTTAAAATATTCCTGTAATGCAATATGTGATGGATGTATATCAGAATTATAATGTCCTAACTTAATAATTGTTTTTCCAAATGCACTGCTACTAAACAATATACTTGAAGCAAGTAATAATTTACCTAAGCTTTTAATTGACTTCATAACTTTCTCCTTATTGATTATGTTTTTTAGAAAACTGCATTAATTTTTAAATAATTTTCTGGATGATCAGATAAATCAGAAATAAAACTAGGAATTTCTTCAAATTTGATACACTTAGTAATGATATGAGATGCATTAATTTTATTAGTAGCAAGCATATCCAATGCCTCCTCAAATTCCCCCTTGCTTGTTCTAGAACCATAAATATTCAATTCTTTAAAGGTAATTAAATTTGTTGGTAATGGAGTTTCTGTTTTTGGCCATCCTGTTAAAGCAATTCTTCCTGCAAAGGAGGTATAATGCAGAGTATTTTTGATAGAAATATTAGCACCAGATGCCTCCATAACAACTTCTGCCATACGACCACTTGTAATTTCCTTAATTCTTTTAATGTCATCCTCCTTATGCGGATTTACAATATGTTCAATTCCCAAGGATTTTGCATACTCAAGACGTTGTTCTAATATATCAACTAAAATTGGGATTGCTCCATATTGAACCGCTGCTAATGCTGCCATTAATCCAATTGCACCAGCTCCAATAATTACTATGTGTTCCCCTGATTTTAAAGTTGTTCTATGTAAAGCATGTAAAGCTATTGTTAAAGGTTCAGCTAAAGGTAATTGATGAATCGGTAGGTTATCTGGGACTTTAGTTAAAAGATGAGCGGGATGTCTAATTACCTCTTGCATACCTCCATCAATATGAACACCAATTACCTTTAATGATTCACAACAATTGGTTCTACCAATTGAACAAGGATAGCATTGACCACAAAAAACATAAGGATCAACAATTACTCGGTCTCCAACCCTCACCCTATCCGGCATACCAATTCCACTTTCAATTACTCTCCCTACAATTTCATGCCCAAGTATTCTTGGATAAGTTACTAATGGATTAGTTCCTCTATATGCACCAATATCAGAACCACAAATCCCCATTGATTCTACCTGAATAAGTACATCATTATCACTTTTCTCGGGATAAGGCACTTCTTTAACAACTACATTGTTTGGTTTTTCTAAGCATATTGCTTTGATTCGCTCCTTCATTTTTAGACTCCTTATATGCCATTGACAGAATAAAATTACTTGTTATGTTTAACTATGATATGATTATGAAACATAAAAACTCTTTTTGGAATACCAAATATCTATTTTTGTGAGCCGTATCACAAAAATAAAAAATTGGAATACCAATTTAAGGAAAAATATGGAAAATATAGTAAATAGAACATATACCCGAATCGGTCAATTGCTAAAACAAGATATTTCTCAAGGAATTTATAGCATTGGAGACAAACTCCCTACAGAACGAGAAATTTCTGAAAAATTTGGTGTAAGTAGAACTATTGTTAGAGAAGCAATGGTTATGTTAGAAGTAGAAAAATTAGTAGAGGTAAAAAAAGGGTCAGGCGTTTATGTAGTAAGAACCCCCGAATCAATACATATGGAACATTCAGATTTACCAGATGTAGGTCCATTTGAACTTTTACAAGCTAGACAACTATTAGAAAGTAGTATTGCTGAATTCGCAGCGTTACAAGCGACTAAAAAAGATATTTTAAATTTAAAACAAATACTGAATCGAGAGAAAGAATTACTTACTCAGAATCAAGATGACTATAGTGCAGACAAAGATTTTCATTTGGCACTTGCAGAAATTACACAAAATGATGTGTTAGTCAAATTACAAGAACAATTGTGGCAATATCGCTTTAATAGTGCGATGTGGGCACAATTACATTCTCGTATTTTACAAAATGATTATCATCATTTATGGATAGAAGATCATCAAACAATTTTATCTGCTATTCAAAAGAAAAATGCTAATGAAGCTAGAAAAGCTATGTGGCAACACTTAGAAAATGTAAAAGTAAAATTATTTGAATTATCTGATGTAGAAGATCCACATTTTGATGGATACCTATTCAATACAAATCCAGTTGTTGTAGGTATCTAAATACTTGTAATAACATAGGAGTTAAAAATGGAACAAGCATGGCGTTGGTATGGACCAAAAGATCCTGTTTCTTTATCTGATATTCGTCAAGCAGGCGCAACTGGTATAGTCACTGCACTTCACCATATTCCTAACGGTGAAGTGTGGAGTATCGAAGAAATTAAAAAACGCAAAACTGAAATAGAGAATGCTGGTTTAATCTGGTCAGTAGTGGAAAGTGTACCAGTTCATGAAGAGATTAAAACTCAGACTGGAAATTATCAAAAATGGATTAATAACTATAAACAAACTCTTCGCAATCTTGCTCAATGCGGAATTGACACTGTTTGTTACAATTTTATGCCTGTTTTAGACTGGACTCGTACTGATCTCGCTTATGAATTACCAGATGGTTCTAAAGCATTGCGCTTTGATCATATCGCTTTCGCAGCATTTGAACTTCATATTTTAAAACGTCCTGATGCAGAAAAAGCCTATAATCAAGAAGAACAAGTTGCAGCAAGAACCTATTATGACAAGATGTCAGAGCAAGATATAACGCAATTAACGCGTAATATTATTGCGGGCTTACCCGGTGCAGAAGAAGGTTATACTCTTGATGAATTTCAAACTCAATTAGATCGCTATAAAGATATTTCACCCGAAAAATTCCGTACGCATTTGGCTTATTTTTTAAATGAGATCGTACCTGTTGCCCAAGAAGTAGGAATCAAAATGGCGATTCATCCAGATGATCCTCCACGCCCAATCTTAGGCTTACCGCGCATAGTTTCAACTATTGAAGATATGCAATGGTTTGTAGAAACTCAACCATTACCAGCAAATGGTTTTACAATGTGTACGGGTTCTTATGGCGTACGCTCCGATAATGATCTCGTAAAAATGACAGAACAATTTGCAGATCGTATTTACTTCGCACATTTACGTTCTACTCAACGTGAAGATAATCCACTAACCTTCCATGAAGCAGCTCATCTAGAAGGAGACGTAGATATGTTTAATGTGGTAAAAGCCTTATTAAATGAAGAATATCGTCGATTAAATCAAGGAGAAACGCGTTTAATCCCAATGCGCCCAGATCATGGGCATCAAATGTTGGATGACTTACGTAAAAAAACCAACCCTGGCTACTCTGCCATTGGTCGGTTAAAAGGTCTAGCTGAATTTCGCGGTTTAGAGATGGCACTAAAAAAAGTGTATTTCAATAAGTAAAAGAAAAAGTGCGGTCATAAAAAACATTATTTTTATCGACCGCACTTCCAATTTATTTTATCAATCTTCTCATTCGAATATTGATCATTTCGACCACAACAGAGAATCCCATTGCAAAATAGATGTAACCTTTCGGGATGTGAATATCTAAACTTTCTGCAATTAAACTAATTCCAACTAAAACCAAGAAGGCTAAAGCTAGAATTTTCAAGGTTGGATGCGTATCTACGAAAGCGCCGATTGGTTTTGCTGCAAACATCATCACGCCAACGGCAATAATAATCGCCAAAATCATCACAGGAAGGTGGCTTGCCATACCTACTGCTGTAATCACAGAATCTAAAGAAAAAACAATATCTAGCACTGCAATTTGAATTAATACGCCAAAATAACTCACTTTGTTTTTGCTTTCAGAATTATGGTGTTCTTGATGATTTATTGCCTCTTTAATTTCCCCAAAGCTTTTTATAATCAGGAATAAACCACCGATTAATAAAATCAAATCACGCCCAGAAATTTCTTGATTAAACACAGTAAATAACGGTGCAGTAAGTTTCATTATCCACGCTAGTGACATTAAAAGTAAAATTCTTGTTAGCATTGCCAAAGCAAGCCCAAGAATACGACCAGACTGGCGTTGGCGTTCAGGTAAACGTCCAACTAGGATGTTAATAAAAATAATATTGTCGATTCCTAAAACGATCTCTAAAGCCGCAAGTGTCGCAAGTGATATCCACGCTTCAGGATCTGCAATCCATTCAAACATAATTTTTCCTATAATTGAGTTAAATAAATCCGAAAATACAGATCATAATGGCTTTATGACGAAAAGCAATCGTTATTTATATTTGAGAAATGATTGATTAGTCGTTTTTAAGCGTTTCAAAAATCCTTTCAGCAAGTTTAGGGGAAATGCCCGGTACAGAGGCTATTTCATCTAAGGTCGCCTTTTTCACACCTTGTAAACCACCAAGATATTTCAGTAAAGCCTGACGACGTTTAGCTCCCACACCTTCAATGGTTTCTAAACCACTTTGTGTAAAGGCTTTTTGACGTTTTTTACGGTGTCCGCTTATTGCGTGATTATGGCTTTCATCACGGATGTGTTGAATCAAATGCAATGCCAAACTATCATCAGGCAAATGAATTTCGCGGTCTTGTTTGCTGATGATCAGTACTTCCTGTCCTGCTCGACGATCCACACCTTTTGCCACGCCAATTAAGTGCGGTCTATTTTTATCCCATTTTACTTGAAGATGTTGGAACACGTTCAATGCTCGATTTAACTGCCCTTTTCCACCATCAATAAAAATAATATCGGGAATTTTATCTTCTTCTAAATCACGCTCATAACGTTTCTGCAACGCTTGTTCCATCGCAGCATAATCATCTCCGCCAGTAATGCCTTCAATATTAAAACGACGATAATCAGATTTCAGTGGACCTTCTTTATTAAAAACAACACAAGATGCGACTGTTTGATTTCCCATTGTATGGCTTATATCAAAACATTCCATACGCTTAATTTCAGGAAGATTTAACAGCTCACACAACGCTTGATAACGCTCTGACATTCGTGAAGATTGTTTAAGTTGTACATTTAAAGCCGCTTTAGCATTAACTTGTGCGAGCTGTAAGTATTTACTTTTATCGCCTTTTACGCTTTCTTGAATCGTCACTTTTCTGCCAGCTTGCTCCGTAAGAAGTTGCTCAAGCTCTGATTTTTCAGATAATTGACGATCGACAATAATACTATTCGGAATACTTCGTCCTTGATGACCTTGTAAATAAAATTGCCCCACAAAAGTTTCGGTAAGTTCCGATAAATCCGTATTGGCGGGGACTTTTGGGAAATAACTGCGATTGCCTAGCACTTTTCCTTGACGAATAAACATCACCTGTACACAGGCTAACCCGTGTTGGTAAGCGATAGACATAATATCCATATCATCTAAACGCTCATTGGATACAAATTGTCTTTCTATAACCGAACGCACAACCTGAATTTGATCGCGATAACGAGCAGCCTGTTCAAAATCTAAATTTCTGCTTGCCTGCTCCATTTTACCGATTAAATAATCTAACACCTGTTGATCTTTGCCTTGTAAAAATAAGCGGGCTAATTCAACTTGCTGATTATATTCTTCATCGGAAACATATCCCTGTACACAAGGCGCAGAACAACGCCCAATTTGATACTGCAAACAAGGACGAGAACGGTTGGAATAAACGGAATTTTCACATTGGCGAACAGGGAAAAGTTTTTGCAAAAGCGATAAAGTTTCACGCACAGCCCCTGCGTGAGGATAAGGCCCGAAATATTCGCCTGCAAATTTTTTAGAACCACGATAAGAAGTAATTCTTGGGTGGCGTTCTTTGGTTAATAAAATAAATGGATAGGATTTATCATCACGCAATAATACGTTATAGCGAGGCTGATAAAGCTTGATAAAATTATGCTCTAGCAGTAAAGCTTCCGTTTCAGATGAAGTTAGCATGGTGTCAATATGATGAATTGATGCTACCAACGCCTCTGTTTTTTTACTACTCAGATTTTTACGAAAATAGCTTGAAAGACGTTTTTTTAGATCCTTTGCTTTCCCAACATAAATAACCTGATCTTTATCGTCATACATACGATAAACACCAGGTTCGTGAGAGACATCCGCTAAGAACTTTTTAGCATCAAACATTTTAATTCGCCGCTAAAATTGCCCGCACTTTTTCCAAATCTTCAGCAGTATCCACCCCCACTGCAGGCACTTCTTTCGCAAGCTCTACGTGAATGCGTTCGCCGTTATATAACACACGAAGCTGCTCAAGTTTTTCTAGATTTTCAAGTTGAGTCGGAGCCCATTGCACATATTGTTTTATGAACCCCGCACGATATGCGTAAATGCCAATATGACGTAAGTAAGCGTCCGCAAGCTGTACTTTCTGAACATCCTGTAAATTCATAAACTGATCACGATCGTAAGGAATAACCGAACGGGAAAAATATAGCACATAGCCGTCTTTATCCGTCAAAACTTTCACTGCATTTGGATTGAATAATTCCTCAGCATCATGAATTTTTACCGCAAGACTTGCCATATTGACATTAAATTTTGCTAAATTATCTGCCACTTGTCGCACGATAACGGGAGGAATCAAAGGCTCATCGCCTTGAATATTGACAATGATTTCATTGTCAGGAATCGCTAATTTTTCTACAACTTCCGCTAAACGTTCTGTACCAGAATTATGATTAACCGAAGTCATGCACACTTCCGCGCCAAAATTTTTGGCAACATCAGCCACATTTTCATTATCGGTGGCAATAATCACTCGGTTCGCCCCAGACTGCAGCGCTTTCTCAAATACATGTTGAATCATTGGCTTACCTGCAATATCGGCAAGCGGTTTTCCAGGTAAACGACTTGATGCAAAACGAGCGGGGATAATAACGGTAAATGACATAATTTATTCCTTATTCTTTAATATTTCAGCTTTCTCGGTAAGCAATCAAAACAACTGGAGATAAATCCTTTCAGCCATTTCTATATTGCGCCACAAGTTTGTCTATTTTGCTCCAAAAGTGCGGTAAATTTTCACGTTGTTTTTCAGCCTCAATAATTTCTGCATCGACAGGGACATACCACCAATTATCTTTAGCAAAAGATTGGCATTTTACGGCATCTTTTTCCGTCATAAAGAGCGGTTGATTTTCAGAAAGTTTTTCTAATTGAGACGCTTCAAAATGTTGATGATCTTGAAATGCTTGAGTTTGCTTTAACTGAATCCCTAACTTTTCTAACATACTAAAAAAACGCTGTGGATTGCCAATCCCTGCGATGGCAACACCAGATTGAAATTCATTTAATTGGCGTTTTTCATTGGTTTTTAAATTAATCGCGAAATGAGGCACAAGACGCATAACTGCATCTGAATACTGATTTTTTCCACCATTAGTGATCACAAAATCGACAGATTTTAATCGACTTGGTAATTCTCGCAATGGACCTGCTGGCAATACAAAACCATTTCCCAACGCACGCTCAGCGTCCATTACGACAATTTCCAAATCACGCTGTAATTGATAATGTTGTAAACCATCATCAGAAACAATAATATCGCACTCTGCTTGGCTTAAGAGTAATTCAATCGCTTGCTGGCGATTTGGGGAAATCACTACTGGCACATTGGTGCGTTTAGCAATCAATACAGGTTCATCACCACCTTCAATCGGATGCGTATTTTCAGTAACGCATAACGGATACGTTTTAGATTTACTGCCGTAACCACGAGAAATCACACCTACGCGAAAACCTCGTTTTTTTAATTCTTCCACAAGCCAAACAACCACAGGCGTTTTGCCATTTCCACCCACAGACAAATTTCCCACAATTATCACTGGTTTTGGTGCGCGATAAGAAGACTTCAGCCCCAAAGAGAATAAGGCGCGACGAAGTTGGCTAATCAACCAAAACAATAAAGAAAAAGGCGATAAGAGCCAAATAAGTTTGGAGTTGGAATACCAGAAGGGCATAGAAAATCCTTTCTAATAAGTGCGGATAAAATAACGCGAGTTTTTCAACTCGCGTTTTCGATAATCAATAAATTAGCCAGTAAACTGCATACTATGCAACTGTTTATAGGCACCATTTTGTTCAAGCAATGTTTTATGGTTGCCACGCTCACGAATTTCTCCGTGATCAATCACAAGAATTTCATCCGCATTTTCAATAGTAGATAATCGATGGGCAATCACAACAACCGTGCGATCTTTCTTTAATTCCTCTAATGCAGATTGGATTGCTCGTTCTGATTCCGTATCTAGTGCAGATGTAGCTTCATCTAAAATTAATACTGGCGAATTACGCAATAAAGCACGAGCAATCGCTAAACGCTGACGTTGCCCACCTGATAGGCTAGCGCCATTTTCGCCAATTACCGTATCAAAACCTTGCGGTAATTTTTCGATAAACTCTAAAGCATAAGCCGCTTTTGCTGCAGCGATAATTTCTTCGCGAGAATACTTATCTTGTGCTGCATAAGCAATATTATTCGCAATAGTATCGTTAAATAAATGGACTTGTTGAGAAACCACAGCGCAGTTTTCACGTAAATTAGATAAACGATAATCTTGGATATTTACGCCATCAAGTAAAATCTCGCCTTGCTCAATATCATAAAAACGTGTCACTAAATTAGCAATGGTTGATTTGCCCGATCCAGAACGTCCCACTAAAGCAACGGTTTTTCCTGCAGGCACGCTAAAAGAAATATTATTTAATGCAAGTTCCTCTTTTCCCTGATATGCAAAACTCACATTTTTAAATTCTAACTCGCCTTTAGCAGGTTCTGCTTTATAAGTGCCGTTATCTTTTTCTGGTTCTAAGTCTAAAATGGCAAATAAAGTTTGACAGGCTGCCATTCCACGTTGGAATTGAGAGTTTACATTCGTTAAGGATTTTAATGGGCGCATCATTGCCAACATAGATGAAAAAACTACCGTAAAAGAACCCGCACTTAGATTATCTTCCGCAATTAATGGCGTGGTAGCTAAAAACAATACAGCAACTAAAGCAAAAGAAGCAATAATCTGCACAACAGGGTCGGAAATGGAATCTGCAGTAACCATTTTCATACCTTTACGACGCATGTTGTTACTCACTTTATTAAAACGCTCTTCCTCGACAAACTGACCACCAAAAGAAATCACGACTTTATGTCCTTTCAGCATTTGCTCCGTCGTCGCCGTCAATTCCCCCATTGAATCTTGTAAATTTTTACTCAACTTACGGAAAATTTTTGAAACGATAGTGATCAATACTGCAATAATTGGCCCGATAACAAATAAAACAAGGGTTAATTCCCAGCTTGTATAAAACATCACTGCCAATAGCGAAATAATATATGCTCCTTCTCGCACAATGGTAATCAAAGATCCTGAAGAAGAACTTGCAATCATCTCAGAATCATAAGTGATACGAGAAAGTAATTTCCCCGTTGAATTTCTGTCAAAGAAACTCACTGGCATAAACATTAAATGTTTAAATAAGCGGCGACGCATTGTCATGACAACTTTGCCTGATACCCACGCCAAGCAATAATTAGAAATAAAGTTAGTCACGCCACGTAAAATAATCATTCCCACAACAACAAAAGCCATTATTTTCAAAAATGAATGGTTTGCCTTGCCAAAACCATCGTCCAACAAAGGTTTTAACAAGTAAATCAAGCCTGAATCAGCCAATGCATTAAAAACTAACGCAATACCTGAAGCAATAAGCCCCGCTTTAAAAGGTTTAATCATTGGCCACAAACGTTTAAAAGTTTGTAAGGTTGAAAAATCATTTTCTTGTAATTTTTGCTCTTGCATAATCGCTATCTAATAGTAAAAATTGCGTGCATTGTACCTTTTATTCCTTTGATAATCCAATTACACGCGCATACCAAGGGGAAAATTTTGTGCGAGCTTGCTGGATTTCTAATCGGTCTTGAAAAAAATTTACCCGCACTTGCCCCGAAACAGCGGTATTTTCTACCGCACTTTTATAGCGATGAAGCCTTTCCATAACCGAATAATGAGGGAATTTCCACGGATTCCAACGCCCACTAGAAATAATCGCTACATCTGGTCTAACCTGAGAAAGCAAGTATTCACTTGTTGATGTTTTACTCCCATGATGCCCCACTTGCAACACATCGATTTTGCCTAAAGCGCGGGCAAAAATTTGCTCATTTTTTGCTTCAGCGTCGCCAGTTAGCAAAACGCTATGCTTTCCATCATCGACTAAAATTACACAAGAATGGGGATTATCAGCTCGTGTCACAACGTTGTGAGGAGAAAGTATTTGAAAATGCAACCCTTGCCAATGCCAATCACGCCCAGCAGTACAAAAAGTGCGGTAATTTTCCCCATAATTTTTTTGCGAAGGGGTAATTAATTCCACATTGGGATACGCCTTTAAAATTGTTGAAGCACCACCTGCGTGATCGTTATCGTCGTGGCTTAAAATCAATTTTTCCAAAACAATCCCTTCTCTTTGTAAATAAGGCAAAATTTCCAACTCAGCCATACTTCCACCTCGCCAAGAAGAACCCGTATCATAAAGAATCCCTTTGCCATTTTTCACAATCAGCGTTGCCAAGCCCTGCCCCACATCTAAAGTATCTACCTGCCAAGTTGACTTACTAAATTGTTTAAACAACAAAATCGTAAAACACAGTAAGATAATGCCGAAAGAACATCGCAAAACGTTGATTCGTTCATTTTTTAGCAAAGGTTTACTGAGATTCAATGTAAAAAATCTTGGTCGTTTAATTTTCCAAGTTGATGATGAAACCTCTGGTTCTCGATAAATACGCCAAATAATTAACATAAAAATTCCTGCACAAAGTGCGGTTAAAACCAATGCTAAATTAAATGAAACATTAAACCAATTCCCTTGAAAAACAGAAATTAACCCAGTACTTCCTTCGGCTAACTTGTTTGCTAGTTGCCAAGAAAACATTGTGCCGTTAGTAAAAACGGCAAATAAAATTAATGGCACAAGCAAAAAACTATAAATTGGAACCGCCATAAGATTGGCTAAAAATCCACTCAGCGATAAGCCATTAAATAGAAAAAGTTGCAAAGGTGTAAAAAAAAGCAATAACCCAAATTGCAAATGAAATAAACTCAAAATCCACCGCACTTTTGGTGAAAAGGGGCGATTTTTCCATTGAAAAAGAGAAAAAGGCACATAACGATACCAGAGGATCAAACACCCAACTGCACCACAAGAAAGCCAAAAACTGACCGAAAGCGGCATTAATGGATCGCAGAAAAGCAAGAATCCGACAACCACCGTAAAAAGCTGAATGGGCGAATAATGTCGCCTCATTATTTGAATAAATAAAACGAAAACAAGTGCTGAAATGGCACGAAAAGTTGGCACGCTAAAACCAGCCAAATACGCATAAATTAAAGCAAATAAAACACCAAAAACTAAAGGAAAATAAGGATGAATAAAACGGGTGGGGAAAAATACTTGCACAACACGCACCAAGCAAAATCCAATTCCCATAGCCAACCCAATATGTAAGCCAGAAATAGCAATAAGATGTGCGGTATTGGTTTGTTGGTAAATTGACCAAGTGGTTTTATCTAACCAAGCCCGTTCGCCAAAAGCTAAGGCAATCAATAAACCTTGTAAGGACAACCCTTCTGTTTGTTTTTTCACTTGTTGCAATTTTTCTGCTCGCAATGATGAAACATCCGCAATTTTCACCGCACTTTTTACCGTTCCAACAGCCGTAATTCCTTTTGAAAAATACCATTGTTGCCGATCAAACCCACCAAAATTTAATCGTGCAGAAAGGGGACGTAAAGAAATTTCAGCTTGCCAAATTTCCGATAATTGAGGCACCTCTTTCGCTTTCCAATTTAAGAAAATTCGTTGTTCTTGCAAATTATTCGCCAATGTTGCTGTGGCGATAAGCGTTTGATAATCCTGTTGGTGCAAAATTTCTTGAATCTTAAAAGTTACCACTTGCTTTTGAGCGGTAATATTTTGAGCTTGTTGTAATAAACTCAAAGCCGAATAATGAAAATAGCCAAGAGAGGCAACAAAAAAAGCAAGGCTAACTAAGAAATTTCTACGCAAGAAAATAAAAAGAAAAATCAAAACAAGCGCAATAACGAAAGCAACTTGCCAAGGCAATAGCAACGGTTGCGGTAGAAATAACAACGTTAAATCCGCGACAATTAACAAGACAGCTAAAGTTATTAAGTTTAATTTCATTTTTATAAAAGATTAATTCCAGTCTCTCTAAGCCTAGGCTAGTTTTATTTAAATATGCAAACGGTTGCTTCAAATTTTGCGATCCATATCGTAAAAATAAATTTTTCAGGAAAATTTACTTGCTAAAACAAACAACTTCTGATATTTATACCGCCCGCAAAAGTTGGGTTCCTAAAAGAGCTGTCAGGAACAAACTAAAATAACAAGACAGGAAGTCGTGAAGTCCACGCTTAAATTCTGTATGTATTAGGAGTGAGAGATGTCAAGAGAATCATTGAGCTTGCTAGATTTAGCAGGCGTTAAGCCTTATCAAATGAAAAAAGATGAAGAATATATGAATGAAGAGCAAATTCTTCATTTCAGAAAGATTCTTAATGCTTGGCACGAGCAAATCGTGGAAGAAGCTTCTCGCACCGTTGCACATATGCAGGATGAAGTAACCAATTTCCCCGATCCTGCAGACCGAGCAACTCAAGAAGAGGAATTTAGTCTAGAATTACGTAATCGAGATCGCGAACGTAAACTAATGAAAAAAATCGAAGCAACCTTGAAGAAACTTGATACCGATGATTTTGGTTACTGCGATTGTTGTGGCGAGGAAATCGGTATCCGCCGTTTAGAAGCACGACCAACAGCAGATCTTTGCATTGATTGCAAAACTTTAGCTGAAATCCGCGAAAAACAAGTCGCTGGTTAATTCATTCTATTGAAAAATACAAAAGTGCGGTTAAAATTAGCCGCACTTTTTTGCATTTAAAAATGCAGGAAAATCCACTTGCCTTTTTCTTTACAGGAAAAGAGCCTGTCATTTATTTCCAACAACAAAACGGAGTAAATTATTCTTACTTATATCAAAAATTTGTTTGGCAAGAAGACAAAAAAATCAAAAGAGGTTGCCAAAACAAGTGCTCATTCTAAACGAGTTGAGCGTTCTAATAGCCAAATGCCAAAAGCGCGAGCAAAAAAATCAGAACAAACACGTCGCTATGATAAAAATGTGATTAAAGCGGCTCAATTTGATATTTCTCCGCGTGATTTTAGCCGTAATGCACTCAATGTAGTGGAAAAACTGCAACGTCAAGGTTTCGAGGCCTATATCGTCGGTGGATGTATCCGTGATTTATTGCTCGGTAAAAAACCAAAAGATTTTGATGTTGCAACAAACGCCCGTCCTGAGCAAATCCAAAACATTTTCCAACGCCAATGCCGTTTAGTGGGTCGCCGTTTCCGCTTAGCACATATTATGTTTGGTCGAGATATTATTGAAGTCGCCACTTTCCGTGCCAATCACAGTGATGCTCGCAATGAAAATCAAGCGAAACAGAGCAATGAAGGCATGTTACTGCGCGATAATGTTTACGGTACGATCGAACAAGATGCAGTGCGCCGAGACTTTACGGTCAATGCGCTGTATTACAATCCACAAGATAATACGTTACGAGATTATTTCGAGGGCATTAAAGATCTCAAAGCAGGAAAACTACGCTTAATTGGCGATCCTGTTACACGTTATCAAGAAGATCCTGTGCGCATGCTACGCTCCATTCGTTTTATGGCAAAACTTGATATGTTCCTTGAAAAACCAAGTGAACAGCCAATTCGTGAACTTGCGCCTTTATTAAAAAATATTCCACCAGCTCGCTTATTTGATGAAAGTTTAAAATTATTGCAGGCTGGACAAGGGGTAAAAACCTATCGTTTATTACGCCAATATGGTTTATTTGAACAACTTTTCCCTGCATTAAGCTCATATTTTACAGAGAAAGAAGATAGCTTTGCGGAACGCATGATCGTCACTGCACTTACTTCTACGGATGAACGTGTTGCGGATAAACTTCGTATTAATCCTGCATTCTTATTTGCAGCATTTTTCTGGTATCCATTACGCGAAAAAGTGGAAATCTTGAAAAATGAAGGTGGTTTAAATAATCATGATGCTTATGCGTTGGCTGGCAATGAAGTTTTAGATTTATTCTGCCGTGCTTTGGCTGCACCACGTCGTCATACTGCGGTCATTCGTGATATTTGGTTCTTACAACTGCAATTATTAAAACGTACTGGATCAGCACCAATGCGTACCATGGAACATCCAAAATTCCGTGCTGGCTTTGATTTACTGGCTATGCGTGCAGAAATTGAAGGTGGCGAAACCATTGAATTAGCCAAATGGTGGCATGAATATCAATTTAGTAATGGCGAACAGCGTGAACAATTAATACAAGAGCAACAACGTTTACATCCCAAACCAAAGAAAAAATACTACCGTCCACGCCGTCGTAAAACAACGCACTCAGCTGAATAAGGAAAAAGATGATTACTGCATATATTGCGCTGGGCAGCAATTTAAATACGCCAGTAGAACAATTACATGCTGCGCTTAAAGCGATAAGTCAGTTACCAAACACTCATTTAGTAACAACGAGCTCTTTTTATAAAAGCAAACCGCTCGGTCCACAAGATCAACCTGATTATGTGAATGCCGTTGTAAAAATTAAAACCGAGCTTAGTCCGCTCAAGCTATTAGATGAATTACAGCGTATTGAAAACGAGCAAGGTCGAGTGCGTTTACGTCGCTGGGGCGAACGCACGTTAGATTTAGATATTTTGCTTTACGGCAACGAAATCATTCAAAACGAACGCTTAACAATTCCCCATTATGATATGCATAACCGTGAGTTTGTCATTGTGCCGTTGTTTGAAATCGCATCGGATTTAGTTTTACCAAATAGTCAAATCATAACAGAGCTGGTCAAGCAATTTGCTGACCACAAAATGATAAAATTAAATCCCTAGAAATTTCACCGCACTTTTATGAACCTCAAAAGTGCGGTAGAATCAGCCCACATTTTTCTTCATTCATGACCCGTTATGGAAAGCTTAACTCAATATATCCCTGATGAATTTTCTATGCTTCGCTTCGGCAAAAAATTCGCCGAAATTCTTTTAAAATTGCATACAGAAAAAGCCATTATGGTTTATCTTAACGGTGATCTTGGGGCAGGAAAAACAACGCTGACACGCGGAATGTTGCAAGGCATCGGTCATCAAGGTAATGTAAAAAGCCCAACTTATACGCTGGTTGAAGAATACAATATTGCAGGCAAAATGATTTATCATTTTGATTTATATCGTCTAGCAGATCCTGAAGAACTCGAATTTATGGGTATTAGAGATTATTTTAATACGGGTAGCATTTGCTTAATTGAATGGTCTGAAAAAGGCCAAGGCATATTGCCGGAATCGGATATTTTAGTGAATATTGATTATTACGATGATGCACGAAATATTGAATTAATCGCACAAACAAATTTGGGTAAAAATATTATAAGCGCATTTTCTAATTAACTTATTTATGAAAACTAAAATTTTATTTTTTCTTTTTTTCTCGACATTTAGCTTTTCTATTTTTGCAGCTCCTATTACGATTGCAATTGACCCTGGTCACGGAGGAAAAGATCCTGGTGCAATCGGCCGAAACTTAGGTATTTATGAAAAAAATGTTACCCTTTCAATTGCAAAAGAATTAAAAGCCTTATTAGATAAAGATCCACATTTTCGTGGCGTATTAACACGTAAAAGTGATTATTATATTTCCGTGCCTGAACGTTCAGAAATCGCACGTAAATTTAAAGCGAATTATCTTATTTCCATTCATGCGGATTCATCTGAATCGCCTGATCGTCGCGGGGCTTCTGTTTGGGTATTGTCAAACCGTCGAGCCAATGATGAAATGGGTCAATGGCTAGAAGACGATGAAAAACGCTCGGAATTACTTGGTGGCGCGGGAAAGGTGCTTTCACACAATAATGACAAATATCTTGACCAGACTGTACTTGATCTGCAATTCGGACATAGCCAACGTACAGGCTATGTGTTAGGCGAACATATTTTGCACCATTTTGCGAAAATAACAACCTTGAGTCGTAGTACACCACAACATGCAAGTCTGGGTGTTCTACGTTCGCCAGATATTCCTTCTGTGTTGGTAGAAACTGGATTTCTTTCCAATTCAGAAGAAGAAAAAAAACTTAATTCCCAAACTTATCGTCGCCGCATTGCTTATATGATTTATGAAGGCTTAGTTGCATTCCGTAGCGGTAAAACCAACACTTTAGTTAAAGACAATTTAGTGCAAAACATCAAACAAAACGATATAAAAAAATCAGGGAAAAATAACCGCACTTCAGAACAAAATATAAATGAAGATAATATTAAAGACAGTGGCATTCGCCATATTGTAAAAAAAGGAGAAAGTTTAGGTAGCTTATCAAATAAATATCACGTAAAAGTCTCTGATATTATTAAATTAAATCAATTAAAGAGAAAAACACTTTGGCTAAATGAAAGTATTAAAATCCCTGATAATGTCGAGATAAAAAATAAATCATTAACAATTAAAGAAAATGATTTTCATAAAAAACAAAATAGCTCAGTAAATAATACCAATAAAAATTTAAAAAAAGAGAAAAATACACAAACTAATAATCAAAAAAATATAATTCCGCTCTATCATAAAGTAACAAAAAACCAAACACTTTATGCTATTTCGAGGGAATATAACATTCCAGTAAATATACTATTGAGCCTAAATCCACATTTAAAAAATGGCAAAGTTATTACAGGACAAAAAATAAAATTAAGAGAAAAATAAATGCCTATTAAAATTCTTTCCCCACAACTTGCTAACCAAATTGCTGCTGGAGAAGTGGTAGAACGCCCTGCATCAGTGGTAAAAGAATTAGTGGAAAATAGCCTTGATGCAGGTGCAAATAAAATCCAAATTGATATCGAAAATGGTGGGGCAAATTTAATCCGCATTCGTGACAATGGCTGTGGTATTCCAAAAGAAGAATTAAGCCTCGCTTTGGCACGACATGCCACGAGTAAAATAGCCGATCTTGACGATCTCGAAGCGATTTTAAGTTTAGGTTTTCGTGGCGAGGCATTAGCTAGTATCAGTTCCGTATCACGCCTAACCCTTACTTCTCGTACCGAAGAACAAACTGAAGCGTGGCAAGTTTATGCGCAAGGTCGTGATATGGAAACCACAATCAAACCCGCATCACATCCTGTCGGCACAACAGTTGAAGTCGCCAATCTTTTTTTCAACACGCCAGCCCGCCGAAAATTTTTGCGCACAGATAAAACAGAATTTGCTCATATTGATGAAGTCATTCGCCGCATTGCTTTAACAAAATTCAATACGGCATTTACATTAACGCATAATGGGAAAATTGTGCGTCAATATCGCCCTGCCTTCGATCTCAATCAGCAACTAAAACGTGTCGCCGTGATTTGTGGGGATGATTTTGTCAAAAATGCCTTACGAATTGATTGGAAACACGATGATTTGCACTTATCTGGCTGGGTAGCTACACCAAATTTTAGCCGAACTCAAAATGATTTAAGTTATTGCTATATTAATGGCCGAATGGTGAGAGATAAGGTAATCAGCCATGCGATTCGACAAGCCTATGCTCAATATTTACCAACCGATGCTTATCCTGCGTTTGTGTTGTTTATTGATTTAAACCCGCACGATGTAGATGTCAATGTTCATCCAACCAAACATGAAGTACGCTTTCATCAACAACGCCTCATTCATGATTTTATTTACGAAGGCATAAGTTATGCACTAAACAATCAAGAACAGCTTAATTGGCATACTGAACAAAGTGCGGTAGAAAATCACGAAGAAAATACAGTGCGCGAGCCACAACCGAATTACAGCATTCGTCCTAATCGTGCAGCTGCGGGGCAAAATAGCTTTGCGCCACAATATCATGAAAAACCACAGCAAAATCAACCGCACTTTTCTAACACACCAGTGTTGCCAAATCATGTAAGTACTGGTTATCGAGATTACCGTTCTGATGCACCGAGTAAAACTGAGCAACGTTTATATGCTGAATTGTTACGCACGTTACCGCCTACAGCGCAAAAGGATATATCGAATACAGCACAACAAAATATTTCAGATACAGCACAACAAAATATTTCAGATACAGCTAAAATCATCTCAACTGAAATAATTGAGTGCTCATCACATCTGCGAGCCCTTTCACTTATTGAAAATCGCGCGCTCTTATTACAACAGAACCAAGATTTCTTTTTGCTTTCATTGGAAAAATTACAACGCTTGCAATGGCAATTGGCTTTACAACAAATACAGATTGAACAACAACCATTGTTGATTCCAATCGTATTTCGTTTAACAGAGGCACAATTTCAAGCATGGCAACAATATTCAGATAACTTCAAAAAAATTGGCTTTGAATTTATCGAAAATCAAGCACAATTACGCTTAACCTTAAATAAAGTGCCAAATGTGTTACGCACACAAAATCTACAAAAATGCGTGATGGCAATGCTGACTAGAGATGAAAATTCATCACCATTTTTAACCGCACTTTGTGCACAATTAGAATGTAAAACCTTTGACGCTTTAGCGGACGCACTCAATTTATTAAGCGAGACGGAACGTTTACTCACGCAAACAAATCGCACGGCATTCACCCAATTACTCAAACCTGTTAATTGGCAGCCTTTATTAGACGAAATTTAGATTCTTCATGAAACCAACCACAATTTTTTTAATGGGCCCAACAGCCTCAGGTAAAACAGATTTAGCCATTCAACTACGAAGCTCACTTCCAGTCGAAGTGATTAGTGTGGATTCAGCTCTTATTTATAAGGGAATGGATATTGGCACAGCGAAACCATCAAAAGAAGAACTTGCTCTTGCGCCTCACCGTTTGATTGATATTTTAGATCCATCAGAAAGCTATTCCGCAATGAATTTCCGCGATGATGCGCTACGCGAAATGGCGGATATTACCGCACAAGGCAAAATCCCGTTACTAGTGGGCGGCACGATGTTGTATTACAAAGCATTAATTGAAGGGCTTTCTCCCTTGCCTTCTGCTGATGAAAATATTCGCGCCGAGCTTGAACAAAAAGCAGCTCAACAAGGTTGGGCAGCATTGCATACAGAACTCGCCAAAATCGATCCCATGTCTGCCGCCCGAATTAATCCGAGTGATTCTCAACGAATCAATCGTGCTTTAGAGGTTTTTTATATCACGGGAAAATCACTCACAGAGCTGACTGAAGAAAAAGGCGAAGCCTTGCCTTATGATTTTGTGCAATTTGCAATTGCGCCGCAAGATCGCCATGTTTTGCATGAACGCATCGAACAACGCTTTCATAAAATGATTGAACTGGGCTTTCAAGAAGAGGTAGAAAAACTTTATACGCGTGGCGATTTAAATATTAATCTGCCGTCAATTCGCTGTGTAGGCTATCGTCAAATGTGGGAATATTTACAAGGCGATTACGATCACGAAGAAATGATTTTCCGTGGTATTTGTGCAACGCGCCAACTTGCAAAACGCCAGCTCACTTGGCTGCGCGGCTGGAAAACACCAATACAATGGCTAGATAGTTTGCAACCTCAACAAGCTAAAGAAACCGTATTACGTCACTTAGATTCCTATCAAAAAGGTTAGAAAAAATGACCGTACTTTCTGCCCTCATTGAACAAAAATTACAATCTCTTGGCACAATCCTGTGCCAATCTTTTCCAGAACTTTCCCCAGAAAAAATTCACGAAGCCATTCAACAAAATTCAAATCATTCAGAACTGCCTGTTTATCAATTAGGCTATGCTATGGCAATATCTGACTTTGTGGAAAAAGTCTTGCAAAAATACCCGCACTTAGTGAAACAATGGTGGGAAAAATCCCCCTGTTTTACAGATTGCACTGCCTATATTGAACGTTTGAATAGAGAGTTAGCCAATGTACATGACGAAACTGCACTCTATCAAACATTACGCCAATTCCGTAACATTGAAATGGCAAAATTAAGTTTTTGTCAAAGTTTGAATCTTGCCACTGTTGAGGAAATTTTTGTTCAGCTTTCACAACTTGCAGAGAGTTTAATTATCGCTGCCCGCGATTGGCTTTATCATCAAGCCTGTGCGGAGATAGGCACACCAATGGATGAACAAGGCAATCCGCAGCAGCTTTATATTCTAGGAATGGGGAAATTAGGCGGCTTTGAACTAAATTTTTCCTCAGATATTGATTTAATTTTCACTTATCCATCACAAGGGGAAACGTCCGTTGAGAATACGAATGCTCGACGTTCTGTGGATAATGGAAAATTTTTTACACGTTTAGGGCAACGCCTTATTTCTGCCTTAGATGAATTTACCTCTGATGGTTTTGTGTATCGAACCGATATGCGATTACGCCCATTTGGTGACAGCGGTGCGCTTGTTCTCAGCTTTGCAGCAATGGAACAATATTATCAAGATCAAGGTCGAGATTGGGAACGTTATGCGATGATTAAAGGGCGAGTATTGGGCGTACAAACAAAGGATCCCAACGTTTCAAAATTGAAAAAAATGTTACGCCCCTTTGTGTATCGTCGCTATATTGACTTTAGTGTGATTCAATCTTTACGTGAAATGAAAGGCAAAATTGAGCGAGAAGTACGCCGTCGTGCTTTGAAAGATAATATTAAACTAGGTGCTGGTGGTATTCGTGAAGTCGAATTTATCGTACAAGCTTTTCAACTCATTCGAGGCGGGCGAGAAATCAATCTGCAACAACATTCACTCTTAAAGATCTTACCTGAAATTACCAAACTAGGATTAATTACCGAACAACAATTCCACGATTTACGTGAAAGTTATATTTTTTTACGCCGCGTAGAAAACATTCTACAAGCCATTAACGATCAACAAACTCAAACACTACCAACCGATGAAATAGATCAAATTCGTTTAGTCGAGGCATGTAAAACTTTCACCTGTTTAAATGAAAATAATCAAACCATTGAAAAACATTATCCAATAGAAAATTGGGACGATTTTTACCGCACTTTACAACAAAAACAAGAAAAAGTGCGGGCAGTATTTACTCAATTAATCGGTGATGAACAAGATGAGCCTTCACAAACTGATAGCCAATGGCAAGATTTTTTAGAAGCAGATTTTGAGGATATTGAACAAACATTATTAGAGAGTGGTGTATCAGAAAATAATATTAATGAAGTTTTAGAAAAGCTTGCTCAATTCAAAAACAGCCTAAATCACAGAGTGATTGGTTCGCGTGGGCGTGATGTATTAAGTCATTTAATGCCAACGGTATTTGCACTCATTTTTGAACAAGAAAATTACCGCACTTTGCTCCCCCGAATACTGAACATTATTGAAAAAATTTCAAGTCGTACAACTTATTTAGAATTATTATTGGAAAATCCTCGTGCCCTTCAGCAAGTTATTGAACTTTGTGCGCAGTCTCAACTTATTTCAGAGCAACTGTCCCGCCATCCTATCTTATTAGATGAATTGCTTAATACGGAAGCACTACGTCATTCTTTGCCATTTACCCAATATCCTACAGAGTTACACCAATATCCTACAGAGTTACACCAATATTTGCTTCGTTTCCCCCCTGATGATGAAGAACAGCTTATCGATGCTTTACGTCAATTTAAACAAGCAACCCTATTAAAAGTGGCAGCGGCAGATATTTTAGGTGCATTGCCAGTAATGAAAGTAAGCGATCATTTAACCTATCTTGCTGAAGCGATTATTGAAGTGGTTGTGAATCTAGCTTGGAAACAAGTTTCGTCTAGATTTGGCGTGCCTGAACATTTGCAAAATAATGAAAAAGGATTTTTAGTTATTGGTTATGGAAAACTTGGTGGTATTGAACTCGGTTATAAATCCGATTTAGACCTCATATTTTTGTACAATGCCGTAGAAAGTCAAACAACAGGTGGCAAAAAAGTGATTGATAACAATCAATTTTACCTACGCTTGGCACAAAAGATTGTGAGTATTTTCAGCATAAATACTTCCGCTGGCGTACTTTATGAGGCAGATATGCGCCTGCGCCCTTCTGGCGATGCTGGCTTAATTGGCTGCTCTCTTTCTACATTTTCCCATTATCAATTGAATGACGCTTGGACATGGGAAAAACAAGCACTTGTGCGCGCTCGTCCAATATTTGGCGAATCATCTCTTAAAGCTAAATTTGAGCATATCCGCCAACAAGTGCTTTCTGCATCACGAGATATTGAACAATTAAAACAAGATGTTGTTGAGATGCGGAAAAAAATGTTTGCCCATTTATCTCACTCAAAACACAGTGAATTTAACCTTAAAACAGATCGCGGTGGTATCACTGATATTGAATTTATCGCTCAATATTTAATGCTTGCCAATGCCCCACAAAACCCACAACTGACAAAATGGTCAGACAATGTTCGTATTTTCGATGATATGGCTGGGGCGCAAATTATTAGCCAAACAGACTGCAACGCTTTAAAACAAAGTTATGTCAATTTACGCAATACCATTCATCATTTGAATTTGTTGGGTAAATCTTCCGTTGTGGAAAACAGTAAATTTGTTAAAGAGCGGTCATTTATTCAAGCATTTTGGGATAAGCTATTTAGTTCGTAAAATAGTAATTAAATCCCATTTTAATGAACTAAATCTAACATTTCCTGTGCATTGGCTAAGGCTAATTCTGTAATTTCACTTCCGCCCAAGAGTCTTGCCAAGGCTGGTACACGTTCAGATTGTGAAAGTGCGGTCATTTTTGTTTCAGTTTTATTATCCACAGTAAATTTTTCTACATTAAACTGATGATGACCATGACAAGCAACCTGTGGCAAGTGAGTGACGCATAATACTTGGCAGCGTTCACTTAATTGACGTAAAAGTTTTCCGACAACACTTGCTGTTTTTCCGCTAATGCCCACGTCCACTTCATCGAAAATTAAGGTTGGAATAGCCGATTGATCAGAAGTTAAAACTTGAATCGCTAAAGAAATACGAGAAAGCTCACCACCAGAGGCAATTTTAGTTAATGGCTGCGGTTGTTGTCCTAAATTACTACGCAAAGTGAAAATCACATTATCCGCACCATTTGCACTCACTTTATCTAAATCCGTATTCAACTCTACATAAAATTCAGCGTTTTCCATTGCAAGTTGTTTTATCGACTGTGTGACATTTTGCGCTAAGCGATTTGCTGATTTCTGACGACTTGCTGTTAATGCTGTAGCCGTTGCTTGCATTTGTTCAAATGCGAGTTTTTCTTGCTCAATCAACATCTCTTCACTTTCAGAAAAATCCAAAAGTGCGGTTAATTCTGCTTTTAATTTTTTGTGCTGTTCTACAAGATCTTCAGGTTTAACTTGATGTTTACGAGCAAGTTGTAAAGTCTGACTAATTCTTTGTTCGATTTCCTGTAAAAGCTGAGGATCTTGCTCGATATTACTTGATAAATTTTGCACTTCACTGGTTGCTTCTTGCACTTGAATCAACGCATCATTCAACATATTTTGCACTTCAGCATATTGCGGATCAAGTTCAGCTAATTCATCAATATATTGTGTCGCACGATAAAGCAAACTATCGATATTTACGGTGTCATTTTCACTTAAAATTTGCAGTGCAGATTGGGAAAGTTGGGTTAGCTGTTCGCTGCTAGATAAACGACGTTGTTCATCTTCTAATTCCAAATATTCATTTGGTCGAAGGTTAAATTCATCTAGTTCATCCACTTGATACTGTAAAAGTTGTTTACGTGCTTCATTTTCCGCCACTTTTTGTTGAAAGGTTTTAACTTGATTTTGAAGATTTTTCCATGTCTGATAATCTTCACGCATTTTCACAAGTAATTCAGGATGAGCGGCAAAATTATCAACTAACTGAAGCTGATAGTCATTTTTTAACAATAATTGAGAAGCGTGTTGCCCATTAATATGAACAAGATATTGAGCAATTTCTTTTAATTGAGAAGCGGATACTGGTGTACTATTAATAAAAGCCTTAGAACGTCCGTCTGCATTAATTATGCGACGTAAAATACATTCAGTTGGATTATCTGGATCCTGTAATTCTTGCTCACTCAACCAGTGATAAGCAGGATTTTGCGATTCTAGTTGGAAAGTTGCACAAATTTCCGCACGCTCTTGCCCTTCACGCACCATTGAGGTTTCTACTCTTTGTCCGAAACATAAACCTAAAGCATCAATGGCGATAGATTTTCCAGCACCAGTTTCCCCTGTTATAACAGACATTCCTTTCGCCAATTCAATATCAAGCTGACGAACAATCGCAAAATTATTGATAGTAAGTTGAGTAAGCATAGCAAAATCCTTTAACTGTATATTTAATATGATATAACTGATTTAATTTACAGTAAAGGATTTTTTACAGTATTTTGTCAAATCTATTTCAATCGAAAATTTTTACCATAATCAAAATGATTTTAACCAACCTAATTTGCTACTTAACACATTGTAATAATTATAATTTTTCAGATGAAGCAAACGGAGTTTATGCTCGCTTTTTTGAATATGCACCACATCATCTGGGGTAAAAGGTAAGGTAATTTGACTATCACAGCCTACTTCTAATTGAGAGGTATTATGTTCAGCAAAACGAATCGATATTTTACTATCCCCATCAACAACAAGAGGGCGAGAAGTTAATGTATGTGGAAACATTGGCACTAATGCAATGGCATTAAGGTTTGGTGTCAAAATAGGTCCACCAGCGGAAAGAGAATAAGCCGTAGAACCTGTTGGAGTAGAAACAATTAATCCATCAGAACGTTGAGAAAATGCAAACTTATCATTGATATATACGTGAAAATCAATCATATGTGCAATTTTGGCGGGATGAATAACCGCTTCATTTACCGCATTGCTGGTTGATACGATTTCACTTGCTCGTTCGATTTTTGCTTCCAATAAAAAACGTTCTTCCACAAAAAATTCGCCACGTTCTAAACAAGCTTCAAGCTGGGAATAGGCATTTTTCGGGTCAATATCCGTTAAAAATCCCAAATTACCACGATTAATACCAATCAATGGAATATCATATTTTGCTAATACGCGAGCGCGCCCTAGCATATTGCCGTCTCCACCAATCACAATGGCTAATTGGGCTCGGTGGCCTATTTCTTCTAACGTAGCAAGATGTTCAAAAGGTAACTCAAGTGTTATGGCGACTTCTTTTTCCACCAACACTTGATAACCACGTTCCATTAACCAATGAAATAAGTTTTTGTGCATTTGTAAGTTAATATCATTGCGAGGCTTACCTACAAGAGCAATGGTTTTAAAGGAACGATATAAATGATTCATAAAATGACCGCACTTGAATTTAACATTTTCGTCATTATATCGTTTTTTGCTACACTATGCCCAATTACGATTAATCAATTTTGTTTTACGGAGAAAAAAATGTCAGAACAAGAACAAAAAGTTAAAAACTCAGAAGTAGAAAATCAAGAAGAAGTCGTTGTGGAAGAAGCACAACAAGCAGATCCTTCTCAAGAATTTGATCCTTTAGAAGAAGCTATTGCCCGCGTGCAAGAGCTTGAAGAGCAGCTAAAAACTCAAATAGAAGAAGCCGCAAATAAAGAACAGGATATTTTACTTCGCTCTCGTGCTGAAATTGAAAATCTTCGTCGTCGTACTGAACAAGACGTAGAAAAAGCACATAAATTCGCTTTGGAAAAATTTTCAAAAGACATTTTGAATACTATCGATAACCTAGAGCGTGCGCTTGCCACTCCAGCAAATAAAGAAGATGAAAGCGTAAAAGCCTTATTTGACGGTGTAGAACTAACCTTAAAAGAATTAGTTTCAACCGTTGGGCGTTTTGGCGTGGAAGCTGTGGGAGTTGTCGGTGAAGCATTTAATCCTGATTTACATCAAGCCATTTCAATGCAACCTGCTGAAGGCTTTGAAACCAATCAAATTAGCGTCGTATTGCAAAAAGGCTACACCTTAAGTGGTCGAGTCATTCGCCCAGCGATGGTAATGGTGGCAGCTTAATTTACATTTGGTCTAAAGAGCGGTCGGTTTTTCGACCGTTTTTTCTTTTTCCTGAATAACAACATAAACTTTACGGATAATTTCCCTAAAATCTTCGCTCGTTGTAGCCCAATCTAGAAGATCAACGCGCCACGGTAAATCTGATTCAGAAAAAGCTTCTTTTAATCTGTCACGAGCTAAAAAATCTAAAGGTTCCTCAGAGATAATCGCAAGGTCAAGATCGGAATATTTTTTTGCTTTTCCCTTTACACGAGAACCGAAAGCCCATACGGTATAATCAGGTACTAATTGTTGTAAAATAGTTTTCACAATCGCCAATTCTTCAGAATTTATATCAAGCTGTGCAAAACTAGTCATATTAATTTCTCTGACGTAATTGTTCCAATAGGAAACGACTTTCTATTAAAAAATCATCAATTTGTGCATAAACAGCCATGGCTTTTTCCTGATCATAAGTATGTGATGTAATATTACGCATATCACGATAAACAACCCATTTTGACATATCTTCAATCAAACCAAATCTCAATGCTTCTCGCAAAATATCCTTAAATCCATAAGCCCCAATATCATTGGTATTAATTGCATCTTGTTGAAGTTGGCGTTTCATCATTTTTAAACTTAACTCATAAACAAATTCAAATTTCTGAATTGCACCTGCAATTAAGGTATCTTGTACAATAGAGGGTTGCATATCAAACCAATTTCTGTCTGAAATTTGTACTACGGTTTGCTCTAACGAATAAAATGCAGCATCTAATACATTTAAATTTAGCTTATCAGTCATCATTTTTACCTCTGTTAAATACTCATCTATTTTACCATAGACTATTTTTTCTCAAAACCTATAACCCCAAAAGTAAACATTGTGATATTGATCACAAAATCAAAAATATTTGAGAAAAGCTCTCAACAACTTAATGTGATATTTTTCTAATAAAATCAATCTTTAACAAAATTATCTTACGACAAAAAGGTCTAAAACACTACATATTGTGTGTTGATTATCTTTTTAGATCTATATATAGTGCAATCCGCATTTCAAAAACACTATATATTGGAGCTATATCATGAGTAACTTTGGGGTCATCAAGCGCGATGGTTCTCGTGCGGAGTTTGAGATTCAACGTATCATTAATGCCATTAAAAAAGCCGCAAGTGCGGTCAATATTTCCGATGAATTTTATTGCCACCAAATTGGGCAAGAAGTAGGGAATGAAATTTTCACCCGTCATCAAGGCGAGATTGATATTAATCAGATTCAAAAAATCGTTGAAGATAAATTGATGGCAAGTCGTTATCCTGAGGTTGCTCGTGCGTATATCGAATATCGTCATGATCGTGATTTAGCGCGAGAAAAACGTAGTCAGCTGACAAAAGAAATTGAAGGCTTGATTGAACAAAGCAACGTAGAATTACTTAATGAAAACGCCAATAAAGACGCGAAAGTGATTCCAACGCAACGAGATTTGCTTGCTGGAATTGTGGCAAAACATTATGCCAAGCACCATATTCTTCCACGCGATGTGGTAGAGGCTCACGAAAAAGGTGAAATTCATTATCACGATTTAGATTACGCGCCGTTCTTTCCAATGTTTAACTGTATGTTAGTTGATTTAGAAGGGATGCTTTCTCGTGGTTTCAAAATGGGCAATGCGGAAATCGAACCCCCTAAATCTATCGGCACCGCAACGGCAGTGACAGCACAAATTATCGCCCAAGTTGCCAGCCATATTTACGGTGGCACAACCATTAATCGTATTGATGAAGTGCTTTCCCCTTATGTGCAAATCAGTTACGAAAAACATCTCAAACATGCCCAAGAATGGAACGTGCCTGATGTTGAAGGTTATGCCAAAGCATTGATTGAAAAAGAATGTTTCGATGCCTTCCAATCCTTAGAATATGAAGTTAATACACTACATACTTCAAATGGGCAAACACCATTTGTGACCTTTGGTTTTGGTTTAGGTACAAGCTGGCAATCCCGCTTAATTCAGCAAGCTATTTTAAAAAATCGTATTCGTGGACTCGGAAAAAATCATAAAACGCCAGTATTTCCAAAACTTGTTTTCACTATTAAAAAAGGCTTGAATCAAACTAAAGGCGATCCAAATTACGATATCAAACAACTCGCATTGGAATGTGCATCAAAACGTATGTATCCAGATATTCTCAATTATGATCAAGTTGTCAAAGTCACGGGCTCTTTTAAAGCCCCGATGGGATGCCGTAGCTTTTTAGGTGCATACGAAGAAGACGGACATGAAATTCATGATGGGCGTAATAATCTTGGTGTGGTGAGTTTGAATTTACCGCGTATCGCGTTGGAGTCTAAAAACGAAGAAGATTTCTACCGCACTTTAGATGAACGTTTAGCTATTGCGAAAAAAGCATTAATGACGCGAGTTGCCCGCCTTGAGAATACCAAAGCTCGCGTTGCCCCCATTCTTTATATGGAAGGCGCATGCGGAGTGCGGTTAAAAGCGGATGAAAATGTGGCACAAATTTTCAAAAATGGACGTGCCTCTATTTCACTTGGCTATATCGGTATTCACGAAACCATTAATGCACTATATAACAAAGGACATATTTTTGATGATGAACAATTACGCGAAAAAGGCATTGTGATTGTTCGCCACCTTAGCGAGGCAGTGAAACGCTGGCAAAAAGAAACAGGTTATGCCTTCAGCCTTTACTCCACGCCAAGCGAAAACTTATGCGACCGCTTCTGCCGTCTAGATACCAAAAAATTTGGTGTGATTGAAGGCGTCACGGATAAGGGCTACTACACGAACAGTTACCACTTAGATGTAGAAAAGAAAGTGAATCCTTACGATAAACTAGATTTCGAAATGACATATCCCCCACTCGCCAGCGGCGGTTTTATTTGCTACGGCGAATATCCCAATATTCAACACAACTTAAAAGCATTGGAAGATGTGTGGGATTATAGCTACGATCGCGTACCTTACTACGGCACAAACACACCGATTGACGAATGTTATGAATGTGGTTTCACCGGCGAATTTGAATGTACCAGCAAAGGTTTTGTTTGCCCAAAATGTGGCAATCACGACAGCACAAAAGTGTCTGTCACTCGCCGCGTCTGTGGCTATCTAGGCAGCCCTGATGCCCGCCCATTTAATGCGGGAAAACAAGAAGAAGTGAAGAGAAGAGTTAAACACCTTTGATTTAACACGATAGCAAAAGCACGCATTTTTTAATGCGTGCTTTTTGTTTCCAACTTTGGCATTCCCAAAATCTCCGCTAAAATAACCGCACTTTTTCTTATCTTCTAGGAAAGCAATATGTCAGATATTCTCAATAACCTTATTCATCTTCTTAAACTTGAAAAAATTGATGATTTAATCTTTCGTGGTGAAAGCCAAGATTTAGGTTTTCGCCAAGTATTTGGCGGGCAAGTAGTGGCACAGGCGTTATCTGCAGCAATGCAGGTGGCGCCAGAAGATCGCATTTTGCATTCTTGTCATGCCTATTTTCTTGCACCAGGAGACAGTCAATATCCGATTATTTACGATGTAGAAACCTTGCGTGAAGGGCGTAATTTTTCTGCATTACGCGTAAAAGCCATTCAACATAAAAATACCATTTGTCATGTAACCGCTTCTTTCCAAGTGCCAGAAAAAGGTTTTGAACATCAAAATTCAATGCCAAATGTTGGCACGCCTGAAGACTTTACAGATGAAAATGTGATGCTACAAAAAGTGGCTCAAATCTTGCTAGAACCACTCAATGAAAAATTTGCGGCAGAGCGTCCATTTGAGGTACGTACCAAATATTTGAATAACCCATTTAACGGGACAAAATTGCCAGCCGAGCAATATTCTTGGTTTAAAACCAATGGTGAAACGCCGCTTGATATAAAAATTCAGCAATGTTTATTGGCTTATTTTTCCGATTTTCACTGTATTTTGACCGCACTTCATCCGCACGAAAAAGGCTTTTTACAAAAAGGAATGAAAGTGGCAACCATTGATCATAGTATTTGGTTCCATCGTCCGTTTGATTTAAATCACTGGCATTTGCACGCAATTGAAAGCAATAATGCCTTTGGAGGGCGAGGCTTAGCTCGCGGGCAAATTTTCTCACAAGATGGTCAATTAATCGCAACAACACAACAAGAAGGCTTGATCCGTTTTAACGAATAAGAAAGAAAAAATGACCGCACTTATTACACAATTTTGGCAACAGGTTGAAACCGCACTAAAAACAGCGAATCCACAAGAAAAATGTCGTTTAGTTAATGACCTCTACGATAATCTTCTGCCACAAATTCAATTGATTAAATTAGAAGATTTTCCCGAAGTCGTACCGCAAGATAATATTGCCACTTTTCCTGAAAAACCGCTCTTAGTTGCACCGAAAGATGTGCCAAAACGTTCTTTTGCCACAGAAGAAGGCTATGCTGCCACATTGCACGCTATCGCACATATTGAGTTTAATGCGATTAATTTAGGCTTAGATGCGGCTTGGCGATTCGGGCGTAATGCACAAGAAGAACTGGGCGAAGGTTTGGCTTTTGTGAAGGATTGGCTGCGTGTTGCTCGTGAAGAAAGCACGCATTTTTCCTTAGTCAATGAACATTTGAAAACATTGGGCTATCAATATGGTGATTTTGAAGCCCATGCTGGATTATGGGAAATGGCACAAGCCACCGCGCACGATATTTGGGAACGAATGGCATTAGTTCCTCGTGTATTAGAAGCAAGAGGTCTCGATGCAACACCTGTTCTGCAAGAAAAAATCGCACAACGTAAAGATTTTGCCGCAGTGAACATTTTGGATATTATTTTGCGCGATGAAATTGGCCATGTGTATATCGGCAATCATTGGTATCACGCACTCTCTAAAAAACGGGGTTTAGATGCGATGAAATGCTTTACAGAGCTTTTACACAAATATCGTATTGTGATTTTTAAAGGTGTCATTAATACCGATGCTCGTATTCAAGCGGGTTTCACGCAGCATGAGTTAGATTGGATTTATGAAGTGGAACAAACATTAAAATCCTACATTAAGAAATGATGAAAAAATAAAAAGACTAAGTTCGATTGAATACCGAACTTAGTCTTTTTAATGAAAGTGATTTAACGTTTGAATTTATTGCTTACGCCAAGTTGTTCCATTCGGACCATCTTCTAATACGATACCCATAGCGGTAAGCTCATTACGCGCAGCATCTGCAGTGGCCCAATCTTTAGCAGCGCGGGCTTCATTGCGTTGTTTAATCAGAGCTTCAATTTTTGCCACTTCATCATCGTTAGAACCTGCTTGTAAGAATTTCTCTGGATCTTGTTGAAGTAATCCTAAAATCGCCCCCAATTCACGCAAACGCACGGCCAGTCCATTGGCTTTCTCAACATCTTCTGTTTTTAACTTGTTAATTTCACGCGCCATTTCGAATAAAACAGAAAGTGCATTTGGCGTATTGAAATCATCATCCATTGCTTCACGGAAGGTTTCCGCAAAATTTTCTCCGCCAAAAACAACCGCACTTTGATCCGTTCCGCGTAAAGCCGTGTATAAACGTTCCAACGCACCTTGCGCTAAATTCAAGTTTTCTTCGCTATAATTGAGCTGGCTACGATAATGTGCCGTTAATAAGAAATAACGTACAGCTTCTGAATTGTAATGGTTTAATACATCACGAATTGTAAAGAAATTGCCGAGGGATTTCGACATTTTTTCTTTATCCACCATAATCATGCCAGAATGGATCCAATAATTCACATATTGGCCACCATGCGCACAGCAAGATTGTGCAATTTCATTTTCGTGGTGTGGGAACATTAAATCAGAACCACCACCGTGAATATCAAAATGTTCGCCAAGCTGTTTGCAATTCATTGCAGAACATTCAATATGCCAACCTGGACGACCAGCGCCCCAAGGGGATGGCCAACTTGGCTCGTTTTCTTTCGACATTTTCCAAAGCACGAAATCCATTGGATTTTTCTTGATTTCATTGATTTCAATACGTGCACCAGCTTGTAATTGCTCAAGATCTTGACGGGATAATTTGCCGTATTCTTTGAAGCTTTCTACATCAAACATCACGTCCCCATTATCCGCAACATAAGCGTGTCCGCGTTTAATTAATTTTTCCACAATTTCAATAATTTCTGGAATATGATGCGTCGCACGAGGTTCAAAATCAGGGCGTAATACATTAAGTGCATCAAAATCTTTATACATTTCCTGCACCATGCGATCCACTAACTGATCGCAGGTTTCTTTGTTTTCTAACGCACGTTTAATAATTTTGTCATCTACGTCCGTAATATTACGTACATAAGTTAAATCGTAACCCAAAGAACGTAAATAACGGGCAATCACATCAAAACACACAAAAGTGCGTCCATGACCGATATGGCACAAATCATAAACAGTAACGCCACAAACATACATTCCCACTTTATTTTCGTGGATAGGTTTAAAGATTTCTTTTTCTCTCGTTAAGGTATTGAAAATTTTTAGCATTTTTAAGCTCGTAAAATGAAATAAAAACAAACCGCACTTTTATAGCACTTTTACCTCGATTGTGGAATAATACAGCCCTTAATTTTTTAGAGGGAAAACAAAATGGTTACATTACACACAAACTTTGGCGACATTAAAATTAAATTGGATTTTGATAAAGCTCCAGTTACAGCAGAAAACTTCTTAAATTACTGCAAAGAAGGTTTTTATAATAACACAATTTTTCATCGTGTTATTGATGGCTTTATGATTCAAGGTGGCGGTATGGAAAGCGGTATGCGCGAAAAAGCAACTAAAGCCCCAATCCAAAATGAAGCGAACAATCGTTTAAGTAACAAACGTGGAACCATTGCAATGGCTCGCACTTCAGATCCACATTCAGCGACAGCACAATTTTTCATTAACGTGGCAGACAATGATTTCTTAAATTATCGTTCAAAAGAAATGTTTGGTCGAGAAGTCGTTCAAGAATGGGGCTATGCGGTATTTGGTGAAGTGGTTGAAGGGATGGATGTTGTTGATAAAATCAAAAAAGTGAAAACAGGCAACAAAGGTTTTCATCAAGATGTTCCAACTGAAGATGTAGTGATTACATCGGTTTCAGTAGAATAATGCTGAATGGCGGATGAATTCCGCCATTTTTTATCGACCTAAAGGAAAATGCTCATGCCTTTCTTCGACACTCACACGCATCTTGATTATCTCCAACAATTTACTGGGGAACCGTTGTCACAGCTTATTGATAATGCTAAGCAAGCCGATGTGCAAAAAATACTGGTTGTGGCGGTGAAAGAAGCTGATTTTAAAACAATCCAAAATATGACCGCACTTTTTCCTGATAATTTGTGCTATGGGCTTGGGCTCCATCCTCTTTATATTCAAGAACACGCCGAAAATGATTTGATTCTGTTAGAACAAGCCTTAAAAAATCGTGATGCAAATTGCACGGCAGTGGCAGAAATTGGTTTGGAACGCGCAATTCCCGATTTGCTCACCGATGAACTTTGGGCAAAGCAATGTCATTTTTTTGAAAGCCAACTTTATTTGGCAAAGCAATTTAATTTATCCGTCAATATTCACAGTCGAAAAACCCATGATCAAATTTTTACTTTTTTAAAACGTATTCCATTATCTAAACTTGGCGTCGTACACGGTTTTTCAGGAAGTTACGATCAAGCAAAACGCTTTGTTGATTTAGGTTATAAAATCGGGGTTGGCGGCACTATCACTTATGAACGCGCTAATAAAACTCGTCAAGCAATCGCGAAGTTGCCGCTTGATGCCTTAGTGTTGGAAACAGACAGTCCAGATATGCCTGTATTTGGTTTTCAAGGCCAACCTAATCGACCAGAACGTATTGTGGAAAGTTTTAAAGCCCTTTGCACCTTAAGAAATGAACCTGCTGAATTGATTAAAAAACTTACATGGAAAAATGCTTGCCAGATTTTTTCTTGATCCACGTCACATTACTGAAATTATTTTGAATTAAATTGCAGTATTCAATGGCTTAAAATCCATGGTGACATCGGGCAATTATGCCTCTTATTATTTAGCGCTTTTGCCTTCTGAAAATGGCGAAACTATTGATAACTGGGTGCTTCCACTTGGTACTCAAGGCTTAACTTTTGAAGCTGATAGCTGGAATAGCTTAGGTATGCGTAGCAATGTTTCTTGCTTTATGCGCATGACCGATATGCCATTAGATCGTAGCTGGCGTGTAGCGTGGAACTCTCCCCTAATTACATGTATGCCATGGCAACTGGAGCAAAGATGAAAGCGTATTATTGCGCGGGCCTTATACATCATTAGTGGATTTATTTGAATCAGCATTACCTGATATTTTAATGCTCGAATTTTCTACGCCAAGAGCAGGAGAATTAAGTTCGTTATTAGAAAGTGAAATATTAAGACAAAAATGTATTTTAGGCTTAGGCGTCATCAATCCTCGTTCTGATGAAGTGGAAACTGTAACACAAATTGTTCAGCGCGCAGAAAAAGCCTTAAATTACCTTCCACCAGAGCAAATATCAAAATTTCAGACAAAAAAATAGCCCCATTAAGGGGCAATCTTATCAATGCGCTAAAGTTACTTATAGCTTTAAACAACGATTAAATATGTTGGTTAATGAAGTTAGCCAATTGAGTTTTTGGTAATGCACCAACTTGAGTTGCAACAACTTGACCATTTTTAATCAATAATAATGTTGGGATACTACGAACACCAAATTGTGCTGGCGTTGCTTGGTTGTCGTCCACATTCATTTTCACGATTTTAACTTTACCAGAAAATTCAGGTGCAAGTTCATCTAACACTGGTGCAATCATTTTGCAAGGACCACACCAAGGTGCCCAAAAGTCTAATAAAACGGGGATATTTGAATTAACTACAACACTTTCAAAATCTGCGTCATTAATGTGTAATACTTCGCTCATTTTGTTTTCCTTATTTTGTGAATGGAATCCCTATATAAGGGCTTTTTTTAAACTTACAAGTGCGGTGCAGAATAACACCGTTTTAAAAAATGTAAACTAATCGTTTTAATTGCCAAAAACTAAGACGGCAAAACAATATTTTCACACACTTTACCCAATTTCAATTTATAAATGTTTGATAAAGTCACGTCTGCAATATTGGTTAGTGCTTCTTCGGTTAAAAACGCTTGGTGACCTGTTAGCAATACATTATGGCAAGAAGATAAACGGCGGAAAATATCATCTTGAATCACTTCGTTGGACTTATCTTCAAAGAATAAATCACGCTCATTCTCATAAACGTCCATACCTAACGCACCGATTTTGCGCTGTTTTAACGCATCAATTGCAGCTTGAGTATCAATCAAAGAACCGCGACTCGTATTAACGATCATCACGCCATCTTTCATTTTTGCAAAAGCCTCGCGATTTAATAAATGATAGTTTTCTGGCGTTGCTGGGCAATGAAGCGTAATCACATGAGATTTAGCATAAAGCTCATCTAATTCAACATATTGTCCACCAAGATCTTCCACCACTGGATTTTTAAAAGGATCGTACGCCAAGATATTCATGCCAAAACCTTTCAAAATTCGCATCACTGCGATCCCGATTTTTCCTGTTCCAATTACGCCGACTGTGCGTCCGTACATATTGAAACCAATTAACCCCTCAAGAGAGAAATTCGCTTCTCGGGTACGCTGATAAGCACGATGAATTCGACGGTTCAGAGTCATCATCAAACCGATGGTATGTTCCGCCACCGCTTCAGGCGAATAAGCTGGAACGCGGACGACTTGGATGCCTAATTCTTGAGCTGCTTTTAAATCAACATTATTGAAACCGGCACAGCGCAAAGCCACAATTTTCACACCAAGTGCGGCTAATTTTTCTAATACTTTTCGGCTACCATTATCATTCACGAAAATGCATACTACTTCGCAATGTTCTGCCAAACGCACAGTGCTCTCGTTCAGCATAAAATCAAAAAATTCTAAATCGAAATTATATTTCGCATTAATGAGCTCAATATATTTTCTGTCATAACTTTTAGTGCTATAGATTGCAATTTTCATGGTTTGCTCCAATTATTTTAAGTTTGCAAAAGCTTGTAATAAGTCCGCTTTAATATCTTCTACATCTTCAATACCGACTGAAAAACGCAACAAGGTATTAGTAATCCCACGAGCTACACGCTCGGTTTCTGGAATATCCATATGAGTTTGAGTGGCAGGATAAGTAATAAAACTTTCTGTGCCGCCTAGACTTTCTGCAAAAGTAATCAATTTAATGGATTTTAAGAATGTATTAACCCAAGCTTCATCTTGTAAACGGAAAGACAACATTCCACCTTTATTTGGATAAAGCACCGATTCCACTTGTGGTTGATCTTTTAAAAATTCCGCAATAGCTTGTGCATTTTCTTGATGGCGTTTCATACGCAAAGAAAGTGTCTTCATACCGCGAATAGTCAGCCAAGAATCAAAAGGAGAAAGCACCGCACCTGCACCATTTTGAATATAAGCAATGCGATCACAAAGTTCTTGCCCTTTTGCAACGATTAAACCAACAAGTGCATCATTATGACCAGCAATATATTTAGTCCCGCTGTGAATTACCACATCCGCACCTAAATCTAATGGGCGAGAAAGCACTGGCGTTAGAAACGTATTATCCACGATCAACATCAAATTATGTTTTTTCGCAAGTTTTGCAATTTCAACCACATCACATTCTTCCATTAAAGGATTCGATGGGGTTTCAATAAAAATCGCTTTCGTATTTGGGTTAATGGCAGCCTCAATTTCTGAAGCAGATGCTGTATTAACATAAACAGGTTTTACACTATTGTTATTTTTATAAGAAAAATCTAATAGTCGATAAGTACCACCATACACATCGCTAGAAACAATCCATTCATCTAGGGCGGTAAAAAGCGTCATCAAAACTTGAATTGCAGCCATACCAGAAGAAAACGCAAAGCCACGATCTCCATTCTCTAATTTAGCTATCGTTTCTTCTAATACTGTGCGAGTTGGATTTTTGGTACGTGTGTAATCAAATCCCGTACTTTCACCGATACCACAATGACCATAAGCCGTAGAAAGAAAAATTGGTGCAGAAACCGCGCCCGTACGCTCATCACTGCGATTGCCTGCTTGAGCTAATAAAGTATCAATAGCATATTGTTGTGTCATAACATCCTCTAAAAATAATGAAAAAATTGACCGCACTTTACGTGTTAAAAAACGTTTAGCATTTTGGCACAAAGGAAAAAGTGATAAAAGTAGAAATTAGAAAATTACATAAAATTTCATTTTTCCATCATTTTCTGTGATTTATTTGAACAAAATGAACTTTTTTTAAACGGTTAGACAATTTTTTTAAATCTGTAATTGACAGTTATCTGAATTTCCGTAAAATGCGCACCACTAACAGCGAATGCGGGAATAGCTCAGTTGGTAGAGCACGACCTTGCCAAGGTCGGGGTCGCGAGTTCGAGCCTCGTTTCCCGCTCCAATTCGTGGCGTGTTAGCAAAGCGGTTATGCACTGGATTGCAAATCCATGTAGCTCGGTTCGACTCCGGGACACGCCTCCATAATACGCAAATGTTAGTTGTCTATGTGCCCGAGTGGTGGAATCGGTAGACACAAGGGATTTAAAATCCCTCGCCTTTCGAGGCGTGCCAGTTCAAGTCTGGCTTCGGGCACCATCTAATTCCAAACCAATAATCAGTACCTAGTCCAATACTTAACTTTAATTTTTAATTATCGTTAGGTGAGGAATTATGGACTTCTCTTCTGTTTCTAAAAAACCTTATATTATTACTGTCGCTTGTACTAAAGGCGGTTCTGCAAAAAGTACAAATGCTGCCAATATTGGGGCGTTCTGCGCTGACCACGATTTAAGAACTCTTCTTATTGATACTGATACTCAACCAACCTTAAGCTCTTATTATGCTTTAACTGAAGAAGCTCCCGGTGGTATTTATGAGTTTTTAACCCGTCGTGATATTGAACCTTCCCATATCATTTCAAAAACATCCATTCCTAATTTGGATTTAATTCAATCAAATGATCCATCAAACAATGTAAGTCAAACTCTACGTAATGCCCCTGATGGTGCAATTCGATTTAGTCACTTAATTAAAAACATTGATAATTATGATGTTATTGTGGTTGATACTCGAGGTACTAGAGACATTACTGTCGATATGTCTGTCTTAGCAGCTGACATCCTATTCTGCCCTATTCTTCCACACATTCTTTCTGCGAAAGAATTTATCCGTGGAACTATCGGAATGTATCAAGATTTAGAAACCTTTGAATCATTTGGTTTCAAATTACCACCTCTCAAAGCTATCGCAAATTGCGTTGATAATACTAATGACGTGAAATTTGTACTCAATCAATTGCATGTCCTATTTGAAACCAATTTTGATGAAAGCAAAACCTTCCTTGATTTTTCAATCCCTGCGCATGTGGCATATAGAGAAGCTGCAACTTATTCATTGCCAGTTTATCGCCATAGCCAAGCTGAATATCCTGTTATCAAAGAACTGTGTTGCTTGTTACTCCCTCAATTTAAAACACTTTTTGATAAACCAATGAAAAAGGAAGGCTAATATGACTGATAAACTTATTGCTTCTATTGAAGCGGAAAGTGCGGTCATTGGTGCTCTCATTATTGATAATGACAAATTTGATGAGATCGCAACTTTACTGCGCTCTGATGATTTTTATGTCTCAGCTCATAAAGTATTGTTTGAAGGTGTTAGCCATCTATTAACACAAGGAAAACCCGCTGATATTTTAACTTTGGAGCAGTATTTCAAAGATAAAAAACTGATTGAGCAGATAGGGGGATTAGCATATCTAGCAGAAGTTATTCACAATACTCCTTCTGCATCAAATATCACTGCCTATGCTGAGATTATTTCTCGTTATAGCAAACAACGTCGTTTTTTGACCCTGGGCCAGTTTATTGTAACTGAAATGCAATCTTCAAAAGATGAAATTGAATTAACTTCTTTTGAGGAAAGTGTTGATAAGCAATATACCAATATTGTCATCGAACAAGAGACGGATGGTGTTGCTGATCTTAATGCAAGTTTCGAGCGAATCCTTTCTCGCATGGAAACGTCCTCTATTAATGCCGATCCAGTTAGTGGAACACCAACAGGCATTATTGAATTAGATAGAGCAACAACAGGCGGTCAACCAGGAGAACTTATCATTATTGCAGCTCGTCCAGCAATGGGTAAAACAACCTTTGCACAAACAATTGCCGCAAGTACGTTAGATAAATTTCCTGACAGCCCTATCCAATTTTACAGTCAAGAAATGCCAGCTGATCAACTATTAGAACGTTTTATGGCAATGCGCTCTCGCGTCAGCTTGCAATCTATTCGTCAAGCGACTGAGCTTGAAGAGGAAGAATGGACTCGCCTTGCTAATGCAATGGGGACAATTAAAAAAGACTGGAAAGGTCGTTTGTTAATTGATGATGAAGCTTCTTTAACACCTCATCGTTTACGCGCCAAAGTACGTAAAAACACTCGTCTATACGGCAAACCTAAAGCGATTTTCATTGATTATATCCAACTAATGAGAACTGGAAATAAAACTGAAAATCGCAATTTAGAACTTGCCGAAATATCCAATGATTTAAAGAAATTAGCCAAAGAAACTGGATGCCCAATTTATGCATTATCTCAACTAAACCGAGGTTTAGAAAATCGAGCTAATAAGCGTCCAATCAATGCCGACTTACGTGACTCCGGCTCTCTTGAACAAGATGCTGATGTCATCATTCATCTTTATAGAGATGAAATCTATAACCCTGACACAGAAGATAAAGGCATTGCGGAAATCATCATTGGTAAACAGCGTAATGGCCCGTTAGCCACAGTAAAAACACTGTTTCAAGGTCAATACAGCATTTTTGAGAATTTAACGACACAGGATAGATATTATGAATAATCCATTTATTGCTAAAAATAAAAAACAACAAAGTCAATTAGACGCGATTGCGAAAGGATTAAATGTTCAACCTATTAATAATCAGTCTGCTGCTTATCAAACAACAACAGCAACACATTATCCTGCGCAATCTAAATACATTACCGTTACGTTAGATAAATTACGCCCTTATGAACACAACCCTCGTAAGACACGTAATCCTAACTTTGAAATGATTAAAGAGTCAATTCGTCGTCGTGGTCTTGATCATAAACCAAATATCACTCAACGACCTGGTGAACCTTTTTATATCATCGCTGACGGTGGGAATACTCGTATTCAAGCATTAAAAGAACTGTTTACAGAGACTCAAGATCAACGTTTTTGGTCTATTGAATGCTTATATAAACCCTGGAAAGGTGGAAGTGCTGATAGTGTAGAAGCGGAATTAGATTTGCTTATTGGTCATTTAATTGAAAATGATACACGTGCAGACTTAACCTTTATTGAGAAAGCCTTGGGCATCCAGCAAGCGAAAGAATACTATGAGCAAAAGTTAGGAAAATCCCTTTCTTCTCGCGAGCTTTCAAGTGAGTTAGAACATGATGGATACATTATTGCTAATACAACAGTAGCAAAAATGGAACGCTGTATTAATTTCCTATACCCATACATTCCTGATGTGCTATTTAATGGGCTGGGACATGCGCCAATTGATAAATTGCTTGCGATTCGTAATAACGCCTTAGCCATTTGGCAAAATTATCAATTTGAATTAGATGTTTCTTTCGATGAAATTTGGGGAAATAGCTTATCTCGCTGTAACGACGATCAGCCATTCCATATTAAAACTTTCCAAGATTATCTTATTGATGAAATGTCATCCATGTTAGGTGATCGTGTGAGTTATGAAGTCCTTTATCTTGAAATTGATCTCGATGAGCAAAAATTCAAGAAAATGGCGCAAAAACAACACGAAATACAGCAAAGCGTACAAGAAAGCATCCAAGATGTTCAAGCGTTTAATACACCACAGCCACAAGAAACCGCATTAGATACATTATCTCAACCTAGTGTAGTCACTACTCCAAAAATGACTACTACTGAAAAAAAATCAATACCTGCGCCAGTATTAAAGCAAGCAAGTGTTGAAATTTCTCCTTCATTTGAGGATGAAGCAGATAATAAAACAGAGGATGAAGAGTTTGATGAAACTAATGCTAATTCAGAAGGGCTTTCTTTTGATTTTGCTAAAAATTTAACTCAACAATTTGGCATTACTCCTGGCATGAGCATTCAGGAGCAACGCCAACAACGTGCAGAAGAAAATGGATTAGGCTTTGCTTGCGTAGGCCGTCAGCCAGTTGATGATATTTGGAAAATTTATCCTGGTCGTCAGCATAAAGTAGAAGCTTATTCACTAGCACTCGACATTGCGGAAAGTGTTGGATTAACTGACTACATTGAACATGTAGTAAAAGAGCCTGTTGATTACACTTACCGCGTAAAACCATTAGATAAAGATGTGAGCGGTGTAGCACAGATGTGTTATGACTTCTTAAATTTATTACAAACAGATGTGCACCCACAGACATCTTTCACCTTATTACCGGAATATTTACTCAATACTCAAGAAATTGATGATACCACGCTAGTTAAATTATTCCGTTTAATTCGCCTCGTTCGCTATATTCGTTCAGAAGGAGATGCATAATGAGCATGTTCAGCAATTTAAACCAAGTGGTATTGAATGAGATTTTGGTTAATTTACAAGAAGGCAATATCAATGTTTGCCGGAACTATGGTTTCTCAAAACAAGAATTGCAAGAAATTGAAAAACTCAGCACAGAGGAAGTTTATGAACTGGCTAACACCAAAGCTCCCTTTGCCAAAGTTGAAATTAATCACGATGCATTTTGGCGATTGGTGGCTCGAGTACGCATGTCGTCACAAGAACGTCGCCTTATTGATCGCGCATTAATGTTAGGTGCATCCATCCAAATGCTCAATTCCTACTTCGGCTTAACCACTTCAAAAGTATCTGCTCGTCGTAGCCTACTTGGAAAACAAGAACCAATGGGACGTAAGCCAGCTGCAACCGAAGAGGAAGAAAAATTAATTTGGGACTTATGGCAAGAGCATAAAGGTGATGTTCAAACAATTGAATCAACAGAAGGACTAGAGCTGTTAATTTTAATTGCGGAAGAAACCGGTATTAATTTAACTGAAATTTGGAAACTTGTTAGCCGCTGGAATGCAGCTTAAAAAACATAACGCCCAACCTAGTGCGTTACGTTAAGTTGGGCGTTATTCATATCGTTAGTAAGGAACTTGGGAAAGTTCATTGGCTATTGTAAAGATGTTTAAGCACATTGCAACAATAAAAATAAAATATTCTCAGAGAGAATTAAATTATGGAAACAAAATTACAAGAGCATGGGTTGCTCTTTTTTGGCAACCAGCATGAAACAGTTCCAACCCGTTTGCTATTTGATCCTTATTTAACATCAAGAGCAAAATTGGCATGGCAACTTATAAAATACAAAGCAAGAGAATTTCAATCAGGCATGTTCCCATCATACGAAGTGCTTGCAAAATTACTTTCAGATAAACCTTATGATGAAGCAGAACTCTCGCGTAAGCTAGTTAGCCAAACGTTGTTATTACTTAGATTAACTCGTTGGCTAACACTTTGTGAAACTGTACGTAATGAGCAAGGTCAAGTATTGGGTAATTTTTACATCCTTCATGATGAACCTATGCCAATCATTGATACGATTCAATTAAACCATGATTACATCGCACTCCTTGAAAAATCCATTCAGCATCGAGATAACTTTGTGCGAGGTGTAGCAAACCATATTGTAGAAAACCTGCTCTCGGATAATACTCAGTGGCATTATATTTCTCACATTGACTGGATGCGAGCTCGCCTTCAAGACTATCAAAAACGTCCAAAAATGGATATTTCAGAGCAAGAAGAATCAACATTTATTCAAGAAAACCTACTAAGTTCCAATAAGGAACTCTGTGAAAAAACAGGGGAACTCAGTAAAAATCACCTTAGTTCCAAAATGGAACTCAGCAAAATCAAACAGAGTTCCAAAAGGGAACTCAGTGCCCAAAATAATGATAAGTCATTGATTTCAGGCTTAGTTCCAAAAGGGAACTCAGGTTTTTCACAGTACAGTACAGGTACTAGTATTTATATAAATACGTACTGTACTGGTAATGCGGATGAAATTGACTGGCCGACTAATATTCAGTTTTCATCATTGGAAAAAACAGCAATTATGCAAGCAATGCGTGGACTTGATTTAGGAATCTGTAAAGCGATTTTATTTGAGCTAGAACAGCGTGTGGCAAAAGGTGAAGTGAAAAAACCACAAGGCTATGTAGTGACATTAATCCAACGTGCACACCGTGGTGAATTTAAACCATATTTGTATGAACAATTTTTGGCTACACAAGCGCAATCATTATCATCAAAAAATCGGTTATCACAACATGATGAAACTAGCTTAGTTAATAATGTGAAAGCCGATAGCACAATAAAACCAATGCGAGTGCAATCTGAAGAAGAGCGAAAAGCGAGAGCTGATCGCATTCGACAATTTAAGGCTTCAATTTGCAATTGAATAAGCTGTATAAAAAGTGAATAGTGTAGAAGGGTTCTACAAAGTACAAAATTTAACCACTGTAAAGGGACTTTACAAAGTACAAATTTTAACCAGTGTGCGGGGACTGCACAGTGAACAAAAATTAACCACTGTGCTAGGGTTGCACAGTGAACAAAAATTAACCACTGTCCAGGGGCTGGACAAAGTACAAATTTTAACCAAATGATAAAAGGTGACATAACATGACAACAACATACAACCAACAGCTTGGGCCGTTACGCAGTGAGATTACATTTACGCTTCATACTCAGTATGCAACACGTCTTTGGAATGGTCGTGACTTAGTTAAAAATGAAGCCGGGGAAGTCGTTACATCATCAATTCTCAGTATTCCTAATGCTCTATCTCTATTGAGTCAAATTCAGCAAGCTGCCGAACAAGATGATCCTTATGCTGATGATTATCTTCTTCGTTTTGAACAAAAAGTATTAGGGTTTCGTAAAGAAATGCAAGATATGACCTGGAGAATGGTTAATCTCTACAGTGAGAAAATTCCTGAAAACTTTCAAATTGAGCGTTGTGCCAATATTGCTCCGATTCAATACCCTATTTTTGTGAATACTCAGCTGGGTTATCAATTATTGTATCTTTTGGCTGACTTTGATTCGTTAGCTCGTACAGTGATGACCGCTTCACATATTGCATTACTTACAAAAGATGATGCGTATGATTGGTTAGAATCCGGAGCTAAATTAATTCGTCGTGCATTTGGTGTGCTTGAGAATTACAGAAATTCCGGTATTACACGCCAAGATGCGCTTGAAAATAACGCTCGCTATCAAGCTGCTGTAAAACGTATGAAATATACCTTAACGCCTGACGTGCTTTCCGGTACAACACGTGCAACATTTGCTCCAACAATTAAAAAATCATCACTTGCTGAATCAGATGATAATGGCTCTGTTGAAGTCCAAATTACAGCAAATAAAACTGAATAATGGAGATTGGGATTATGGATAACGTGCTCATTCCTTCTGATATGTATAAACAATTAGGACGCACAACCCCACTTAATGACTCGCTGAAACAGTTATTCAGTGAGTTAGACTCAGTGCAACAGTATGAATTACTAGCTGAATCCCTTGCTACAGTCCGTGAAGCTTTAATGTTGCAGCAGAATGAAATGTTGCAGAACGTTCGTAAAAGTGAACTTAGTGTATTACCTATTCACATGATCCGAGATAAAGCTTCATCATCCGGTGGGACGTTTTTACGCTGGCGCAGTTTTCAAGCCTCTAAGACTGGTGATGCTGTGTTAAATCCGGTATTTAATAATCCTCAGTTATCTTCAGACTTACGACAAAAACTTGTCTCAGCTGAGAAAGAACGCATTTTGATTAATCTGCAGGTCTCCGTACTAAATTTTATGATGAGACAGGTATCAAGTGCGGTAGATAAAATTAAAGAGATAGAAGATCATTTATAACATTCACATTTGTGAACGTTGGATCTTCTAGTTTGTAATCGGCTAATTTATATAGTTTGTGATCGGCTCACTAAAAGGCCTTTTAAAGGTAAGGGGACAAGCCCCTTACCTTAACGAAAAAAAGCCTTTGCCTTTCGTGGTTGTGTTAAAAAATCTCTGTGTTTTTTACTGAATTTACCCTTAAGGATTAGATGTAAAAAATGCACAATCTTGACAGTTAATTTTGTGATTTAGGAGAAATCAATATGGCTGGAATTAATAAAGTAATTATCGTGGGACATTTAGGTAATGATCCTGAAATGCGAAGCATGCCGAATGGTGAAGCAGTTGCAAATATCAGTGTAGCAACTAGCGAAGCTTGGACGGATAAAAACACCGGTGAACGTCGTGAAGTGACTGAATGGCATCGAATCGTTTTTTATCGCAAATTAGCTGAAATTTGCGGCCAATATCTCAAGAAAGGAGCGCAAGTTTATATTGAAGGACGCTTGCGTACTCGTAAATGGCAAGATCAAAACGGGCAAGATCGTTATACCACGGAAATCCAAGGTGATGTAATGCAAATGTTAGGTACTCGCCCTCAAAGTGCAGATGGTGCAAATAATTCTCAGCCAATGCCACAACAAGATGCATCGGCAAATGCTTTTGATGATTCAATACCATTCTGAACTCAATATAATTAAGGTTAATCGTGATGAAAAAAATAATTTTTGTTTTATCTGCCGTCGCTGCTTTAAGTGGTTGTGCTGAATTAAACTCATTGAATGATGCGGTTGGTAATGTTGCAGGTCAACTCAGCAGTGTTCTTGGCGGGGGGAATAGTTCCTCTAGTTCTTCCGGTGTGGCTTACACTCAAAGTTCTCGTTCTCATCGCTATAACGTAGAGGATTCAATTACATCATCTAAAAATATTGACTCTCTTTACGTAAAAATTAAACGTAATTTAAAATTCAAAACACGGGAGGAAGCATTAAGTGGATTATCCGGGTATGAGCGTCAACGTTACGAATCGCTTTTAGATGAAGAAGGACATGCTCATGAAGCGACTCCTGGGGTCTATTATCACATGGCAAATAGCTATGTTGGCGGTCGAAAAATTGACATAACGCTTGCAAAAGAGGATGGCAAGGTTAGAATTTCCTGGATTGCATCCTCAAATGAATCTGATTTTGCTCAATTTGTTAAATCAGAAGTGATAAAAGCAATTAAATAATACGACAACATAAACATAGTGTAGGTAATCAATACCTCATTCTCCTTTGCCCCAACCTTAGTGGGGCTTTTTTTATTTCAGGTGTTTTTAAATTTCGATACCGATAATAATGATTATTTTGTATGATAGATAACGAAACAAATTTGTTTTTTGAGATCCATCCAAACTTTTCCTTTTCCTCATATTGTTTAATATCTCAAACGTTTACCCCTTGGCTACAAGGGGTATTTTTCTCCTGTAATTGCAAAAAATAAATTAAGTGGCTCAAAATGAAGTGAAGATAATGGGCTTGCATACTTTGACAGAATTTTAGCTTTCTCTTTATGGTTTCTAACCAAAATAGGAAACTCCTTTACACCATTTGCAAGCAACCAAAGCGTTCTTGTCATACCATCATTAAGACTACAGCTTATTTCTCCATCTTTAATATGAACATTTACATCTGCAAGTGGAACTGGAGAATCCATACTTTTAGCAAATCCGTTTTCAGCATGATGAAACTTATAATCTTTTCTCCATGTTGACTCATCGCCCGCACATGTATTTTTATCTACCTCATACGGTGATCGCTGCCATAAAGAAAGAAACTTTTGAGCATCTACGATGACAATCATGTTCTCTTGATTAGCCATATTTTCAATATGCTGTGGATAACGCATATACACGACTTTCTGCTCTCTCGTTTTCATTCTAAAAATAATATATCTATCTCGACCTGAATATCTAAGCGTATCAACCATCACTCCAATTGATGAAGGGGTCAGTTTTATCATGATTTACTCCTCAGTTTAAAAAGAATTCCTAATTGTGGTTTATCTTATTACATCGAAAATATCTCTCAAATATCAATGAGAGAAAACATCATGAAATTATTTTTATGTGAAAAACCATCACAAGGCAATGATATTGCAAAAGTATTAGGTGCGACAAAGCGTGGTGAGGGTTGTTTATCAACACCTGACGGTCAGCTTACAGTTACCTGGGGAATTGGTCATCTAGTAGAGCAATTTAATCCTGAAGAATATGATCCTGCCTTTAAAAAGTGGGCATTTGAGACCTTGCCAATTATCCCGGGTAAATGGGGGCTTTCACCTAAAAAAGAAACAAAAAAACAGTTCAATGTCGTCATGAAACTTATCAAACAAGCTAAACTTGTTGTCATTGCAACCGATATTGATAGAGAGGGCGAAACTATAGCAAGAGAATTGCTGGATTTGGCAGGATTTCGAGGGCAAATAAAACGCCTTTGGTTGTCTGCACTAGATGATACCAGTATTCGCAAAGCCTTGGGCGCACTTAAAAATAATGAGGAGACACTACCTCTTTACTATGCGGGACTTGCACGTAGTCGAGCTGATTGGCTTATTGGTATGAATTTCTCTCGTCTCTATACCTTATTAGCGCAACAACAAGGGTATCAAGGGAAACCTTTAAGTGTTGGTCGGGTACAAACTCCAACATTAAGCTTGGTTGTTAATCGTGACCGTGAGATAAAAAACTTCATTCCTAAGCAACATTTTGCTTTGCAAGTAATGCTTTCTGATGGAAATCAGCATTTTGCTACGCAATATGTTATTCCGGAGCAATATTGTGATCCTGATGGACTTTGTTTGTCTGCCCAAGTTATACAAGCAGCAAATCAGCAAATTCGCCAATTTGGCCAAGCGAAAGTGGAATCAGTTGAAACTAAACGTGAAAGACAAAATGCCCCACTTTGCTTTGCATTAAGTGACTTACAATCAGAAGCTAACCGCCTTTATGGACTGGGTGCGCAAAGAGTATTGGATATAGCTCAATCACTTTATGAGACTCACAAAGCGACAACCTATCCTAGAACAGATTGTGGTTATTTACCGGAGTCTCAGTTTGCAGAAGCGCCTCAAATTATCCAATGTTTGTTGCAATCCGATAATCGATTACACCCCCTTGCAGGTATGTTAAACCTTAATCAAAAATCACGAGTTTGGAATGATAAAAAAATTACTGCTCACCATGGCATTATTCCGACTATGATTAAAGCTGATATTAGCAAAATGTCTGATGAAGAATTAAAGCTCTATGATCTCATACGTCGTCGTTATTTAGCTCAATTCTTACCTGTTTCTGAAACAGATAAGACACAAATTATTTTGAAGTGCGGTCAACATATATTAAGTGCACGTGGGAATGTGCTTATTGCTCCAGGTTGGAAAATTCTATTTGGCAAATCACTTGATGAAGATGATGACGCACCTCAAGCCTTGCCGACGTTAAAGCAAGGACAAATCTGTCAGATTTCTGATTCAGAAATAAAAACCTTACAAACATCACCACCTAATCACTTCACGGAAGGTACATTGCTCACCGCAATGAAAAATGCAGCTCGCTTTGTAACTGATGAGCGTTTAAAACAACGCTTACGAGAAACTGAAGGGCTTGGAACAGAAGCTACTCGGGCGGGAACGATTCAAGGTTTGATTGATAAAGGTTTCTTGAAAAAGAAAGGTAAATCACTATTAGCGACAGATGAAGCAATGACGCTAATTGATAATTTACCTCAGATGTTAAAAGATCCGGGTTTAACCGCACTTTGGGAGCAAGCGCTCAATCAAATTGCTGAAAGAACGCTTTCGCTAGAAGTGTTTATGCAAAAACAAGAAGTCTTTGTGCGGCATTTGATGGCTGATTGCCTTAAAAAGGGAATGAGTTTGGGGAATATTGAAATTCGTAAATGCCCTAAGTGCGGTGCACCAATGATTAAAAGAAATGGTAAAAATGGGGCTTTTTTTGGGTGTTCTGCTTATCCAAATTGCCAACATATTGAAAATATTGATAGCAAGAAGAATACTAAAAGTACAAAAAATTTAAAGAAAAAGTCGAGTAAAAGTGTGAGTGAGCAAATTTCATCTTTACGAAGCTTATTGAACTAGGATTTAAGCGCCTGTGAATGGCGAGCCCTCAAAAATAGTGCTATACTAAAGCCTTCGTAAGACCGTTCGTGAATTGTCGGTTATCAATTCACACTAGCCAAAAATGATTCCAGCACGCTGAAAGGAATTTCTCACATTGATTAACGCTCCTTGTGAGGTGTGCCACCTAGTTAATCAGAGTAATGATGGAGTAACGCCCCAATTTACTCTCGACTTTTCAAATCGCTGGCCATTGCGGATTTTTAAAGTGTATTGCAAAGTGCATTTTGAAAATTCGCAATGGCTTGCTACTTTTTCCTTACCGGAGCCCACCGGTGAAACAATGGGTGCCCTTTGTGTCAATTTGATGCCACAGATATAACCGATTGATGGCCACAAAGTAATCGGATAAGGCGAGCCGTAAAAATCCGTATATGGTAACGAACGTATCAGTATTTTTATGAATCAAATTAGTTTGGCCTACTTAATTTTTATTTAATCAATCTATAGTCAAAACTATAAGGTCATTCAGGAAACTGGGTGACCTTTTCTTTTGACTAAAATATCTCCAAATAGAATTTTTAATTTTTTATACATTTAAGGTTTGCTTTAGATTTTAATAACAACAGTTTTTAAGGTGCTGTGAAAACAGCCTTTAAGAAGTTGCACGATTCTTGAGAAGCAACGCCTTGCCTTAGCGCAAGTAGAATCATAGCCAAAATTTTTTCCAGCACACTGAAAGGAGAATCTACGAATAATTCGTAGGTGTGCCACCTTAAACTACCCTTAACCTAAAATAAGATTACTTATTCTAGTTTAATCACAATTTAACCCTTGGCGGGAAACATTTTTCCCGTGTTGGGTAAGGATGTTTCTCCGCTTTTTTACTACTTAGGAGAAACATTATGTCTACTCAAAACGCACAACCAAAATATTTCAATCTTCATACTTCTGGCATTGGTTATTTAAGCGATATTCGCGAAATCAAGCCGAAAAAAGGAGATGCATTTTGGGCTTGTCGAATTGCTGCTCTTACAGGTTCTTCCGATTCTCCGGAATATCGTTTTTTTGATATGAACGTATCCGGTGAAGAAACTGTAAATTTAATCAAACGCTGTCAAGAAGCTGTTGAAGCTAAGAAAAAAGTCTTGGTTTCCTTTGTAATGAGTGATTTGTGGTATGACACATTCACTTATTCAAAAGATAGCGAATATCACAAAAAAGGTGATACTGGCGTGTCGATTAAAGGACGACTCTATCGTATTAACTTTATTAAAGTTGATGGTGAGTTGAAATATCAAGCAAAACGCCAAGATGAGCAAGGGAATGACTAACCTATAAACTGATGAAAGCCAACAACAAAATTTGTTGGCTTTTTCTTTACCCTGAAGGGGAAACTCCCCTTATGGGTGGTTTCTCCTTTTTTATTTCTATTTGAGGAGAAACCTATGAATACTTACGCTAAATTTTGCCCTAATGTTTTTGTTGCTAAATGTCCGGATGCTCACCAAAAAGGTGACGTTATCATCTTAACCAGTAAATACGGTAAAGAGACTGAAGTGGAGATTCATAATCTCGTAAAAACCTCTGAGGATGCGTATTTTTATTCCTTCACCCGGTGTGATGGAGTGAATAGTCAAGTTCGTGCAGAACAAAAAGCTGAGCGTTATCAAAACGCAGCTAATAATGCATTAAAACGCAGTGAACAATATTGTGAAGCTGCTAATGAAGGCCGTGAATTTCTTAGCTTGGGAGAACCAATTAAAATTGGTCATCATAGCGAAAAACGCCATAGAGCCTTGATTGAACGTAATGCAAGACGCATGGATAAGTCTATTGAAGAAATGCGTAAAGCAGAAAGTTATGACGGTAAAATCGCTTATTGGGAACAGATGGCAGGGAAAATTGATTTATCCATGCCGGAAAGTCTTGAGTTCTTCAAGTTTGAATTGGAAAAAGCCAAAGAAAAACACCAAGAGCTTAAAGATAAACCTGAATTGCGAACACATGCTTTTTCTCTCACTTATGCTAAAAAAGCAGTCAATGAGCTTGAGAAAAAAGTAAAATTAGCCGAATTACTTTGGGCGTAAATTTAACTTTTGAAAACATAAATTGGAGAAATATATGTTTTACTATGTAAATAGTGGATTAGAGCTAATTACTTTAACAACGCAAGAGTTTATAAGTGAGTTTCTAGGAAAGGCAACTACCCCTAAAGGGATTGAGCCAAATCATTTCTATGATCCTCAAACCAAGCTAGTTTATGCATGGTACTCTGGCAAATGTGTAGCAACTTCTGAGTACCAATATACACCTCAAGAAGCAGAAGCTTTACTTGTTGAATTGGCATTGGAAAATGCTAGTAATAATGGGGATGGATCAATTATGTTCCAACCTTCGCCAACAAAAGAAGCACTAATTGCTGATATGAGTAATTATTTGGAATATTGTATAGATGATGAATCTGAGCACGATTTAGAATTTGCAGCAAAAATTAAACAGATTATCGACAGTTTAAAAACTTCTGATTAATAACATTAACTTTAATGTGCGATAAGCATTCTTTTCGCACCTTACCCATAGGGGATATATCCCTTATGGGCGATATTCCCTATTTTAGAAGGAATATCGAATGTTTAAATTAAACGAGCAACAACAAGCTATTTTAGAACAGGCACAGGTTATTTTAACTAAAGTGATGGAAGAAAAGCCCTTTTACCAAGGTGCACAGGAATTTACTGAGCCATCAATAGCTAAACTCTATTTTCAAACCATTATAGGTAATGAGGAAAGAGAAAATTTCGTGGTACTTTTCTTGGATAGAATCCACAGATTGATTAAATCTGAGGTGATGTTTCAAGGATCTGTTTCAGAAACTTCTGTGTCAATTCGGGAGATTATTCGACAAGCATTAAAGCTAAATGCATCAGCAATTATCATTGGGCACAATCATCCAACTGGAAATGTTGAGCCTAGTGATGCTGATAAATATATAACCAAGAGATTAAAGGAAGCTTGTGAATTAATGGATATTAAATTACTTGATCACTTTATCGTTTCTGGTTCAGCATCTTTTTGCTTTACTGATAATCATCTTATTTAGCTAACAACCTTTCACCCATTGGGGGATAACACCCTCAATGGCAGTGTTATCCCCTTTACTTTTTACATTTTAAAAATTTAGGAGAAACACTTATGTGTAAGGAAAATCGTATTTTAGAACTTGGAAAAATCTTCGTCTCTCGTCGTATCTTAGCGGAATTAACTACCGAAAAGATCAATGAGGTCATCTCGTGGCATCAAAATGGCTGCATTATCATGCTGGGGAATAAAGATTGGATTGAAAAACCGCCACATCCGCTTTCAGAAATTGTTATGAATTTCTATCAAGCAGATAATGGTAAAGACACCATTCAACTCTCTACTTCAGTAGATGATGACGGGAATCGAACAACTAAGATTTCTTTTTCTGATGAAAGTGAAGATGAGCAAAGAGGACACTTTGATTGGGATATATATCAATCAAAAAGAACACCACTTAAGTTAGGGGATGTTTCGTGTACTATCTGCGCTAAACAGTTATTGGGAATGCCAACCATTCATCGCTTAATTGAAAAACAATTAGGTTATGATTGGGGTGCTACCTGCGTTGAAGATTGGATTGAAAACGATCATGCCGTAGAGAAGGATAAACGCATTGTGAGCCAGCATTTTATTGATGGCGAAAGTGTTTTTGTCATCACTGAAGCAGATCGTAGTTCTACAACGATTATGCTCGGATATGAATATTAATCTATTTACCTTGAAAGCCTATCTACTTTATGTAGATAGGCTTTTCCTTTTTAGGATATGATAAATAAAACTCTTTTTAACAGTATAACGATGCCTTATTTAACTTCTTCACAAACTGAATGCCTAAAATGGTTAGCTCTTATCACGATGATTATCGATCACATTGGTGTGGCTTTTTCAAATGCTTACCCAGCCCTATCCTGGTGTCGGGTGATAGGTCGATTTTCCTACGTGGCGTTTGGATTTATCATCGCGCTTAATTTATCTCGAGATAAAGTAAACTTTAAAAGTTATTTCACTTGGATGATAGCAACCGCATTTTTATCTGAAATCAGTTTTACGCTTTTCGAGCCTAATTATGACCGTTTAAATGTCCTATTTCAGTTTTTGTCTGTAATCGGGGTAATATGGGTATATAAAAACCGTCAAGACTTAAATAGCTGGGTCATGTTTTTTGGATTGGGCTTTTTTATTATTCTTTCCGCACTCTCTGATTATGGTTTACCTGGGCTTTTATATTGCATTGGTTGTTACCTATTCTTGCAAACAAAAGATACTCAATTTCGTCTTATTACGATGCTAACCTGTGTATTGCTCGCACTTTTCGTCAATCACAGTTTTATTGATAATTTCGGGGAAACTATTGTTGAAACAATCAGTGTTGTTACTGTTGTGGTCGGTACAATGATATTTATTCTTCACCCTAAAGGCCTTCGTCAATGTAATATCTCAATCTCTCGAATGCCTAAGCTTTTCTTTTATCTTTTTTACCCGGTGCACTTAACAATTATTATTGGCATTAAATATATTTTTCTCAGCTAATTTTTCTATCTTTACTTCAAGAAGAATAAATTATTCAAATTCAGGTGAGAGTTATCCATATTAAGGCATTATTTAAATACCTTAATTGGAGCCTCATCATGAAAAAATTTCTATTAACCACTTTTGCATTGGTTGTGCTTTCAGGTTGTGCACATAAACAACAAACAGCCGATGAGCAACAAGCACTAGAAAATCCAAATATTCAACAAGGTCAGCATCAAGTTTTACAACCGGAAGATCGAATTGTTCGTCCGGATATTTACACAGACTATCAGCCTGAACGTACAGAAGTGTTACGTGAAGGTCGATACACTTTAATTAATTTCTCTCCAGAAGAAGGTCAAAAATACCTTCTAGACCAAAGTGTCACTGTCAACATGTTAGGTAAAAAGAAACGAGCCTTAACGGCAACCGTTGAGCAGGGATTACGCACGACGTTAAAAGATACAGGCCTTTCACTTTGTCATGGTTTTGGTCAGAATGAACCAACACTTTCTACGCTTTATTCCCGTCCATTACCAAAAGTACATTATCAATTTGGCCCGATGGCTTTACGTGATGCCCTTCAAATGTTAGCAGGGCCGGCTTATGAAATTACTATCAATGACGTTTCTCGTACCGTTTGTTTTAAATTACGCCCAGCTGTACCGGAACGTGCTACAGGGGAAAAGCCGAAAGTAGAAACCACAACAACGACAACAACTACAACAGAAATCATCGAGGAATAAGCAATGAATCATGTCAAAAAAATATCCTATGTGGCGATGATATTAGGGATGTTTTCTACTGCTGTATTTGCTGAAGTCACTGCGGCTAATACACTTGCTACTCAATCCCTCAATCAACAAAACTTGGTGACAAATAAATTAAATCAACAAGAGTTATTAGCTAAGTCTCAAGAGTGGGGTTTAACTGAGCAAGAATGGCAACGCTACCAAGAGCTTAATCAAGGTGCTCGTGGTATATGGTCGCCAGGTCTTGACCCTTTAACCTCGCTTGGTGTGGAGTCTCGAAATGAGCAGGAAAGAGAGCGTTATGCTCGACTACTGGCAAAAAAAATGCACGACCGCATGGAGAGAGAGCTGCAGTTCCAACGCACTTATGATCGCGTATTTGCTGAAATGTATCCAAATGAGCAACCATTTAAGGTTGAACCTCATATTTCAGAGCGGTTTGGACGGGTGATTTATTTTACTCGCCTAGAAAATTGTGACAAATGTGAAGCGAATGCTGATCGTGTACTGCAATATGTGAATGATAAAACGCCTATAGATATTTATTTTGTTGGCGTGAATAATAATGAGCAAATCTATAATTGGGCGAAAAAACATAACATCGACCCAAATAAAGTGAATAGAAAATTAATTACCCTTAATCATGATAATGGAGCCTGGTTACAGTATGCAGATGGCAAAATGCCTGCTGCATTCCAAATTCAACAGGATGGGCAATGGCAACAAATCGTCTATTAAAAATCGTATTTAGCTTAATCGGTCTTGGCGTTGCGACTCACTCCGTTGCATTTAATGGCTTTGGAACTGATATTGATGGCTATATTAAAGATGCATCTAATCGCTACCAGGTCGATGAAGCGATGCTACGTGGGTTAGTAAAAATTGAAGATGGGTGGTATGGAAATGTTTCCCCAACCGGGGCAACCGGTGTGGGGCAATTTACCCGGGGCACCTGGAATTGGCTTGCAACAACTGATGAGGGGCGAGCCTTAGGTATGACTCAAATCACTCGTTACAATCGTGATACACCTTTCGACCCTAGAAAAAACAATCAACTTAACACTCTAGCAACCGCACTTTTAGCTAGATGGCATATTAATCAGTTTTTTGAGCGAGGCATAAAACCATCCCATGAAAATTTATATCTTGCTCATAATATCGGTATAGATGGTTTACATCGAGCGCTACAAGGTAGAGCAACACGTGAAGATATTCTAAATATGAAGCGTAACGGGATGAAAAAAGGAATGTCGGTACAAGGCTTTCTTGTTTATCAAAGTGAGCGTTTTAATGTCAGTAAACAAATAGCTAACTTCCAGCGCCCTTCAGTATCACCACGTTATCAAATTGAGAATAAACCATTACCAGCCAATTTACATTGGGTTTCTCCAACAGAAACCGCTATGCGTTGGGTTGAGCCAGCGTCAAATCAAACAAATCAACAAGCTATTCGTTGGCAAAATCCAACCAATTAATACGAGAACAGAATTATGCAGTATAAATCCTTTTTCCTCTCTTTGGTCTGCTTAGGAGCAGTAGTTCAGGCGCAAGCTGAATTAAAAGTTATTGGTGATTTTGGCGGAGAAAGTGCAGTCCGTTTTTATGAAGCATTACAACCGGATGAATCAATGGTTCAAGCCTACCCTAATAGCGTTCCTTCAACATTGACCGAAGCGGATATTTTACCTGTTATCTCACATAGAATGACACCGGGCCAAATACAACCAGTCAGAATGAATCTTCCTGGAATGTTGCCTATTTTTCTTATTGGAACAGATAACTTATCTAAAAATTGGCTACACGCTAATTATAATTACCTTAAAAAAATTGGTGCAATGGGACTTGTAGTAAGCGTTAAAACAACAAACGAATTAAGCGAGTTACGCCAATTAGCACCGGATTTAACCTTAATGCCAACGCCAGGGGATGACTTAGCTTCAAGATTAAATCTTGCTCACTACCCTGCTTTATTGACTTCAGAAGGATTGTCGCAATGAGTCAAAAACATGTATTAGAAGGTTTACTTAGACCGCCTGTTGAATTTTTTCCAGCTGCCGTCCATGGTACTTGTGCTTTGGTTTGTTGCGGTGCGCCTTGGTCGCTCGCATTAAATCCTCTTATTGGATATGGATTAGGGGCCGCTTTCGCAGGTATGGGGGTTATGCGTTTTCGTCAAGGCATGGAAATTGTACGCTATCACCGAAATTTACGCAGACTCCCTCACTATGCTTTGACCAGTCGTCAAATTCCAGTAAGTAAAAAAGCCTTGTTCTTAGGACGAGGCTTTGAATGGGAACCAAAGCATACGCAACGTCTTTATGACTGTTTCTCTGCAAATGGGCAAATTTATTGGAAAAATGGGAAGTGGTTTAAAGCCGCTCGTGATTATGAAAAAGTGCATGATAATTGGTTATCTAGACTCACTTCAATGGACTCTCCATTAAATCCAGTCAGACCGCTACCGCCAGTTGGCGGCATTCCAGTGATGCATGGTGTGGAGCCGAATGAACGCGATATTATGCTTCCGTTAGGCGACCGTGGCGGTCATACCTTAGTATTTGGTACAACTGGCGTAGGGAAAACGCGTTTTGCTGAAGTGCTTGTTACACAAGATATACATCGAGGTAAAACACCTGAAGAGCGTGAAGTGGTTGTCTTTTTTGATCCGAAAGGCGACCCGGATATGTTAAAACGAATGTATGCAGAAGCAAAACGTGCGGGGCGTGAAAATGAATTTTATGTATTCCATTTAGGGCATCCGGAAATTTCTGCTCGATATAACCCAGTTGGTCGCTTCGGTCGAATTTCTGAAGTGGCAGGACGTATTTCTGGGCAATTAAGTGGTGCGGGAAATAGTGCAGCATTTAAAGAGTTTGCGTGGCGTTTTGTGAATATTGTCTCCCGTGCATTGGTTGAAATGGGAAAACGCCCGGACTATGTGCAAATCTCGCGTTTTGTGCAAAATATTGATGCACTTTTCTTAGATTACGCCAAACTTCATTTTGATGCCGTAGATAAGAAAATATGGCCAACGTTGGCTTCGGTTGCGGCTAACTTAGATGTAAAAAATTTACCGTTCTCGATGAAAGATAGACCGCTGATTGCTGTTATTAACCAATATATTTTAGAGAATAAGATTTTTGACCCGGTACTTGAAGGGTTATCAAGTGCGGTACGTTACGATAAAACCTATTTTGATAAAATTGTGGCATCGCTTTTACCGTTACTTGAAAAACTCACTACAGGTAAAACTGCAGAGCTTCTCTCGCCTGATTACACTGATATTCATGATGAGCGCCCTATCTTTGATTGGGAATCTATTATTCGTAAAAGAGGGATTGTTTACGTTGGATTAGATGCATTATCCGATGCGACCGTAGCTGCAGCTGTGGGTAATAGTATGTTTGCTGATTTGGTATCAATGGCTGGTCATATTTATAAATTTGGCGTAGATGAGGGGTTGCCAGATGCATTTAAAACTAAAAGCAAACCGCCTAAAATCAACCTTCATTGCGATGAGTTCAATGAATTGATGGGGGATGAATTTATCCCGCTGATCAATAAAGGTCGTGGTGCGGGAATGCAGGTAACAGCCTATACTCAAACACTTTCAGATATTGAAGCTCGTATTGGAAGTAAGGCAAAAACGGGACAAACAACAGGTAACTTCAATACACTTTTAATGTTCCGGGTAAAAGAGCCGGCCACTGCAGAGTTTTTAACGCGTCAGCTCAACGATGTCACAATTTATCAAAGCATGGTGACATCAAGTACGACAGATAACAGCAATCCGGATGATGGCAAGGCGTTTACTTCTAATACTGGTGAACGTATTTCTGAAAAAATGGTGCCAATGCTATCGCCAGCACATATTACAAATTTACCAAAAGGACAGGCATTTGCTCTTCTTGAAGGGAGTACGCTTTATAAATTAAGAATGCCTTTACCTGCGGTTGATAAAGATGATGTGATGCCGGAATCACTTCAAGAATTGACGGCTTATATGCGCAAAAACTACCATATTTCTCCAAATTGGTGGCAATCTGCATTTTCTGATTATGCGCCAAGTCAAGATATAGCAACCGCTTTTCAGTCAATGTCATTAAATCGAGCGCCTTCACACGCAGGAGAAGAAATGCTTTTCGGGGATGTTGAAGCTCCAGTTGCTGAAGATATGGAAGATGAAGATATTGATCAGAATGATGATACAGATGAGGATGATTTTGATGACACAGATAATTAATCAGCCGGATATGAACTTGCTTGATATTCCGGATATGAGCGTAGATTTCAATTCAGTCACTAGCTGTTCTTGTGGGCTGGAAAACGCTGATGAATTACTTAATTACTTTTTACCTTATTTGGAAGATTGGAATAATCAGCGTTATACCACACATGAATTTGCGAAAAAGTATGCAAATAAAGGCATCTCACTTTGGACGGCTAATGATGTAAAAAAATCTGAAAATGGCATCCAGGCAATTCAAATTTTTTTAGACGGTGAAGTAAAAGGTTATCTTTTCTTTCACTGTAAATTATCTCCAGCGGGAACATTACAGTAATGGCAGAACAACAAGTCAAAAAAAAGAAAAAGGGTCTTTTTTACTACATTAATGCGGTATTAGCCGCCTTATTGGGTTCCCTGATTTTGAGCATTATTCTTGAATGGTTAGGTATTGCATTTTTATGGCCTGAAGAAGGTCATTTACACAGTCAAAAAATGATGCTAACTGAGCTTGGATGGCTTTCTGATAGTCTAACGAGAGGTCTTTTCTATCATTCTCCAAAAGAGCTGGCTGAAGGTCTTATTTTGTCATTACATGAATGGCTTTTTGTGAAAACAGGTGTAAAAGATTGGTTAGCCAACCCTCGTGAGCATAGTGGCGTAGGTTTGTGGGTGTATCATTATGGGCGAGCGTATATTGAGTCAGTGATTTATGTTTTTATCACCTTTGTTATTCGACTTGTAGTGATTGTTTTTACTTCCCCACTCTTTTTGTTAGCCGCATTTGCGGGCTTTACTGAAGGGTTAATGATGCGTGACCGTCGTAAATTTGGTGCGGGCAGAGAGTCTAGTTTTCTTTATCATCATGCACGTCGATTAATTGGCCCGATTATGTTGTCGGCATGGGTATTGTATCTTTCTATCCCAATTTCTATTTACCCGAATATAATTTTGGTGCCAGCTGCATTTCTATTTGGACTATCCATCTGTGTAACGGCAGCGAGCTTTAAAAAATACCTTTAATATTCCTCTATGTTGTCATTATGGGTGCTTATTTTTCCAAGAATAAGCGCCCTTTTTTATCACTAAAAACTGTTTTGAATTTAAAAAGAGTTTCTCATTAAATTTCCCTCTCTTCTTTGGCACTCTTTGCTTGGAATCTGTTTCAAGTAAGGAGTTCTCCGTGACTAAAAATATTTTCAGTTTATCTCTAGCAATAGGGTTATTGTTTGGCGCTATAAGTGCTCAAGCAACAGAGCAAGAGCATTTAGCGCAAGCAATTAAACAGTTGGATGCAGCAAAACTCTCATTACAGCGAGCAGCTGCAAGTGCAAAGGTTTCTGCGAAAAGTCGTGAATATTTTGATTACGCTTCAGCACATCAAGATATTGCTACGGTACAGGCAGGGATTAAGCAATATATTAACCCTTCCCGGGCAATCCCTAGAAATCCTAAAGCTATTCGTAACTTAAAAGAAGATTATCTCAATCTTCGGAGTCAATAGCAGATGAGTAACGCTAATTTCCCTTCTGTTTCACCATTAGACAGTTTTTATACTGTAAGTGGTTTAGACCCGCTAAAACTGAAAATCATGCTGGCCATTATTTTGGTTGTCGTATTACTGCTTGCGTATATGTGGGCAACTAATCATGGCTACAAAGGCATGGTGAACGACGGTGATATTTGGTCATTCTTTAAACTGATTCTATGGGGCGCAGCATTAATTATATGTGTTGTCAGCTTTTTTATTTAACAAACCATAAGGACATCTCATGAAGTTGATTAAATCCTTCTTTCAGAATGTTTCAAGTCGTTTTCTTGCGGTAGTAACTTTACTTTGGTTATCCGTTGAAAATGCGTTTGCTACAGGCGGTGGTAATGGTATCAATGCCTCTAAAATCCCTGATTTTAAAATCCCAGGCGTAGATAGCAATACCAAAGACCCGATGGAAATCATCTATCTTGTTGCTAAATCATTGGCAACCTTGTGTGCAATTTTATTTGCAGCATGGTCAATCATGACAGTGGTTAAGGCATTAATTAAAACCTATAACGCAGCGACTGACGAAAATGACAAAAAAGGATGGGGCCCATTTATTATCGCTCTTATTCTTGGTTTCATTTTAATTTTCTTCAGCCTCTGGTTGGTGAAATTGGCTATCGGTCTGTTTTAATTATCTCTGTGAGGTCAAGATGTCAAGCGATAAAGAACAAACAATCCCCTTTCTTCCTACTCGATTAAATCGTGAATCGAGTGTGTATGGCGGGTTATCTGTAAGTGAATTTATGTTGGCTGCAGCAATGGGATTTATCTTGGGTGCAGTGCTTGGCCTCCTTTGTTGTTTTGCCTTAGGCTTTGATTTTTGGTTGTTAATTCCGTCTCTCGCCATGTTGTTTTGCATTCTTTCTGTGGTGATTGGCAAAGTGATTATTGCGCGCCTTAAACGAGGTAAGCCGGAAGCCTACTTGAATCGAATGATTGAGGTTAAATTAGATGGAATATTAGGGGGGAATCGCTTTATCTCCCGTCAAGGCACTTGGTCTATTCGCCGAGTTAAAAAATAAGAGAGTTTATTATGAGTAACTTAAAAGGGATTGTTCATCAAAAAAATCGCGAAATCATGACCGGGCGAATTGCTATCGGTGCATTGCTTGTGATTTGTTTGGTGCTATGTGCCATTATTTTTACCGCACCAAGTCGATTAATGATTTATAACCCACCGGATTTACGTGCGGGAAGTCAACGCCCTTGGTGGGAAGTGCCAAAATCAACCGTTTATGCCTTTGCTTATCAAACCTTCCAGCAGTTAAACCGCTGGATGGAGAATGGCGAGGAAGAATACAAATTAAATATTGAAAGAAATAAAGCCTTTATTACGCCAAGTTGCCAAGAATTTTTGAAGAAAGACTACTATGACCGTTTATCTAACGGTGAATTACGTGAACGTGCACGTGGTGTTTATGAAATTGTGGGACGTGGATTTAAAGACAGTAGCGTTATTGTGCATAGTCCAGATAGCTGGACGGTTAATCTTGATTTAAGTGTAGATGAGTATTTCAAAGATGAACCAGTAAAACGTGTTTTAACCCGCTTCCCGGTCAATATCGTGCGCATGGAAACAGATTTACAGAACAATCCTTGGGGATTGGGATTTAACTGCTACAGCTCAATTCCATTACGTTTAGAAGCAAAAGAATTTAGAGAAGGGGATAACCAATAATGAAAAAACTCACTTTGTTACTAAGCGCGGCTTTTATCTTTTCACCAATGACGGCATCTGCCGATGTGTTAATGAAATGGGCGCGCAAACCGTTACCTATTGACTTACAAATCGAAAAAGAACGTATTCTATTCGTAGATAAAAATGTAAAAGTAGGTTATCCACCTGAATTAGATAGCAAGCTTCGCATTCAATCAACTGGCGGTGCGGTTTATTTAAAAGCAACTGCAGATTTCCCAAAAACACGCTTGCAGCTTATGGATGTTGCAACTGGAGAAATAATCTTACTTGATGTGCAAGCGAAGCATTCTGTTGCCAATGCAAGTGAGCCAATTCGCTTTGTTTATGAAAATAAAGTTGAAAAACAAACAACTGCTTATGGCCAAGATGCAAATGCATATAACGAACCAATGCCAAATGCGCGTCCGGCACTCCCCGCTCCAGCTGCATTAACACGTTATGCCGCACAAATGTTTTATGCGCCTTTACGTTCAGTTGAGCCTTTGGAAGGTGTGCGCCAAGTTTCACATCGCCTTCCTACACCGCTTAAAACGCTCTTACCTGCATTGCCTGTGCGAGCTACTCCATTACTCAGCTGGCAACTTGATGAGTATGTTGTCACTGCGGTTCGCTTGCAAAACCAGGGGCAATCTCGCATTGATTTAGATCCTCGAGAGCTTCAAGGTCGATTCTATGCAGCAACATTTCAGCATAATTGGCTTGGGGGGCATGATACACCTGAAGATACCACAACGTTATATCTTGTGACAGAAGGTTCACCTAATCATTCTGTTATCCCTCAGTCAAATTCATATAAACCGAAAAAATTGAAAAAAGTCACCACAACAGTGACAACTCAAACAAAATAAGGAGCGAACAATGCAAATGAAAGCAAATAAAGCGTTCTATGTTATTGGTGGGATTACCGCTCTTGTCGTGACGCTGATGGCTGGATTTCTTTTCTCCGGTAGTAGTTCAACAAATACAGCAGAAACCAAGAAAGAAGATACTTTAGATATCTCTTTTAAAGATTTATCACCGGAAGAATTACGAGCAATGGGGATTGAGGGTGACACATCTAAAGATACGGTAAGAACACTTATAGGTAAAGTGAAAGAGCATAATAAGCGATTTGATGAAGTGATTTTACAAAATGAACGCTTGGTAAAAGAGAATGAGCAGTTAAAAAATCAAGCAAACAATACGGATTATCAAATTCAACAGGCGGTACAAGCAGAAACAGGGGCGTTAATTAATGAGATTAATGCGTTAAAAGATCAGGTTGTACAAGCTGGTAATCAAGTTGTAGGGAATGGAAATGCCCAGGCAAATCCCAATGCTCCTCTACCAATAAACGGAGCAACAACTGGCCCTCAGGTTGAAACTCGAGGGGGAATTAATTGGGTGAACCCTAGTGATATGCCAACTACAGACAGACAAGGGAATGCTCTACAAGGTATTGGTGTAAATGGTGCAGGAATCGGTTTTCCCAAAACCTTCGATAACAATGTGAATGACATCCGAAAATCTAATGATGGGTTGCAATCTAGTACAGGTAATAATGCAATATTTAATACCGCTACACCATTTTTCACAATTGCAGCTAACTCTACTTTAACTAATTCTGTTGCTATGACTGCGCTTGTTGGGCGTGTGCCGATTGACAATAAGGTAACCGAGCCTTATCCGTTTAAATTGCTTATTGGTCGAGATAACTTAATTGCAAATGGCATTGAACTGCCGGATATTGAAGGCGCAATTGTCTCTGGAACAGCAAGCGGTGACTGGACGCTATCTTGTGTTCGTGGTGATGTGAAAAGCTTAACTTTTGTGTTTAGCGATGGCCGCATTGTTTCAACAGACAATTCTGACGATAAAATTGGCTGGTTATCTGATCCACATGGTGTGCCTTGCATTCCTGGAGAACGCAGAACAAATGCTCCGGAATATCTAACGACCAACTTCTTCTTAACGGGGGCTTCAGCAGCTGCACAAGGCTTATCATCTTCTCAATCAACAACAGTGGTTGATGGCGGTGCAGTAATTGGTGCGGTAACGGGTAATAACGGTAAGTATATTCTTGGTCAAGCGTTAGGTGGCGGTTTGAGAGAAACAGCAGACTGGTTCCGTCAGCGTTATGGCCAAATGTTTGATGCGGTATATGTTCCACCGGGTAAAGAAGTGGCTGTACACATCGAAAAACAAATTGATATTGATTATGACCGCATGTCTCGAAAAGTGAAATACGGACAAGCCTCAAGACAATCTAACTTGGATTAAGGAGCAATAATGAAAGTTTTAATGATGATGGGCGTGATTTTAGCCGCAAGCAGTGTTTTGACTGGCTGCTCAACTTCTCAAGGTGATTTATTGCCAACAGGCGATGCAACAATGAAAGATATTTGGAATCGAGGCGGTAATGATAGCAATATTACATCTTATCGGACACCGAATGGCCGTCTTATTGATGCACCAAATTACGTTTCATCTCGTGAACAACAAACTTATACCCGTACAGCAGAAAACGAGGTGAAAAATCTTTTCCCTCGTTTACCAAACCCTGATTTAGTGATGTATGTTTATCCGCACTTAACTGATTCCTCAGAGCAAATGCCTGTACCAGGTTATTCTTCAGTAATTCCATTTTATGGACGTGTGCAATATGCCCAACCGGGTGAGCGTACAAGAATGTACTAGATGAGGTAAGAAACGATGGCATTATTCCAAGACGTGTTAGAGGCTTTCTTCCCTGCTAAAAAAGGTGATAAGCCTCAACCTAAAAAGGAACCTATCCTAACATCCATTGCACCGGAAGAAGCACAGCAGGATGATACCAATAACGTAGAAGAGACGATTGAAATCACTCCTGTTATGCGTAATAGAAAAATGACCAGAGAGCAACATGTTAAAATGCTTTATGGGCGCGATCCCTCTTTTATCTCCAATCTTCCTTATGCGGAATATTTGGAAGAAGAAGGCGTAATGCTTTTTGATGATGCTAAAAGTGCAGGTGCGGTATTTGATATTAAGCCTATAGGAACTGAGGGAAGAAGCAGCGACTATCTTAATCGCGTTCGCACATTGGTTAAAGATGCCTTACAGGATAGTTTCGATGAACTTGATACCAACCCTTACGTTGTACAATTCTATTGCCAGGATGACAAGGATTTAAGCGGTTATGTTGAGAATCTGAGACAGTACATTAAAACCACTTCACCTGAAGCGAGCGGTAGTGAGTTTACAGAACAGTGGCTTGGTGAAATGGAGCGTCACTTAAAAGCAGTAGGTAAACCAGGTGGGCTTTTTGTTGATGACCGGGTAACAAATACGGCATGGGCTGGAAAAGTGCGTAAAACACGCATGGTTATTTATCGTTATGCTGGAAATAATGAGACAGATACAATCGAGAAATTAAATACAGCTTGTGATCGTGTTCAAAGTGCTTTTATCACAGCTGGATTAACCATGGAACGCCAAAATGAAACACAAATTCATCGTTGGTTATTAGAATGGTTTAATCCAAATCCATCACGCTATTTTAACGGACTCGATGATAAAGCTTGCTATGATCTTTTATCACTCTCTAAGGATGAATCTGCTCTACCATTACAAGACCAAGATTTTAGTGAAAATCTCTTTTTTACGCCACCGGAAAGTAAAAATGGCTATTGGTATTTTAATGAGCAACCTCACGAAGTCATTGTAGTTGATAATATTCGTAAGCAGCCGGATGTTGGCCACATGACAGGCGAAGTCACTCGAGGTCGTAATATTAATGCACTATTTGATTTATTGCCGGAATCAACCATTATGGCTATCACTGTAGTCATTCATCCTCAAGATAAATTACAGGCGCATTTAGACAAATTAAGTAGTCGAGCTGTCGGTAATAACTATGAGTCTATCTATTTAAAACAAGATGCCCTCACAGTAACGGAATATTTAAAAGACGGACACAAGCTTTATCAAGCTGGCATGGTTTTCTATGTAAGAGGGAAAGACGATCAAGAGCTACGCATTCGCTCAAGAGAATTAAGAACGGTTTTACTCAGTAATAATTTAGTGCCGGTAAAAGAAGGCAACGAAGTTGCGCCTCTTAATAGCTATTTACGCTGGCTACCGATGAATTTTAATCCTCAATTAGATGCAAAATCTCGTTTTTATACCAAATATTATTGGGTGCAACACATTGCGAATATGTTACCTGTATTTGGCCGTGAGACCGGAACGGGACACCCAGGAATCACCTATTTTAACCGCGGTGGAAGCCCATTAGATTTTGACCCACTAAACCCTAAAGACCGGACTAAAAATGCGCATAAGCTCATTTTAGGCCCTACAGGTTCAGGTAAATCGGCAACATTAACCGCACAAATGGCACAACTGATGGCGGTGCACCGTCCTCGCTTGTTTATTGTAGAAGCAGGTAACTCTTTTGGATTGTTTTCAGATTATGCGGAGCGTTACGGTTTAACGGTTAACCGGGTATCTCTTGAGCCAAGTAGTAACATCGCTTTACCGCTCTTCTCTGAAGCGCATCGTTTATTGGAAATGGATATCGATCTTGAAGTTCAAGATGATGACGATAATGAAGATGAAGGCGAGGAACAACGAGACTTACTTGCGGAAATGGAATTAACCGCTCGCTTAATGATCACCGGGGGAGAAGCGAAGGAAGATGAGAAAATGAGCCGTGCTGACCGCTCGGCTATTCGCCAGGCTATTTTATTAGCTGCAGAGAAAACTTCACAAGAGACCCCACCTCGTCAAGTTTTAACCGGGGATGTAAAAGCCGCACTTGAGGAGTTAAGTCGTCGCCAAGATATTCGCCCGGAACGTGCATCTCGTCTTGCAGATATGGCCGAAGCAATGGATATTTTCTGCACTGGGGTAAATGGTCGATTCTTTAACCGTGAAGGGGAAATTTGGCCTGAAGCTGATATTACACTTGTCGATTTGGCGATGTTTGCACGTGATGGCTATGAAGCTGAATTAGCGATTTCGTATATTTCCCTAATTAACCATATCAACTCATTAGGTGAAAAATATCAACACAGTTTCCGCCCTATCGTGAACATTACGGATGAGTCGCATATCATTACCGTAAATCCACTTCTAGCTAAGTTCCTGGTTAAAGGTTCTAAAATGTGGCGTAAATTGGGTATTTGGTTATGGTTAGCTACACAGAATATGGCTGACTTCCCTGATGAATCTGATAAATTACTCAGCATGGTTGAATGGTGGGAATTACTTAACCTTTCTAATGATGAAGTCGAACAGGTAAACCGTTTCCGTCGTTTATCCGAAGCTCAGAAAATGATGTTGTTATCTGCGAAAAAAGCAGATAAGAAATATACTGAAGGTGTGGTGCTCGCAACCAATATGGAAGCCTTATTCCGTGTTGTTCCACCTAGTCTTTACTTAGCACTAGGGATGACTGAAAAACACGAGAAAGCACAACGTAAACAATTAATGATGGAACATAACTGTACTGAGTTAGATGCGGCATTGATGGTTGCTAAAGACTTAGACAAAAAACGGGGGATTGCAGTCAATGACGAACTTAACTCAATCGCAGCCTAATCCTAATATGACTTTTCATCGTATTTTTGACATTGGGCCTCGCATCCAATCACTTGCTTTTACCTCTGATGAGGTGAAAGCCTACGTGCTGCATTTCATTGCAAAAATTAAGACAAAAATTGGTTCAAACTGCCAATTAAGCGCATTTCCTCAGCGTGTATTTACTCAATCAAGTTGGAAAGTACACGCTAAAGGAGATAAAGGTGAAGTGCATTTATTATTTAATATCTCCGGGCGTTTCCAATTACCTGTGTTTTCTTCCGAAAACTGGCCAGCTAGACTTAATGTGGAATTAACCGATCACGTTGATGCATATTGGTTAATTCAATATTTGCTTTGGAAATTAGCTGCAATTTGGGAATCCCCTGCTGACTTATCCCCAGTTTTTGGGGATAAGACTGTGGGTAATGAATAAGGAGTCCTGATGTCTCAAGGTAAAAAGCCACAATCAAGAGGATGGCTTAAAAATGTACTCCGTTTTATTGCTATCCTTTTATTTTTATTTTTAGCCCTTACTGCAATTGGCATCTTTGCAACTCAATATCTTCAGAATGTTGATATTCGTGCTTGGTTTATTAAAACGCAGTGGATATGGTTTGCAGTACGATTATTACTATATGGTGCGATTATGTTGATGGTCTATTCCATTTCTCGTCGCCAACCATCTTCTATGCCGGCAAAAGCAAAATGGTTAATTGCGATGATTTTAATTTTTGCTGAAGCGATTACACAGATTACTTTAGCTTAGGGGGAAATATGACATTCTCAGTTGACAGTTATCTTGAATATTTCCTGACTCTACTTGGTTGGTTGCTTAATAACGGAGTTTTTGCGTTATTTGTTGGAACAGGGTTATGGCTTCTTCCGCTTATCGGAATGATCTTTAAAATTTGGCGTGACGTAGCTAAACAAGGGGATGATGAAGGTGAGAAAGGGGATTTATTAATCCGCTGGCTCACAATCGAACTCCTTCCAGCAATGCTTATCGTTGTTTTGACATTAGCCCCTCTTATCCCGGTATCATTGAATAACCTTGAATACAATGAACGTTCATCTATTCAATGTGGCTATAAAGTTCCTGCTTCCCCGGATAAATCAGGCTATGCGCCATTTACGACAACATTTGGAGACAGACAAGCCCGAATTCCTATTTGGTGGATGTTGATGCACAAAGTGGATAAAGGTCTAACTTATGGTATGACTGCAGTATTGCCTTGCCAGCGTGATTTACGTCAGGTTAGATTTGAAGTGCAACATCAAAAAATCACTAACCCAGCATTATTAACTGAAGTGCAGCAATTTGTGCAACAATGCTATATCCCGGCTCGTCAAAAATTACAAACAAGCCAACTTGCCTTGAGTCCGGCACAAATCCGCGAAACATCCTGGTTAGGTGGTAAATTGCTTATTAATAACAGCGAGCTCTACCCTCGTTTTAGGGCTCAGCAACCTATTAGCACGTTCCCTTATGATGCAAATCGAGATGCGGCATTACCTAATTCGGGAAAAGGTGGTTTCCCAAGTTGTGATCAATGGTGGGATGAAAGTGGAGCTGGATTAAAATCTCGCTTACTTACAGATATGCGTCAAAACTTATCTGCCCAGGTGAGTGATTTCTTTAACTCTATCGACAACCAAGATGAAGCTTTATTGAGAACACTTTTACGCTCTGAAAACATAGATGTTTCAAAAGGGAAAATGTATCAAGGTTACGGTGGTAGCGTGGATGCTGGATTTTGGAATGCGGTTACTCGACTCACCTCAACTGTAGGAACGGCTGTTGGAAGTTTGGCTATATTCCCAGGCCTAGATGCAATGCGACAAGCCCTACCAATGGTTCAAGCCTTTATGATTATGGCTGTAATTATTTTAATTCCAATTATTACGATTTTAAGTGGCTTTGCTATTAAAACTGTAATGACATTAAGCTTCGTATATTTTGCACTCATTACAACCACATTTTGGTGGGAGTTAGCAAGATGGCTTGATTCATACCTAATAGAAATTATGTATAGTTCTCCATCTCATAATATGCTAAACATCCACTTTTTAGAAAATGCAGAAGATGACATTATTTCTAACTTTGTGATGGGGAGTTTATTTATAATTTTACCTGGTTTATGGTTTGGAGCAATGACCTGGGCTGGAATTCGAGTGGGTGGCGAGCTTAGCGCTGCCATTGCGAAAGGAACTGAATCATCCCAAAAATCAGGGGGGCAATTTGGAGATAAAATTAGTAAAAAAATATAACGTATAAAAAAAGTCCATCTGTTAGACAGATGGACTTTTTTATTTACGAAAATAATTAATCGTCATCATCTCCGTAAACTTTTACTCCGTTAATATAATAGCCAAACCCCTGAAAACCATAATCCCACTTTCCTTCTTCTGATGAATCATCATTTGCAAGTAATTCTGACAACAAAGATGTATCACTTACTGGCTCTTCATCTAAATATTCAATGTTTTTAGAAGGCTTGGTTTTGGAAATTATAACTCCGGCCAAAATTGGACTCGCAGCAAGAGCAGCAGCTGTCACAACAGCTTTACGAGGCTTTCCTGGGAGAAATGACAAAGTGCGGTCAATTTTCTTAAAAAATTGTCCGACAGTATGGCCAAACTTTTGAGCGTCCATATTCTCTCTCCTATTACATATTCTCTCTCCTATTAAAATACTCTGACTTACTCTCATTGTACTCTTATTATTCTTTTATTAAAACCTCGTTTTAAGCAGGAAAAATGTGATTTTTGCGATCCACGTCGCAAATTTTACTAATTGGGGTCTGACGCTCAGTGGAACGAAAACTCACGTTAAGCAACGTTTTCTGCCTCTGACGCCTCTTTTAATGGTCTCAGATGTCCTTTGGTCACCAGTTCTGCCAGCGTGAAGGAATAATGGCCGAGCATATTGATATGTCCGTGGCAAAGCGGGGAGAGGCGTGCGATATCTTCATCATTCAGTGTTTCACCCTGCGCCCGGAGATGATCCAGGGCTGCCTGCATATAAATAGTGTTCCATAACACGACGGCGTTAGTGACCAGCCCCAGTGTGCCCAGTTGATCTTCCTGACCGTCGGTATATCGTTTTCTTATCTCACCTTTTTGACCGTGACAGATGGCTCTGGCAACGGCATGGCGACTTTCTCCCCGATTAAGCTGGGTCAGAATGCGCCGGCGGTAATCTTCATCATCAATATAATTAAGCAGATACAGCGTTTTGTTGATGCGCCCCACTTCAATGATTGCCTGAGTCAGTCCGGAAGGACGTTCACTTTTCAGCAATGAACGGACCAGCACTGAAACCTGTACTTTGCCCAGCTTCAGGGAGCCAGCGGTCCGGATCATTTCGTCCCACTGAAGGACTATTTTTCGGGGATCTGATTGCCCTCTGGCAATATCATTCAGCACGCCATAGTCGGCATCATGGTCCATTCGCCAGAAAACCGAAGCACCGGCATCAGCCAGGCGTGGAGAAAACTGGTATCCCAGCAGCCAGAAAAGGCCAAAGACAAGTTCGCTGGCACCTGCTGTATCGGTCATAATTTCGGTTGGATTCAGCCCGGTCTCCTGTTCCAGAAGACCTTCCAGCACAAAGATAGAGTCCCTCAGCGTCCCCGGTATAACGATGCCATGAAAGCCGGAATACTGATCGGACACAAAGTTGTACCAGGTGATCCCTCTGTTATTACCAAAGTATTTGCGGTTCGGTCCGGCATTGATTGTTCTGACTGGCGTAACAAAGCGCATTCCATCTGCAGATGCCACTTCTCCTCCACCCCATATCTGTGCCAGTGGCAGCGTTGCCTGAAAATCAACCAGTCTGGCATTAGCGCTGGTGATAGTTTCAGCCCGCAGATAGTTCGCTTTTGTCCAGTTCAGCCGGTGTCGGGTCAGTGCAGGAACATTTGATCTGATCAGTGGTTCCAGACCGATATTGCAGGCTTCAGCCATCAGCACGGCGCTGATGCTGACGGGCAGATCATCAACTCTGGCACTGGCTTCACTAGCATGGAAAAACTCATCAGCAAATCCGGTATGGGCGTTAATTTCGAGCAGCAACTCCGTTAAATCCACCGGAGGGAGTAGATCACTGATCATTTTGCTCAGTCGTTTCAGACTGTCCGGCTCATCAAGACTGGCGAGGGGAGAAATTGTCAACCGGGGCTTCGGGCCAGAAACATCGAGTTCGACAGCCTCATTTTCGCAAAGACGTGCAGCAACCTGTCTGTAACGACTATCAAGCTGATGACCCAGAGATTTTATTGCTTCCTGCGGGTCTGTCGGGTGCCCCAAAGAACGATAAACCTTAATCCGGTTTGCCTGCCAGTCAGCACCCTGTAGTAATCTTGCACGAGGATCTCCCCACCGGTTACTGCCGGTAACGTAGACATCCCTCCGCCTCAGACTATCCTGCAGTTTACTGAGAAAGCAGAGCGTGTATCCCCTGCGGGTGATATGTTTTTCCTTGTTAATCACCAGCCGTTTCCATGACCGACTGATAATTTCCGTTGGTGCGTCGTCAAAAAACTGCCGCCGTGAGCTGAACTCCCGGCTGAGGTAGTCACAGGCATTCAGAGTGGTAACCCCGGCAGGTGCGGATGAAAATTTAACGGTATTCAGCAGATGGGGCAGGAAACGACGAACGCGCCCGTACTGCTCCACCATTTCTTCATGAAAATTATCGTCTGAGGGCCGGGCAATTTCACGGACAAGCGTGATGATTTCAGCCAGCTTTTGCCTTGGGATGTAGCTGAACACCTCAGCACGAATCGATTCGTCCGGTGTTTCTTCTTTCAGCAGGTACGAACATGCGCTGGCGAGCGCCAATGCAGATTTATCCAGATCCTTCAGCGAGCGGAGCCGTTTTTTCTGCCCAATCTTTCTGGCGTCACGGATGATAACGGCCAGCATGGCGTCCAGAACGTCCAATGCATCATCCAGCGCCAGCGTTTCCCATGCAAGGACAAAGGCAACCAGAACCGCCATCCTTTTCTGCGGTGACATCCTGGCAATATTGAACACCGAAGTCATACCAGCATAACGTGCGAGATTTTTCAGGCGCACAGCCGGGAGTGTACTCAGGTTTTCAGCATGCAGGCCAAAATCGTTCAGAGTTTTCCAGCGTTCAATTGCTTCATTAAACGCCGGACCACTGATGGTCACAGGGCCCTTTTTCAGTGATTCCAGTAAAGACAGGCGGCTGCAATCAGTTGGCCCCAGCAGCATCTCCAGCTGTGAACGCTGTTCGGCTGACGGTATCAGTGCCAGTTTGTTCCACAGGCGCAACGTCGCCTTTTCCCTTACCTCTGAAATCAACCGGGTCAGCGTAGTGGCTCCGGGGAGAATAATACGATGTTGCATAAGCCACCCTGTCGCCAGATCGAAAAGCAGGCCAGGACGTTCGTTGCTTATCCAGCTCCGGGTATATAAAAGACGGGTAAGGCGAAATGTCCAGGGCCAGGCAAATTCACGATACTGATAGTGCTGACGTATCAGCGCTGCATGCTCACGGCGGGTATTTTCCCTCTGACCGTATTCTGCAAGAACGGTGATATCACGAATCCCGAGCTGTCTGGCGGTAAAATGCCGGACGCCGGAAGGAATATGATTCATATCGGTGAGGAAGGTGCCCAGAAAACGGACACATCCAATTTGCAGGGCAATGCCCAGACGGTTGTGATCACCTCTGCTTTTTCCGATAAATTCCTTGTCTGCTTCATCAAGGTGAAAATATCGTGCCAGCTGAAGCTCATCCGGTTCACCGGTGAATCTGCCATAGCTTTCAGTCTGCTCAGTGGTCAGAAAGTCAACGGGCATATCGGCCTCCCTGCCTGACGGGCATTTAGTAACATTTTTCCAACCGTACGAAATGTTATAAATTATCGGACATCGTAAAACTGTTACATTAATATGTCTATTAAATCGTAAATTTGTAATAATAGACATGAGTTGTCCGATATTCGATTTAAGGTACATTTTTATGCGACTTTTTGGTTACGCTCGGGTCTCAACCAGTCAGCAGTCTCTTGATCTTCAGGTCAGAGCACTCAAAGACGCAGGTGTGAAAGCAAACCGTATATTTACCGATAAGGCATCCGGCAGTTCAACAGACCGGGAAGGGCTGGATTTGCTGAGGATGAAGGTGGAGGAAGGTGATGTCATTCTGGTTAAGAAGTTCGACCGTCTTGGCCGCGACACTGCCGATATGATCCAACTGATAAAGGAATTTGACGCTCAGGGCGTGGCAGTCCGGTTCATTGATGACGGGATCAGTACCGACGGTGATATGGGGCAAATGGTGGTCACCATCCTGTCGGCTGTGGCACAGGCTGAACGCCGGAGGATCCTAGAACGCACGAATGAGGGCCGACAGGAAGCAAAGCTGAAAGGAATCAAATTTGGCCGCAGGCGTACCGTGGACAGGAACGTCGTGCTGACGCTTCATCAGAAGGGCACTGGTGCAACGGAAATTGCTCATCAGCTCAGTATTGCCCGCTCCACGGTTTATAAAATTCTTGAAGACGAAAGGGCCTCATGATACAATAACCCTGGTAAATGTTTCAATAATATTGAAAAAGGAAGAGTATGAGTATTCAACATTTTCGTGTCGCCCTTATTCCCTTTTTTGCGGCATTTTGCCTTCCTGTTTTTGCTCACCCAGAAACGCTGGTGAAAGTAAAAGATGCTGAAGATCAGTTGGGTGCACGAGTGGGTTACATCGAACTGGATCTCAACAGCGGTAAGATCCTTGAGAGTTTTCGCCCCGAAGAACGTTTTCCAATGATGAGCACTTTTAAAGTTCTGCTATGTGGTGCGGTATTATCCCGTGTTGACGCCGGGCAAGAGCAACTCGGTCGCCGCATACACTATTCTCAGAATGACTTGGTTGAGTACTCACCAGTCACAGAAAAGCATCTTACGGATGGCATGACAGTAAGAGAATTATGCAGTGCTGCCATAACCATGAGTGATAACACTGCTGCCAACTTACTTCTGACAACGATCGGAGGACCGAAGGAGCTAACCGCTTTTTTGCACAACATGGGGGATCATGTAACTCGCCTTGATCGTTGGGAACCGGAGCTGAATGAAGCCATACCAAACGACGAGCGTGACACCACGATGCCTGCAGCAATGGCAACAACGTTGCGCAAACTATTAACTGGCGAACTACTTACTCTAGCTTCCCGGCAACAATTAATAGACTGGATGGAGGCGGATAAAGTTGCAGGACCACTTCTGCGCTCGGCCCTTCCGGCTGGCTGGTTTATTGCTGATAAATCTGGAGCCGGTGAGCGTGGGTCTCGCGGTATCATTGCAGCACTGGGGCCAGATGGTAAGCCCTCCCGTATCGTAGTTATCTACACGACGGGGAGTCAGGCAACTATGGATGAACGAAATAGACAGATCGCTGAGATAGGTGCCTCACTGATTAAGCATTGGTAACTGTCAGACCAAGTTTACTCATATATACTTTAGATTGATTTAAAACTTCATTTTTAATTTAAAAGGATCTAGGTGAAGATCCTTTTTGATAATCTCATGACCAAAATCCCTTAACGTGAGTTTTCGTTCCACTGAGCGTCAGACCCCTAATTTTACTGATTTATCTATCCCCTCAATGTACCTTAACACTGCAATATAAAAATAAACCGTACCAGGAGGAGATATGAAAGCTCGTTTTAAAGAATGGCTTATTAGTTTAAATGAAATAGCAATGAATGAATTAGGAATTGATGAAATGCTTACTCATCTTGATGATGAACTGAACATCATTAACGGAAATGAATGTGAACAGGAGATTTTAAATAATTTAATACAAATCTTTAAAAATAGTGAATACCACTAAAAAAATAAGCGGGAAAATCCCGCTTATTTTATCTCTATTTACGCTTATGAAGCTTTCATACTGCGACGTTCAAAGTTTTGAGTTGCACTACCCGCTTTACAGCTCACCGTATCCATTTTACTGCCATTGGTGATATAAAGCATTGGCTCTTCAATACTGTTACTATTGTGTGGTTGCACAAATTGAATCGTGTAACTTGTGCCATTATTTCTCATTTCTAATGAGCTAGTAATAAATCCTGAACCAGTAGCTACATAAGAATCCTGATTAGCAAAAACTTGTTTTACCGGATTTTTAAAAGAAACCTGGCCATAAGTGAATTCATAATCTGAACCATTTTTTGTTACAGACACCGGGCTTCCGTTCTCTGCTGTACAAGAAAAAATATTATTAGCTGCAAAAGCTGGCGTTGCAAACATAGCTACCGCTCCAATAGTGAGTAATTTTTTCATAAAAATATCCTTTATTTATTTTCCTAAAATGTAATCTGCTTCTTGGTTACGACGTTTAGCATTTACACCATTATTATTGTTTTGACGATTTCTTACTGCATTTGCTAGTGCGTTCATATCGCCTGATTGCGCAGATGCCTGGGCTGCAGCAATCACATCTTTTGTTAATGAGCCATAGTTATAGGCATAAGATGTTAATGCGGCTTGGGCATTTGGCGGTAACTTATCCCATGTTGAAGATGATACGTTATTTCTCGCTCTATTTGCAAATTCTTGTGTTCGACGTGCTAAATCACGCTCTGCGTCAGCGCGACTAACTACAGTATCTTTCGTTACTTTGACAATTGTACCATCCGCTTTTGTGATAGTATCTGAACCATATCCAGTGCGATAAGCATTGACATCCCAATATGCTTTATCACTAAACCCTTCAAATTTTTTCAACAACCCTGTAGCTTGATCAAGTGCAGTCCCTTTAATTGCTGGAACTGATGAATAAGAAGTGTTACCTCTACTATTTCCGGATGTACCGCCAGTCCCGGTGTAAGACAGGGAGTTTGACATCTGAGGCACTTCTAAAGTGACATTGTTACGAGGAATATTGATATTGTCAGCATCTGCCAATTCAGCAGCATTGCTATTCGTACCATTAGCTAAATCGCTAATCCGTTTATCTACACTGTCACGTGTAACATTTCCGGTTCCAGTGTTATATTCACGTAGCTCTTTATTTTGTAGGATTGCAACTGCGGAATTCCCGGTAAGTGATTTTTGTAGATCAATCTCCATTCTAATTTGACCTATTTCTCGGTCAATTAAAGTGAGGATCTTTTCTAACTCTTCTTGAGCATCTTTATTGTTGGCCACATTTGGCTCACGCATACCCGTTAAAACAGCTCGACGTGCAAGAAGCATTTTCTCCATTGTTTTAGCTACAGCAATTTCACTGGCTAAACGCTGCCCTAATACTTGAGCATCGGGATCTTCTCGTAAAGACTCAATTAAGCCACGAGTTACAGGAACTGTTGTAGAACTTAATTCTGCAAGTACTTCAACGGAAGGAGTGCTCATGTTAAGCGCTTTTTGTAATTGAGTTACCGTCTTAATATTTTCTTTTTCAATTTCAGGTGTTAAACCAACACCAGCTCGAGAGCTACTAGCAGTACCACAATCTGTTTTACAAGTAGTTAATTGCTTCTCACCGATCACATTCGTTAACCAATCTGTCATATCTTTAGGATTATCCCAAGTTTGACAAAGTAATCCGCTACAACTACTACCGGAGATTCGACCTGATTCTAATACATTACGCTTGTTTTGCATGTTGTAGCCAGCTTTTGCAACATCCTCAACAATTTTGATTGGTTCTTGTCCTTGGCCACCGCGTTTTTTACCCCCGACCCACTCTTTACCTTCCTTACCTTGAGATTCCTCAAGTCTCTTTTTAGCTCGAGTAGCATCTGGTTCAGTTGAAGTAATGTCTTTAAAGGATTCCATATCCGAACTTTGAGACCAACGACCATTTAAAGTTGCGTCTGCAAGCTTCTTAGACATTTCTTCACAGCTGGTTTTTAAGCTATTAAAATCAATTTTACCTTGATATAAACCATTCGTAAGAATATCGTATAACTGAGGATTTGCTCGTTGAATAACCATTGCAGGTAAACTCGCCACAGCTCCTGTGGCTGATTCGATAACGTTACTATAAAGATCTTTAAATCCTTCAGTTAAACCATTTAACTGATTTTTAATACTCGTCTTAATGTCAAAATTACCGCACATCAAGTTAGCTTTCCAACCAATCCCAAATTCAGCTGCAGGAATCGTACCTCGACTCGGGGGAGCCATATAACCTACACCGCCCCCAATTTGATAAAACACCATATCAGACAAAATAGAATCGGCTTTATTAAATCCAAACGGATTACTATTAGAAGCTGATACTGGCATGGTTGAGGATAAGATTGCGCACGATATAGCAATATAAGATGCTTTCAGTGCATGATTTAATTTCATACTCAATTCCTTTATTAATTAGACCAATCAATACTATACAAAAATGTTTGTCCGCGTTTTTTACAGCACTTGTAAGGGCGCCATAATGCCCAGGCATAACTACCATTTTCAGATAGCATACTTGGCGGGTTATCAGGGAAAATAGCACAAGACTGTGAAGTAACCGGGTGAAGCTGTTGCCATTTATGTGTCTTTTCATCCCCTTCTTTCACTGGAGGGGGAAACCACTCACCATTCGATTGATTATCTTTTTTCGCAATCGGTATATATACATGTGGTTGGAAAGTATTTGTCACAACATCCGCTACTCGATGCGCTGTTACAGCTGAAGCTTTATAGTCATGAACTTGTGTTACTGTACCCGCTCGTGGATAAATATTTCCCCAAGTGTCTCCATTTGCTCTAATTTCTCTCATACCTGGAATAAGCGCTTCAGGATAAACCATTTCCGGAACACCAAATCGCCACGCTAAAAAGTCCAAACCACTCAAGTAATAAGGCACAAAAGGCGTTGTCTGACTTTTGCAGTAATACCCTGTACTATTAAGCATTTGACTAATCGCTCCCTGCGGATGACCGATTACATCAACATTTTTAAATGTTGCTTGCGTATAGTCTTTGTGTGGTGATTGATAATCTCCACCTTTTACCCCATTGCTAAGGAAATTCATTTCCACCCAAGGATTTTGAGCCTGATGGTTATAACTTGAAACCACTACCTCGGGAATATAGTGTTTTATTTTCGTAGATGTCCGGATTTTACAGCCGAATTTTGTACAAAATAGCCAAAAACAAGTACCAACGACCTTATAATCTAAACAACTTGTCGAAGCGCTTGATGCCATAATCGATGCAGTGTTTAAAGAAGATTGACCGGACTCCGAAGCTTGTCCTGAAATACTGGTCAACGCAATTGCAATACAAAGCCCGGATAATGTCATTTTTTTCAATTTCATCTTGTCCCCTCTTTTGTAATCTCTCGTTGCCATAAACTTAATGCCTGAGCAATATTGGTTTCACCATATATGACACTATCCTCTTTTCCCGGATATTGAAATAAAACTGCAGGCACCTTCTTGATTCCATTTTGCCAACCACTTATAAGGCCCTGATAAGAACGCTTTAATTGCTCTTCAGACTGTTTCCATTCAGCAGACTGAAAAATCTGAGATGCTTGCTGAGCTGCTACACTAGGATTCGCACTCAATCGCTGACTAATCAAATTTTCCCATTGCTCAACTTGATCAAGTAAATACACCTGGCTTGCAAGCTCTGCGTGAAGAATTGGATAATCTTGTGTTGAATAAACAGTAATTATGGGATTAGGCCCCTGGGCGAACACTGATAGTGGTAACAAACCGAAAAGAAACAGTGATTTTTTTATAGACATAACCATCCCTTACGATGAAATTGGATAGTTGAAACATTAACGAAATGACAGGGGGGAATATATAAAAAATTCTTTTTGATTTTGAGATAAATTCTCCATTTCCAAAAAACAATTTTTAATAGAGATTCGACAGCCTTATTAAGTATGATTGGACTTGATAAGTCGCTGTGCAAACAGCTCTTATAAGTTGCACGATTCTTGAGAAGCAACGCCTTGCCTTAGTGCAAGTAGAATCATAGCCAAAATGTTATCCAGCATTCTGAAAGGATACTCTACGCAATCGTAGGAATGCCACCTTAAAGACCTTCCGAGGGAAAATGATTCCCTTCGGGCATGTCATTTTTCCAAGGAATTTTTTATTTCACATTAGGAGAATGACTATGTCCTCATCCACTCAATTGGAACACTATGATGTTCCATCAAGTAACCCTCTTGAAACTCCAACATTTTCATTTCGTGTGGGAAAACACTTGGGCCGTTTTTTCGTTGCAGCTAAAAACAAAGCAACCGATAAATACAAACAAGTGACATCTGGTATCAATCAAAGCATTGAAGACGAAGAAGCTCGTCGGCTTTGCGAATTACAAATGATGCTAGATAGCCAAGCGGAAGAATATGAGGCAATTATTGATGATGTGCAAAGAACGTGGTTAAAACGAACAACGTTATTTAGCATTTTATTTTTGATTGTCGGTATTGTTGGTACAGTGGGTACTCTTTACTACCTTATGCATTAACATTGCATAAGCTATTCATTTTCAACCCTAAGGGGAATTTTTACCCTTAGAGGTAAAGGTTTCCCTTGCTGTAGGAGAAAACTTATGAAAGTGACATTACATAACAGTTGTTTAGCTTATTTAGCCAAACATAATGACTCAGAATCTCTAATAGAGGAAGTTCGCACTCAAGCATTAAATGCCTGGGAAAATCGAGGAAAAGATGTATCTTCTACTCGTATTATGGTGAATATCCCTAGTCAATACGGACAGAAATATCACTTCTTTACAGTTTCGCCATACGCAAACCGTAAAGATTTGTTAAGTGTAAGGGGGTAAACATGATTAAGCGTTTACTCAAGCTTGTTAGTTCCAATTGGGACAAAAAAACAATGCTGCTGGTTTCTGAAGATTTTCGTAAAATCGGCACTTACATCTTAGGTATTGCGTTTGTCGCAATGTTTGTTCAGAATGACAATATTCCGCTACTTCTTGCCATTATCATTATGATATTTGGCGGAATAGCTTGGTTCTGTGGTGTGTTGTTAGCTAAATATTGCAACAACTTAATGGAGACAGACGGAGCGTAACGTATGAATATTACGTTAAACTGGAATGGGTTCCTCTTTGCAATTGTCTTTGTACTGTTTTTTATGGGAACAGTTGCTTTTATTGGTGTGCGATCATTAAAACGTCAACAAGAGCAAAAAGCACAAAGCAAAAAAACACATTCCATTGGTGTTAATTCATAACTGAATTAATACCTGCAACCTTTACAACAAACCTTGATCATGCCATTGGCGTGTTCAAGGTTTTCTTTTACCCGACTGGGAGCAATTTCCCATTCGGGGGGTTGTTCCCTTTTTTTATTGGAGAACAACCATGAAAAAAAGAACTCAACCTGCCAAAGATTTATACCAACAAATTACAGACCAAATTCTCGAAGCATTAGAACAAGGTGTGATGCCATGGCAAAAACCTTGGGATAGTGGATGGCCACAAATGGCTATTCCATGCAACGGTGAAAGTGGTCGTCAATACTCCGGGATCAACGTACTTCTGCTTTGGATGAGCGCTATTAGAAAAAACTTTACTCAACGCAAGTGGGTAACTTTTCAAGGAGCAAATCATCTAGGTGGCCAAGTCCGAACAGGTGAGAAAAGTACAGTTATTATTTTCTATAAACAAAATATGTTTGAAGAAAAAGACGATAGCGGAAACATTGTACTTGATGAAAACGGTGATCCGAAAATGAAGTCATCTGTATTTATTCGTGGTCATCACGTGTTTAATATTGAACAGTGTGAAGGCTTAGAAAAATACTATGAAGAATATCCTGAACCAGAAAAATCTTCTGAAATGCAAGCTCGTCCGGATTTAGATGTATTACCCAATAAAATGGGTATGCAGCTGTATAACAAAGCACAAGATCGTGCTTGTTATATGCCGAGAAAAGATTGCATTGTGATGCCGGATTTCAAAAAATTCAATACAGCTGATGACTACTATGCAACTCTACTGCATGAATGCGGTCACGCCACCGGGCATAAAGACCGGTTAAATCGTGACGGTGTAGCTAAATTTGATAAATTTGGTTCTGAACAATATGCATTTGAAGAATTAATAGCTGAACTCACAAGCGCCTTTACCTGTGCGCACGTGAATGTTTGCAATAATATTTCACAAAATGCAGCGTATATTGAACATTGGATTAACGCATTAAAAGCCGATAAAAAAGCTATTTTCCGAGCATCTTCTCAAGCACGTGAAGCAACACAATTCTTGTTAAATGCTCTCGAATTAACATCGAATGAAGAAGCAAAATTAGCGGCTTAGCCTCTATTAAACCATTCTAACGTTTTTTGTTAGAGCTCTCATAAACCACCCTTTGGGGAGTAATCCTCAAAGGGGATTGCTCCCGTTATTTTAGGAGTAATCTATGGATTTCGAGAAAAAATTTACCGCACTTTTTAAATCGATAGCACCACAATATCGACGCTCAGAAGTGTTTTACGACTTTATTACAATCTTTGCCCTGGAATTCTATCTCATTATATATGGTGCACAAGCAGATGAATCGTTGAGACAACGTTATCAGACAGCTGGCGAGCATTATAATGAAGATGAAAAACAAGCTCTCAGTCGCCTTTTCAACATTATTGTTGAGGCTTTGGAGCATAAAACCTATGATTTCCTAGGATCAGTGTTCATGTCGTTGGATTTAGGTGATCAATATAAAGCTCAATATTTCACACCTAGTCACATTGCACACTTAATGGCAGCCGTAACTCTATCAGATTGTCATAGTTTAATTAAAAAACGTGGCTTTTTGACATTGCAAGAGCCAACTTGTGGGTCAGGCGTAATGATTATTGAGGCTTATAATTATTTGCGTGAAGAGGACTTTAACCCTCAGCAACAAATGTGGGCTCAAGCAAGAGATTTGGATTTTACTGCAGCATTAATGTGTTATATACAAATGACACTCTTGCATATACCGGGAGAAGTCATTATTGGTAACACCCTTAAAGATGAGGTGAATTACCATTTATACACACCTGCTCACATAATGGGAAATTGGAACAAAAAATTGGAGAGTGCAGATTCCTATACTGAAGCAGAATATCAAGTTATTGAACCTGAACCAGTAGAAGAACCCCCGCTTGACATTGATTGGGAAAATGAGCCAATGTTTTACTAACATAAACACCCTTATCTAAACAGATAAGGGTGTTTACATATTTAACAATGTACGCATTGGCGTAAATAAGGAGATTTTAAACATTTACACAAAACTGACAAAATAGTGCTTGCAAATGAACTGTATATTATATAATATACAATCATAGCCAAGAGATAAGGCTATACCCTCAAAAACTTTAACCAGACCCCACCAATCGGCAGGGGCAGAAAAAGGAAACAAATTATGTACTATGTAACAAACGATCTTGCGATTGACAAAAATACTTATACTAGACTTGATTTAGGCGATGATGACGTGATTTTATGCGCAGGCAGACAAGCTGATGATGCAGATACAATCATTATATTTTTTGAGACAAACGCAGACCCTATTTATATCGGTTGGGCTAGTGTGGACACCGGTGATGTAGAGATTACTTATGATGATTGGGATAATTACTTTGCCGGTATCAGACAAGATGATGTTATTGACGAGATTAATATCCTATTAGATGGCATTAAAATTTATGACAATATGACAGGCCATTTTCCGATTTACGCGAATGATCACAACAACGTTGTCGGTGAGCATAAAGTTTACTTTAAAACTGATGAGGCATATCCTGATCCAAGCATTGATAATGCAAATAGAGAGGATGGATATGTAACTTATAAGGCGGGCGCTATTACTGAAATGGGTCGTAAATGTTATGTTTATTGGGATTTTGTTGCGTATGATGATGACGGAAACGAGATTGATTCTGATTATTTTGATTATCAGAACACTGATTGCATTATCAAATATTATTAACAACAAGCCACGTAAGTGGCTTTAATTAGAGCTTTTAAAATGGCAAAAACAGCAGTACACCTATCAAAAACCGCATTGCAATATGTGACAGACCGTACACCACAGGGTGAACAAAAAGGATTGTCGGCTCATATTAATAATGCATTTGAGCAGTTAGCACATTTGACGCGCGCAGAAAAGCCGGAACTATCAAAATCGGAGTGGGTTGAGTTATACAATGTCTATGCGGGCAGTGATTTAACTCGACTTGTAATGCCGTTTGATTTGGCAGATGACTTACGCACACACTACGGCACTTTACCGCAAGATTTGACCGCACTTTACAACAAATTAGCGGGGATGACACAGGCGCAACAATTTGCTGTGCTTGATGCCGTCCGAGTGTATTGGGCGAGCGGCGAAGATGGGAATTAAAAACAAGCCGATAACAAGACCATGCCCGCAGTGCGGCAGAAATTATCAATATCGGCGGGCAAGTGGGCGTACTTTTGAGCTTTGCGAATATTGTCGCAATCTTGATTGTGTAGTTTGTGGTAAAAAAGTACCGCCGGAACGTGGGCGGAAAAATACTTGCTGTGCGGAGTGCGAAAAATTGAAGATACACAATATCCAAAATGCGCACTACGCCAAACGGATAGCGGAAGACCCTGAGTTAAATAAACGCAACCACGCCAAAGCCCGCGAAAACCGAAAAGCAGACCCGGAACGAATGCACGAACATTTGGAAGCACAAAGGGAAAGGCATTATAGACGTGTGCAAGATCCGAATTATCTAGCCACTCGGAAAGTTTATCAGGCTCAACGATGGCAGGATAAAAAAGATGAGATACTGGCTCAACGGCGCGAATTTTGGGATAGTTTAAGCGATGTTGAGAAAGCGGAGCGACTTGAGCGCAATCAAGCAATACAACGTAAACATAAAGCCAAAAAACGTGACCAGTTGAAATTAGATCCGCAAAAGTGGGCGGAATATCAAGAGTATCAACGCACAAAGCGGCGCGAACATAGACAGAGAAAGGCGCTTAATGAATTAATGGTCGGCACAAAGGAGTTATTAAATGTTACCAACAAAGACAAATAGTTTTGATATTGTCGCCGTTAAAAGCATGACAATCCAAGATTTAAAGGCGGAATTAGCCAAAACACTAAGCATTACGGCGGAATATCTCATGTATATTGCGGCAATATGGCGGGAGTTAGAGTCGCGTGGAGAGGACTTGAGCGAGTTACGCCATGGCGTGATGACTTATATCCCGTTAATCGCAACAAATCAACTTGACGCGCGGCTTGTTGTCAATTATGCCGGGCAAAAAACGCTGTTATCCAGCATGGCAAAATTACCATTAAGAGAGCAACAAAAACTGGCCGAAAAAGGCACTTTGGATGTTGTTATTTTGGGTGACGATAATCAACAGCTAATTAAAGAAGTTAAAATATCCGACCTCACAGCAGCCCAAGTTTATCAAACCATCGGTGATGGCAAAATAAAAACACCAGAACAGCAGTATCAAATCCTGTTAGTCCGCAATAAAGTGCGGTCAAAATCAAAGCCGAAAAAGACTTACCGACTAACGCAAAATTTAAAAATAGATGGTAAAAATTTAGTGATTGCCGGAAAACATGCGGTATCCATTGAGATTTTGAAAAAATATTTAGAGGATAACAATGAGCTATAGCAAGTTAAGCAACACCAGGAAAAAGACTATCAGTGTTAATGCTAATAAATACACTAAGGATAACTATAGACAGATACTTTTACGCCTAAAGCCAGATGTAGCAGATATGTTTGATTCAATCTGTGAAAAGGAAAAATTATCAAGGGCGGAAATGCTAAAAAAACTTCTAGAAACTTATTCAATATAACAAAACAAACAAAAATGGCAGAGTTGAGCCCTGCCATTTTTGTTTATAATTCTCAGAAATACTTAGCTGTTTTTTTCTACTCTTCAGACATTAAATTTTCCCTATTATAAATACCTTTTAGTCTCGCCACCGTTGATTTAGATAAATCATATCGTTTCATTACTGTTGAAATAGAATCACCAGCTTTAAAATCCGCATAAATCTTTTTACGTATTTTATCTGTCACTTTAGGTGGGCGGCCGCCTAATGCATTTTTATGACCTGAAGCAAGTTTTGTTCGCTTCCCTTCCTGAGTACGCTCGACAATAAAACTTCTTTCCAATTCAGCAAAAATACCTAACAATTGAATTAAGGCCATCCCCATAGGATTGTTTTGGGTTCGGGTATCTATTCCTTGTTGTATTGCAACAAAACCAATATTTTTATTCTTAAATAGTTCAAGTGTATTCAAACACTGAGCAAGGCTCCTTCCTAGGCGGTCAAGCTTAGTTACTGCAACAACATCACCCTCTCGGACATAATCCAGTAGTTCATCCAATTGTGCTTTATTTTTCTCAGCTTTACCGGAATGCTTCCCTGAAAAAATTTTCTTACAGCCGTATTCTTTTAATACTTGAATCTGTTCACTTAGATCCTGCTGTTGAGTTGATACTCGAGCAAATCCTATTAATGCCATCTTATCTCTTAAAATTATTTAAAAATGTTATTAAATGACTGTTGGTTATTTCTTTTAGCTAAATTTATACCAGCTTTTAAACCCTCTCTAAATGGAGTGCTTCCAAGCGGCGTCAATGGTTGAATAGGTGCTAAAGGTAGCAATGCGGATGCTCCCATAATCATTCTATAACCTTCTTCAAAGCCTTTTTGATAATCATAGTCCATAATTAACTCCTTTATTAAAAATTCAAAACATTAAATTTATATCCTAAATATGCAAAAATTATCGCTAGCAATATAAATTCCACTAAAAAATACTTTGCGATACCGATCTTCTTTGTAAGAAAACAAACAGCAGAGATAACAGCGGTCATTCCCATATAAATACTTAAAAGTTCAACTATTTCAGCTCCATTAAATTCAAGCTGTTTAAGTAAAATTGCAGGAGCAAGAAAAAAAGCAAATAACCCCAGCATAAGCATGTTGGCAGACACAAAAACCTTGAAAGAAACACTTTTAAACTGCATTTTTACTCCTTTGTTCAAAATTCAAAGTTTTCTTAATTTATCTTTTAAATCATCTAGATTCATTCTATTAGGGTTCTTTTCGGTATCTAGTAAATAGAGTCCAAAACCGCACCATAAGATTAAAAACGTTATTACATAAAACATTTGTATCCTCACTTATCAAAACTTAATAGTTAATCTCTTTAATGGCTAACACTTTGTATTTCAGATAACCATATTCAATATGCGGTAAATGATGAATCATACATAAATCACCTATTTTTTGTTGAGAAATAGGAATTAAAGCCCCTTTCCATACATCTGTTTGATATGGTTCGGCTGCTATCACTATACCTTGTTCATCCGTTCTTAACTTTGTGAAATCCTGTCCTTTGTCCTCAAGTTCAATTTCATAGCCTTTCATAAATACTCCTTTGTTCAAAATTCAACACTTAGAAAAATCAGATTCTTTTTGTTCCCATTTTTCCCATAGAGTGAAAACGACCCCTATTTTTCTTGATCGATTTACAACCTGCCCCAACGATTTTGTTAGAGTGTAATCATCAGATATGTAATCTGTACCTATTACTGTTACCTCTTTAAAAGGTAAATCAATACCTTTTTCCAATTTCATTTCACATAAATAAATGATTAGCTTTAATTTATCTATGTTTGCTAATCGAATTTCATTGTCTGCTAGACAATAATTTAGGCGAACTGTGATTTTTTCCATTTTTTGCTCCTTGTATGTGCAAAACTTAAGATTTATCAATTTTGCTTTTAAGCTCAATAATCTTCTTTTCTAAAAGATAAACTCTAATCCACAAAGAAATTATGCAAAGCCACAATGCCACTAAACTGAATATTTCTACCATCGTTTTTCTCCTTTGTTCAAAACTTTATACTTTTTAGACTACCTAATATTGCCAGTCTAAAATCTTACCCCTCTCTAGTTTTTAGACTGTCTAAAAACCAAAATCAAAGTTTCTAGACAAATAATATAGATTTAGCTCTGTATCATCATTGATAATTTATTTTTATCTTCAGGAGAGTTTCTAAATAAAGCTACTTAGTATTGGATAGGATGTTTAGAATTAGTCATTTTTAAAATACTGACCCAACTATGAAACGCCATCTACTCTATATCACGTGTATTATTGCAACTCAAAGCCTTGAATCTATAGCTAATATAAGAGACCCTCACGAAGGAGGGATTTGTCACGTTGAAGCAGAATACTTTTATCCAGGAGTATGGGAAAAATATGGCGAAAAGGAGTTGATTTGTAACTACTGGAAATTTTTAGGTGATGAAGACCGAAGAACATTAGAATCAGAATTAAACGAAGATACAACTGAATCAGAGAATGAATATAGCGATTATGATAGCCCGGATGAAATGTATAGTGAATAAATCTATCCATTATGAACTAATTAGTTTAAAATAAAGACTAATTTTTAATAAGTAAAGATTTGATTTTATTACATTTTTGTGTGAATTTTATAAAAACTATATCTAGATATTGGGGTCATATAAAGATAAATATACCGTATAAAAATTTATATGGGAGTTTATCAATATGCAAATACAGAGATTTTTATCATTAATCATGACCGTTTTATCAAACTTCAATTTAGATCATTTATCTACCTTTGTAACTGAATTAACCGATCTTTCAATTGGTATTGGATTTATGTTCTTATGTATGAGTCTATTTTTATGGGTGTACAAAAAAAAATGAAATATTGGTCCAAAATGCCGAGTAGATGGGTTATTGACGGTGGTCTAAAAAAATTTAGATACTCATCTAATAACCAAAATCAAATGAATGCAGCAAATATTGCTGCATTAATGATGTTTTTAATTATCGTAAGTAAGGCACAAAAAGATGAATTTAATGATGAGTTGATAACAAATTTTACTTATAAAGAATTTTCAGAGAGTCTAGGTATTAGTAGGCAATCTATAAGCATGGGATTAAAAGTATTGGAATCCAATAATATTATTTCAATTAAGAGAATTGGAAGAGAAAACCAATATATAGTGAATCAAAATGAAGATAAAACGTGGTGTAAAGTCCCAATTCATGAGATAGAAGGCATATTTTGTAGAAGCTTCTCGTTGCGTTCACAAATTGAATTGTATGCACTAAAATTATTCATTTATTTTTCTGCAATAAGAGATAAAAAGTTTAAGTATTCAATGGCATCTTATCTCACGATAACTAAAAAAACAGGAATTCCAAAAGGGTTTATAAAAAAGACATTATCATTCATGCTGGTAAATGAACTACTCAGCAGAGTTGATAGAGGACACGATAACGTTAATGGAGAGAAGGTTAATTTACCTAACCAATATTACCTAAAAAATTATAATGAACTGATATATTCTAATAGATAAAATGATGGGGAGCCAAGCTCCCCATTGTTTAATTATTTTTCTAGCCGCTGCCTAGAACTCCTTCTACTTGCTCATTATAAGCTGGCCGAAGTTGCACTCTGCGGGTCCCTGCTATGTTTTATGACCGAGGGGACATTTACCCTGTCAATCTAATCTCTTAGATGTGCTTAATGTTAAGTATTTACTAATTAAATGTCAATCTAATTTTAACTCTTATGATTAACTCTTATGATTAACTCTTATGATTAATTCTTATGATTAATTCTTATGATTAATGACAATAGCTAATCGTTACTTAAAACTCATTTAATCGGTGCAAATAATGTAACTGCTGAGATCATTTCAACTTGTTTGCAATATTGTCTAATCACTGCTGCCGCGCTTTCAAATGTTGTTCCTGAAGAAGATATATCGTCAACGAGTAATACATGTTTAGCATCAGCTGGTAATTTTACATGATCACCACAAAAAATATGTAAGTAGCATCTATTCTTCGGTGCTATGTCTTTTATTGATAATCCCCCTTCGCTTCTCTTTAATGCAGTAATTAAGGACTGTTTTTTATCAGGGGGAATTGTGTTATCACTTCTAACATCCTCAATCAATGTTTCAGGCGTTTTTTTTCTGAGAAAATTATCAATAATATTTATGTTAAATTTTTGCTGCAATAAACAAGCTAAATTACGCCCAATACTATGTTTAGATGGCATAAGTATGATCACATCAAATGGTTGTTCGATATGTTCTTCAAATGGATATTCATCAATCAGTTTTTTAGCATATTCATATACAGCATCGATAGTTTCAATATCTGTTGTTAATCCTTCAGCTCCTTTCATGGCATACAACATAGGGCAATTATCACCGATAGGTCTGCATTTCCCTCTTCGTTCTTTATAACGCCTAATTATAGAGTATATAGTTATTTCTCCATTATGTTTTAATATTGTTTCTTTGCTAGGGTAAGAAGCTATAACAACCTGGTTATCTTTAATTTCAAACTTCATATTTTTCTTCTTTTTTTGTAATTGTTATTATTGTAGCAAAAAAAACAAAAGGTTAAAGGAATCCCTAACGGGATTAAGGGTAATGTAATAAAGGTAACCTTTCCAAGGGAAAGGTCTTACCTGAAAAGGCCAAAAGGCTTTCAAAATGGCTTTAATATTTATCTCCGATTTAGAATTATTTATTTATTGAGATCGATGCATAAATCAATATTCTTTTACAAAAAAGGTTCTGAGTTATGCTTTCATCTATTTTTCATAAAATCAGAGGGAAAAAACAAGATTCCCTTAATATCACATCCTCTCTAAAAAATCTTAATTTATCAACATTCAAAGTGGATGATGAGGGATGGATAACCCCCTTTACTGCATCAGAATTACTCAATTCTGAATTACGCCAAAAATACTTAAATTTACTTTGGCAACAAGTATCAATGACGCAAGATATGTTTAATGAGCTCTATAAAAAACCTATCGAGCGCTACGCTGAAATGGTTCAATTATTACCTGCCTCAGAATCACATCATCACTCACATTTAGGTGGTATGCTTGATCATGGCCTAGAAGTACTTTCATTTTCAGCTAAATTACGACAAAGTTATGTATTGCCACAAAATGCTGCTCCGGAAGAACAATCTAAGCAACGTGATGCTTGGACTGCTGCTGTTATTTATGCCGCATTGGTTCATGACATTGGTAAAGTTATTGTTGATATAGAGATACAATTAAAAGATGGTTCTCGTTGGTTTCCTTGGTTAGGAGTACCAACTCAACCTTATAAATTCAAATATATTAAAGGGCGAGATTATGATCTTCACCCAGTTATGGGTAGTTTTCTTGCAAACTATTTAATTCCTAAAGAAGCATTTGCATGGTTAGCAGAATACCCGGAAGCTTTTTCAGCTTTAATGTATGCCATGGCTGATCATAAAGATAAAGCTGGTTTATTATCTGAAATAGTACAAAAAGCAGACCAAAATAGTGTAACTCTTGCACTAGGTGGAGACGTATCAAAACTGACTCAGAAACCTATAACATCATTTGCAAAACAACTAGTCATGGCTTTACGTCATTTACTGCAACATAAATTTAAAATTAATACACCTAAAGGCCCATCCGATGGTTGGCTTACAGAGGATTCACTATGGTTAATGAGCAAACCCACTGCAGACCAAATTCGAGCTTATTTATTGGAGCAAGGCATATCAGCTCCAGCTGACAATCCTAAATTATTTAGTGAAATGCAATCGCTGGGGATTATTGAAAGTACAAATGATGGTACAGCAATTTGGCATTGTCGAATTAAAGCTGATTCAGGCTGGTGCCCACCTAAAGCATTTTCTTTACTCAGAATTAAACCGGAAGTAGCTTGGGAAAATCTTAATGACAGACCAAGTATATTTTTAGGTCGAGTCGATATTGAAAATGAAGAACAATTAAATTCAGCTGAAGATACTAAAGAAGAAAATTCAGTGATTATGGAATCTGAAATGCAGCTTCCTGCAATAACAGGCGCACTGAATAAACCGGATTTGTCTGAAAATACATCCTCTCAAAACACTCAAATCAATACCCAAAACTCAGAAACCGAGACGGATATGACTGATTTGGTAATGAATTTATTTTCACCTGTAGAAGAATCTCAAGACTCTACTGATAAAAAACCATCTCAAGAAAGCGAAATAAATAAAATCGCCTCTACCCCATCTATAACAGTGGGTGATGATAAAAAGGAAACTGAGGCTGTCTCAGGAGAGATTTTTGTTGAATGGCTAAAATCCGGAATTATCGGGAATACCCTAACTATTAATAATTCAAATGCTAAATTACATATAGTCAAAGGCAAACTTTTCCTTGTAACACCTGGAATCTTTCAACTCTTTTTCAATAGTAAGGGCATTACCAACTTTACTAAAAAAGATATCGAAAATTTGCAATATAGTTTCCAAGACCTTAAATTACACAAGAAATACCGTCAATCAAACAATGATAGTATTAATTTTTGGCGCTGTAAGGTTATTGGCCCAAGAAGAACCTCTCAATTGATTGGGTATTTGATTGATAAAATTGACTATTTTTTCGGTAATAGAATTCCAATTGATAATTTGCATTTATCACTTATTGAGGAAAATGAAAGTGAATAGAACCACATTTGATATGTTACTTAGTAATTTTTTTTTATACCGTCATTTACGTATAGATACTATTAAAAGCTATGAAAAAGCAATTAGACAATTACAGAAAAATTGTAGTATTCAATATCCTGATGAAATATCAGACTCATTAATACTCCAATGGAGAAAAAGAGTTGTTGGACAATCTATCATTGAAGTGACTTGGAATAGCTATATTCGTCAGCTAAAGACTATTTTCAAATTTGGAATTGAAAAACAACTCCTCCCATTTACAAAGAATCCTTTCGATGGTTTGTTCATTAGAGAAGGAAAGAAGAAAAGGAAAGTATATACTTCTTCAGATTTAAAAAAACTTAGCTTTGGAATCACTGAATCAAAGCATCTTCCTCCTATTCTTCGCCCATTATGGTTTACTAAAACCATAATTATGACTTTCCGCTATACGGCAATTCGACGCTCTCAGTTAAATAAATTAAGAATTAAAGATGTAGATTTGCTGAATCAAGTTATTCATATTCCATCTGAGATAAATAAAAATCACGAGTATCATATACTTCCTATATCAACGACACTTTATCCTTATCTAAAGAAATTATTAACTGAACTAAGTAAACTGAATCAGCCTGTAGAATCTCAACTATTTAACATTAATTTATTTTCAAATGCTGTTAAACGAAAGGGAGAGAAAATGACCAATAACCAGGTGAGCTATATCTTCAAAGTTATTTCAAAATATACGGGAATTATCAGCTCCCCTCACAGATTTAGGCATACTGCAGCAACAAATCTAATGAAAAAACCTGAAAACCTATATATAGCTAAACAATTACTAGGACATAAAGATGTCAAAGTTACATTGAGCTATATTGAAGATAATATTGATTCAATAAGAGAATATACAGAATTGCTTTAGATAGGTATGCAAGGAGCATCTAAGGGTGTTCCTTGCAAAAATATTTTTAAAATTAGTACATTCAGGCTTTACAAACTAGTATTTTTGTGTAAGATCTAACCTATCCACAGAGCGTTAGTGGGTAGATCATGGTGTATTGGCTAGGTACACGGAATTGGTCTAAACAAATAGTTTTCAAACTTAAATGATGTACACAAGGGATTTAAAATCCCTCGCCTTTCGAGGCGTGCCAGTTCAAGTCTGGCTTCGGGCACCATTTAAACACCAATTCAAAGATTTTAAAATTTACTTTAAAATCATCTAATTGGGTCGTTAGCTCAGTCGGTAGAGCAGCGGACTTTTAATCCGTTGGTCGAAGGTTCGAATCCTTCACGACCCACCACTTAAAAATAAAGCAAACACCGAAAGGTGTTTTTTATTGCCTAAATCTGATACTACTTTTTAAATTACTTGCTTATTGAAAAATAGCTATTCTCTCCATCCAATCTAAAATAATTAATATATTTTATCGCTACGTTATATTTTCTAAAATAAAATAGCACCTGAAAATCAGATGCTATCCAAAACACAATAAAAATTTACCGCACTTTATGACTTCAATAAGTAAGCCCGTAGTTGTGCAAAATCATTATCCATTTCATCAGAAAGCAATGGTAGCTGATTATGTTTATCCAGTGTTTCAGGTAATGGAAGCTGAATACCAAGAATACGTTCTACGGATTCTTTAAATTTCGCTGGATGTGCAGTGCACAAGAAAATGCCTACTTCATCTGCTTTAAGTTGATCTTTCAACACCTGATAAGCTATCGCACCGTGAGGCTCACATAAATAACCTTTCGACTGCATCGCTTTTAAAGTATCTTCTGTTTCGCTATCACTTAGCATCCCCGAACCTAAATCAGTTAAATCCCAACCATTTCGTTTAAACAATTCCTCCACTCTCGGCCAATTATTTGGGCGACTTACATCCATTGCATTAGAAAGGGTTGCAACTGTCGTTTTAGGATCCCAATTACCCGATTTCAAATAACGTGGCACAGTATCATTTGCGTTTGTTGAGGCGACAAAGCGTTTTATCGGCAAGCCTAAGGTTTTTGCAATTAATCCCGCCGTTAAGTTACCAAAATTACCGCTTGGCACAGAAACCACGACATTATCACGTTTTTCTTTTGGCAATTGTGCGACAGCCTCAAAGTAATAACAAACTTGAGCTAATAAACGGCTGATATTAATAGAATTTGCAGAGTTAAGCCCGATAGCTTGGCGCAATTCAACATCATCAAAGGCTTGCTTAACTAAAGCCTGGCACGCATCGAAATCAGCGTTAATCGCAACAGTACGAATATTCCCACCTAAAGTACAGAATAGCTTTTCTTGTAATGGGCTGATTTTACCTTTTGGATAAAGGATAACTACATTAATATTTTTTAATCCATAAAACGCATGTGCTACAGCAGCTCCAGTATCGCCAGACGTAGCCGTTAAAATGGTGGTTTTTCCATCACCACGTACCGCAGCAAGTGCCTGTGCCATAAAACGACCACCAAAGTCTTTAAATGCCAATGTGGGACCATGAAATAATTCAAGTGCATAAATATTATCTTCAACTTTTTCTAACGGTGCGGTGAAAGTGAATGCATTTCTCACCATCTCGTCTAACGTTGCTTTCGGTAATTCTTCACCAATTAATGCACCTAGAATTTTTTGGCTACGCTCAACAAGAGGCAATTCAAGTAATTCATTAATGTTATTAAGTTTAGGAATAACTTCTGGAAAGAATAAACCTTGATCCCGCCCAAGACCTTGACGAACAGCCTGAGAAAAAGTGACTTGTTCTTCTGGGTGTTTGATATTGTATAAATTCATATTTAATCCGTTTTTAATCTGATTTCATCTATTTAAATTAACTTATTTAATTTCTCTTGTGCCTTCGTTATCAACTTTACATACATGCACAAAACCTTCATTATTTTGTAAATAATGGCTTTCTAAATAACTTGAAAGTTTAATTGCAGTTTGTAAATCAGGGGCAATAGAGAAAATAGTTGGCCCTGAGCCTGAAATACCCGTGGCAAGTGCACCTAAGTCTCGTGTAGCTTGTTTTACTTCAGCAAAATTAGGTAACAGAGATTCACGATAAGGCTCGGCAATGACATCTTTCATCATAATCGCGGCAAGATTTTCCTGATGGGTATGGCAAGCATGCACAAAGCCACCTAAATGACGACCATGGGCAATCACGTTTTGTCGAGTATAGCTTTTCGGTAAAATTGCACGAGCTTCAGCAGTAGAAACTTCAATTCCCGGATAGGCTAACACCCAATACCAATTATCAAAAAATGGCAATTTTTGACAAATATTGCCGAGCGATTGCACCATAAATTGCACACCGCCAAGATAACAAGGTGCGACGTTATCATAATGGATTGAACCAGAAATACGACCTTCCAATTCTCCCATCATTTCAAGCAATTCCATTTTCGAAAAAGGTTCATTATGAAACTGATTTAATGCCACTAATGCAGCAACAATAGAACAAGCACTGGAGCCTAAACCAGAGCCAATAGGCATATTTTTTTCGAGCGTTAAACGTAAAGGTTTAACATTTGCTCCGCGTAATTTTAATTGCTCGCTAAATAGCACATAAGCTTGGTAAACAATATTTTTTTGAGGTTCTTTCGGTAATTTACGAACAAAATAGCCCGCACTTTCTAACTCAAAACCAGTTGAAATAGATTCTATTTGAACCACATCGCCTAACAAAGAACCATCAATAGGAGAGATCGCAGCACCTAAAGTATCGAAACCTACGCTAATATTCGCGCTAGATGCAGGAGCGTAAATTCTTAACATTGGGAATCCTTATTAATGTTGTAATGTTCTTAAAATATCTGCAAAGATACCTGCCGCAGTAACTGCATTACCTGCGCCATAACCACGTAATAAAAGTGGAATCGGTTGATAATAACGAGTATAAAATGCCAAGGCATTTTCACCATCTTTCACTTTATAAAGTGGATTATTCAGATCTACCGCAACGATGGATACTTTGCATTTTCCTTCACTAATTTTTCCAACATAACGCAATACTTTGCCTTCTGCTTTAGCTGTGGCAACGCGAGTTTTAAACTCCTCGTCAAGCTGTGGCAACATTGCCATAAACTCATCTGCAGATTTTCCATCGGAGAAGCCTTTCGGCAATACACCTTCAACTTCAACATCTGAAAGTTCAAGTTCAATTCCCGCTTCACGAGCAAGAATTAATAATTTGCGTGCTACATCTTGTCCAGAAAGATCATCTCGAGGATCTGGCTCAGTAAAGCCTTTTTCACGCGCAAGTGCGGTTACTTCTGAAAGAGAAAGTCCTTCTTCCAACTTACCAAAAATAAAGGAAAGCGAGCCAGATAAAATCCCTTCAAAATATTCAAGCTCATCACCTGCTGCAAGTAAGTTTTGGAGATTTTCAATAACTGGCAAGCCCGCACCTACATTGGTTTCATATAAAAATTTATGCTGGCTTGCTTGGGCATTTTGGCGTAACTCATTGTAATAAACTAATTCTCGTGTATTCGCTTTTTTGTTTGGCGTAACCACATGGAAACCTTCTTTTAACGCACGAGCATAAAGCCCTGCTACAGATTCGGCTGAAGTACAATCTACAAATACTGGATTCACCACATGATGTAATTTAATGAAAGAAAGCAATACATCAAAATCTGATGGCTGAGTCGCATTTTCTAAATCGTTTTTCCAATCCTCTAAATTTAATCCATTTTCATCAAGCAACATACGGTTGGAATTCGCAATAGCACAAACTCGAATTTCAACATTCTTCTTTGCTAGATACTCCTTTTGACGCTTTACCTGCTCAATTAATTCTCCGCCTACTCCGCCAACGCCCACTAAAAACATATCCACGACTTTTTTATTATTGAAAAGCGCCTGATGGGTAGCCTTCACCGCTTCAATGGCTTTATTTTGCGGCACAACCGCAGAAATTGAACGTTCGCTAGATCCTTGTGCAATCGCCACAATGCTAATGTTTGCCTGCGCTAATGCCGAGAAGAAACGAGCAGCAATGCCTTTCGCTTGCTTCATTCCATCGCCCACAACAGAAATAATGGATAAATCTTTAATCACTTCAATTGATTCTAATTGATGTTCATTTAATTCATTAGCAAACTCCGTTTCTAGTACGGTTTTCGCTACTTCTGCAGATTTCACAGGCACACAGAAACTAATACTATATTCAGACGAAGACTGAGTAATTAAAATAACTGAAATGCCTGCACCTGACATGGCTGAAAATACGCGAGATGCCATGCCTACCATACCTTGCATACCAGGGCCTGACACATTAAACATCGCCAAATTGTCTAAGTTAGTGATACCTTTAACTTGCAAACTTTCTGATTTCACATTGCCATCAATAATCGAACCTGGCGCAGAAGGATTTCCTGTATTTTTAATGACACAAGGAATATTTTGTGGCAACAATGGCCCAATCGTACGAGGATGAATCACTTTCGCACCGAAATAAGAGAGTTCCATCGCTTCACGATAAGAAAGCGTTGGTAATAAACGTGCATCAGGCACTAAACGCGGATCGCAAGTATAAACGCCGTCCACATCGGTCCAAATTTCGCATACACTTGCGCCTAAACAAGCGGCTAAACAGGCTGCAGAATAGTCTGAGCCATTACGACCGAGCAATACCAACTCGCCTTTTTCATTACCCGCAGTAAAACCTGCCATCAGCACCACTTTATCTTTTGCAATACTTGCTGCATCAACACGTTTTGTTGATTCTTCAATTTCAACTGAAGACTCAAGATAACCGCCTTTTGCTAATAATTGCTTGACCGGATCCACAATATGTACGCTATAGCCACGTGCTTCAAACCAAGCTTTCATCATTGCAATAGAAAGTTTTTCCCCACGGCAATCAATGGTCGCTTTAACTGCATCTTCTACTTTTCCTGCCTGACGAATTTCTTCTAATAATCCTTTGATTTGAGCAAATTCAGCATCAATAAGTGCCTTGGTGCCATTTAAGTCGAATTGATTATTTTCGGCATGTAAGCCATTAATGATGTTATAGAAAATTTCGATTGCTTCGTTGAAATGCGTATCGGTTGATTGATTTAATGCAGCTTTTTCAGAAAGGGCGACGAGATGGTTGGTTATTTTGGCTGGTGCTGATAAAACACCTGCAGCCTGCTCTTCTAAATGAGCTTGCTCGATCAATTTCGCCGCTTGGGAAAAACGTTCCGGATTTGCAAGCGAAGTGCCGCCAAATTTAAGTACGCGCATAATTGGTTCTCCTAGATATTGTGTTTTTAAATTTATAAAAAAACCCGCTATTCAGTTGAATCGCGGGTTTTCTGTATCTTGTTTTTGCTGCACTAACCCGCACCATTAATCATAATAATGGTCATCATAATGGCGGTAATCGTGCTAATGATTACGGATAAAGTGCAGTTATTTTTCATTGTGTTTTATCTTGAAAAATGAATGCGTAAAGAAATACCGAAATTTCCCTAGCTTGTCAAACAGAAAGTGACAAATTTTTCAGAAATTTTCTTAGTCAATAAATTTCGTGTAAACTAACCGCACTTTTTTATAAAGGAAAACCTATGAATATCCAGCATAATCTCAACCTAATTCAGCAAAAAATTGAAACGGCTTGTAAAGAAAAAAATCGCAATCAAAATACCGTAAAATTACTTGCCGTATCTAAGACCAAACCTATTTCTGCTATTCTTTCGGCTTATCAAGCGGGACAAACGGCTTTTGGGGAAAATTACGTGCAAGAGGGGGTAGAAAAGATCCAATATTTTGAGTCTCAAAATATAAACCTTGAATGGCATTTTATCGGCCCATTACAATCAAATAAAACCCGTCTCGTTGCAGAACATTTTGATTGGATGCAAACGCTTGATCGAGCAAAAATTGCAGATCGTTTAAATGAACAACGACCGACCAACAAGGCTCCATTGAATGTATTAATTCAGATTAATATCAGCGATGAAGAAAGTAAATCAGGTATTCAACCTGAGGAAATGCTAATACTAGCAAAACACATCGAAAATTTACCGCACTTATGCCTACGTGGCTTAATGGCAATACCCGCACCAACCGATAAAATCGCTGAACAAGAAGCCGTGTTCAGAAAAATGTCAGACCTATTTGAACAACTGAAACAAGCCTTACCTAATCAACAAATTGATACACTTTCTATGGGAATGACGGATGATATGCCTAGCGCAATAAAATGCGGTTCTACAATGGTACGCATTGGCACTGCGATTTTTGGTGCGAGAAATTATTCAACATCACAAAATAAATAATCATGGAATAAGGCTCGAATTTAAAACAAGCCTTATTTCTTAATGAAATTTAAATGCCAGTACTCTCGCCACATTTTGAGCGGTAGAAATTAAATTTTGTTCGCCTTGTTTGAGAATATCCGATAAATCGCTAAGTTGGTGAATAATAGGGAACACCGCATCAATACCGTGATCAAACACCACATCATAATCTTCACGCAAACACCCTGCGATGGCGATCACTGGCTTATTGAACTGTTTTGCCGTACGCGCCACACCAATTGGCGTTTTACCCATAATACTTTGTGCATCTATTCGCCCTTCACCCGTAATCACTACATCAGCATCTTTTACATAGTCAATTAAATGTAACCGGTCTAACACAATTTGTATGCCTGCTTTCAGTTGTACGCTTGGTAATAATAGCAAGCCACCACCCATACCACCAGCAGCACCTGCGCCAGCCTGATCACGAATTTGTTTACCGCAATCGCGTTCGGCAATTTCAGCAAAATGCGAAAGTGCAGCATCAAGTTGTTTCACCATTTCAGGTGTTGCGCCTTTTTGTGGTCCAAAAATGGCAGATGCGCCACATTCACCACAGAGCGGATTATTCACATCGCACGCTACTTCAATGTGAACTTGTTGCAAACGTGGATCTAATTGTTGAACGTCAATCTTCACAATATTTGCTAGCTCTGCTCCACCAAAACCGATAGGCTTATCTTGCGAATCTAAACATTGCATCCCTAGTGCTTGCAACATTCCTACACCACCATCGTTGGTTGCGCTACCGCCAATGCCAAGAATGAAACTCTCCACGCCTAAATCTAATGCCAGTTTAATCAACTCCCCTGTGCCGTAACTGGTGGTAAGCAAGGGATTGCGTTTTTCAGGCGGAACAAGATGTAAACCAGAAGCTGCTGCCATTTCGATAATCGCGGTTTTTCCATCTCCCGATAAACCGAAGAAACTTTTCACTTTGTCACCCAAAGGCGCGGTGACTTCACATTCAATGAGCTTGCCTTGCGTGGCATCCACAAGGGATTGAACTGTACCTTCGCCCCCATCTGCCATTGGCAATTTTACATAGTCCGCATCGGGGAATACACGTTTGAAGCCTGTTTCAATGGCGGTAGCGACTTCAAGTGCGGTCAAACTTTCTTTAAAAGAATCAGGTGCAATCACAAATTTCATAACAACTCCTAGAATTTAAATACGCCAAAAATTAAGGTAGAAACGATGGTCATCATCAAACCGACCGCACTTTCATAAGGAATAAGTTTTAAACGTTCTTTGATATCCATATTCACACTACCGCCTGTGGCATGGAAGAAAGAACCATGTGGCATATGATCAAATACGGTCGCCCCTGCATGAATCATTGCTGCACCAGCAAGACTGCTAACACCAAGTTCTAACAAGGTACTACTGAACACATTGGATGCCACCGCAGTACCTGCCGTGGTAGAAGCTGTCGCTAAAGACATCAACACCCCTGAAATTGGTGCAAGAATGTATGATGGCAAACCTGAATGCTCCAAACCTTGAATCAATACTTCTTTTAAACCAGAATTAGCAATGATGCCAGCAAGCGCGCCTGTACCAAGTAACATAATTGCCACGGGTGTCATTTTACTCAATCCATTGATAGCATAACTATTTATATTGCGAAGTTTGCCCATACAAAGCGCACCAATCAAACCACCTAACGGCAATGCAATTAATGGATCAACTTTAATATCAAACAATGGACGAAGTGCCAATAGCAAAATTGCCACTAAAGGTGCGACAAGTGCGGTCAGAAATGAAGGTAAATTTTGCGTTTCAAGCACGATTACCTCTTTGTCAGTCACTTTAGAACCTTTGTTGATTAAGCGTTTTGCTAAGAAGTAGGTGAGAATCAAACCAAATAGTGCGGGAATTATACCAGCCATCATCACGGAAGTGAGTGGCAAATGAAAAGTATCTGCTGCCGCAATGGCATTTGGGTTTGGCGACATAATATTACCAGCTTTACCACCACCAAATACAGCAAGTGAACTAGAAAAAATAAAACGAATTTTAGTATCAGATTCATCAAAATATGGGAAAGTGGCGACATTCCATATTTGTCCACTAACAAATTTTGATCACATAATTTGCGACAAAAATCTTGTTGAATCTGCACAGAATGGCATTAGAGAATTAAATATTAATTTAACTATCGTATAAATAAATTAATATAAATGATCTGCACCCCAAAACTAAACAAATAAGCTTACTCATTAAGGTGCAAATCAAAGTGCGGTTCATTTTTATATTATTTTTGACTACATACAGCAATAAAATGTAATTTATGTTCAGGATCATTAAAGGTTTTGAACATTTTTTTAAATTGCTCGCGATTTTCCGCTTTCATCGCATTACGGATGATTTTTAACGTACCGAAAATTCCTTCATCATAAATCATTCCTTTTGGAGAAAGTAATGTCATCTCGCCAGAAAAAGTATCAACATTTCTAAAGCCACTTTCTTGGAATATGCCTTTCCATCCATCTTTCGTTAATGGCGTGACAGTCACATTAATCGCTTTGCGCATATTTTCTAGAATAGTTTGATGATCATTCCCCACCAGCATAACATCGTGAGTAAGCAATAAACCATTGGGTTTTAACACTCGAAAATATTCTGCAATGGCTTTTTTCTTCGCTTCCACGGGTAACATTGTGAGCATCGCTTCATTGATGACAATATCAAAACTTTCATCCTCGAAAGGCAACTTCATCGCATTCGCACGCTGTACATGAATTTTTTCTTGCAAGCCATTTGCTTCAATATTTGCTTGTGCTTTTGCTAACGCATTTTCATCTAAATCAACACCTTCAATATGACAACCAAATTGTTTCGCCAATCCAATTGCAGTCGTCCCCATATTACAGGCAACCTCTAACACTTTTTTATCTTGGCTAAAATCGCCATTGGCAATTAACCAATCTGTCGCTTTTTTACCGCCTGGACGCAAACGCGTTTTACCCAAACGTGCAAGAAAATTATGCCCTACTTCATCTTTTGCCATTTTTATCTCCTAGTAATTAACTTGGTTTTTATATTATAGATAAAAATGATAACTATTAAAATGATAGATTAAATAAATTAAGGCGGAATAATTGTTCCGCCTTTTTCTATTATTTCTTCAATGCTTTTTTCAATTCAATTTATTCCTTTGAAGATAACAAAACTTACATACCGAAACGTTTTACTCAATATGTAAAAACATTGGTAGAAGGCACAAATCAGTATATTGGTGCTGGAAATATGTATAACGGCGGCGTAGAAGATTTGAATAAACTTCATCTTTATATGATGTCTCGAATGGAAAAACCGACAACTAAAGCTGAGTTGAAATCAGCATTACAAGGCTATTTAATTCAAAATGAATATCAAGATATGAATAACAATGATAAGTTGATTGATGAAACTTATGATTGCACTGAGTTATTTAATGAGCTTTGTGATGTATTAACAAGATTAGGCTATATCCAGCCTGTAAACCTATAATCTGTGTATGGTTCGTTTAATGTACCGTTTTGTTTTTCATCTAAATATCAATTTAAATTGAGAACTATTTGCATTTAAATAAAATTAGGCATAGAATAGCCACAATTCAGGCTTAACTGAATAATTTGCACTCAACATAAGGAGCTTTTCAATGCAATTTAAACATTTCAAACTTGCTACCCTTGCGGCAGCACTTGCTTTTTCTGCTAATAGTTTTGCTGATATTACCGTTTATAATGGTCAGCACAAAGAAGCCGCTGTTGCAGTGGCAAAAGCCTTTGAACAGGAAACTGGCATTAAAGTTACGCTAAATAGCGGAAAAAGTGCGCAACTTGCAGGTCAATTAAAAGAAGAAGGTGATAAAACACCCGCCGATGTTTTCTATACTGAACAAACAGCGACTTTTGCCGATCTTTCTGAAGCAGGGCTTTTAGCACCAATTTCAGAACAAACCATTAAACAAACTGCACAAAAAGGCGTACCACTTGCACCGAAAAAAGACTGGGTTGCATTAAGTGGTCGTTCTCGCGTAGTGGTTTACGATCACACTAAATTATCTGAAAAAGATATGGAAAAATCAGTGCTTGATTATGCAACACCAAAATGGAAAGGCAAAATCGGTTATGTATCAACTTCTGGTGCGTTCTTAGAGCAAGTTGTTGCTTTAAGCAAAATGAAAGGGGACAAAGTTGCGCTTAATTGGTTAAAAGGCTTAAAAGAGAACGGAAAACTTTACGCGAAAAATAGTGTGGCATTACAAGCAGTTGAAAATGGCGAAGTGCCTGCTGCGTTAATCAATAACTATTATTGGTATAACCTAGCAAAAGAAAAAGGCGTGGAAAACCTAAAAAGCCGTCTTTATTTCGTTCGCCACCAAGATCCAGGTGCGTTAGTTAGCTATTCAGGTGCTGCAGTATTGAAAGCCTCTAAAAATCAAGCTGAAGCACAAAAATTCGTTGATTTCTTAGCGAGTAAAAAAGGTCAAGAGGCATTAGTGGCAGCGCGTGCAGAATATCCGTTACGTGCTGATGTGGTTTCGCCATTTAATCTTGAACCTTATGAAAAATTAGAAGCACCAGTGGTATCCGCAACAACAGCTCAAGATAAAGAACATGCGATCAAATTAATTGAAGAAGCTGGATTGAAATAATCCAAATATTGCGTGCGTGTATTTGAAAAAATTCACGCACGCGTTTACAATTCTCTAACAAAATTAACCGCTTGCGTGCGTGAACTGAAAGGTTCACATTCCTAAAAGGATTTAACTTTGCCTCGCAGACCGCCATTCTGGCTCACTTTACTTATCATCTTAATCGGGCTTCCGTTATGTTTGCCGTTTCTGTATGTCATTTTTCGTGCGACAGAAGTGGGATTAACGCGAAGTGTTGAGCTATTGTTTCGCCCTCGAATGGCTGAATTATTAAGCAATACAATGCTTTTAATGGTTTGTGTAACTATCGGAGCTATTTCACTTGGCACGCTTTGTGCTTTTTTACTTGAACGTTATCGCTTTTTCGGTAAAGCTTTTTTTGAAGTGGCGATGACGTTACCCCTTTGTATTCCCGCCTTTGTAAGTTGTTTTACTTGGATCAGCCTCACATTCCGCGTTGAGGGTTTTTGGGGAACAATTGGTATTATGACATTAAGTTCATTTCCTTTGGCTTATTTGCCCGTTTCCGCTATATTAAAAAGACTTGATCGTTCTCTTGAAGAAGTAAGCCTTTCGCTTGGTAAAAGCCCTGTGTATACCTTTTGGTATGCTATTTTCCCGCAACTTAAACCCGCCATTGGTAGTAGTATCTTACTAATTGCTTTACATATGTTGGTCGAATTTGGTGCAGTGTCAATTTTAAATTATCAAACCTTTACCACTGCCATTTTCCAAGAATATGAAATGTCTTTTAACAACAGCACTGCTGCATTATTATCCGCCGTTTTAATGGCGATTTGTATACTTATTGTTTTTGGGGAAATTTTCTTTCGTGGAAAACAAACCCTTTACCACAGTGGAAAAGGTGTTACGCGTCCTTATCTCGTAAAAACACTTTCCTTTGGAAAACAATGTTTAACCTTCGGATTTTTCTCTAGCATATTCATTTTAAGCATTGGCGTGCCTGTGATTATGTTAATTTACTGGCTTATCGTGGGGACTTCACTTGAAAGTGCGGGCGATTTTTCAGAATTTTTATCGGCATTCAGCAATTCATTTATCATTTCAGGCTTAGGCGCATTGCTTACCGTAATGTGCGCCTTGCCATTAGTTTGGGCAGCTGTTCGTTACCGTAGTTATTTAACGATTTGGATCGACCGCTTGCCATATCTATTACACGCTGTGCCAGGCTTAGTCATTGCCTTATCATTAGTCTATTTTTCCATCCATTACGCTAACGACCTATATCAAACTTTTTTTGTGATTATCATTGCCTACTTTATGCTCTATTTGCCAATGGCACAAACTACATTAAGAGCGTCTTTAGAGCAACTTTCCGATCAAATTGAAAAAGTCGGACAAAGTCTTGGGCGAAACCCTTTCTATATTTTTCGCACCTTGACGCTACCAGCCATATTACCAGGTGTGGCCGCCGCATTTGCTTTGGTTTTTTTGAATTTAATGAAAGAGCTTACCGCGACGCTTTTGCTCACATCAAATGATATTAAAACCTTATCCATTGCTGTGTGGGAACATACCAGCGATGCGCAATATGCTGCCGCCACCCCTTATGCGTTAATGCTCGTTCTTTTTTCGGGTATTCCTGTATTTTTATTGAAAAAATATGCGTTTAAATAAAATGATAAATAATCCGTTATTAACCGTTAAAAATCTCAATAAATTTTTTAATGAACAACAAGTTCTGCACGATATTTCATTCAGCTTACGACGCGGAGAAATCCTCTTTTTACTTGGATCTTCAGGCTGTGGCAAAACTACATTATTACGTGCCATTGCAGGTTTTGAACAACCCTCTAATGGCGAAATTTGGCTAAAAGAGCGGTTAATTTTTGGCGAGAATTTTAATCTTCCAACGCAACAACGTCATCTCGGTTATGTGGTGCAAGAGGGCGTACTTTTTCCTCACTTAAATGTCTATCGCAACATTGCTTACGGATTAGGCAACGGCAAAGGAAAAAATAGCGAAGAAAAAACGCGGATTGAGCAAATAATGCAACTAACGGGTATTTTTGAACTGGCGGATCGCTTTCCACATCAACTTTCAGGCGGACAACAACAACGCGTAGCATTGGCGCGCGCTTTAGCCCCTAATCCAGAACTGATTTTATTAGACGAACCTTTCAGTGCCTTAGACGAGCATCTTCGCCAACAAATTCGCCAAGAGATGCTCCAAGCACTTCGCCAAAGCGGTGCTTCCGCAATTTTCGTTACTCACGACCGTGATGAAGCCTTACGCTACGCTGATAAAATCGCCATTATTCAGCAAGGTAAAATTTTACAAATCGATACGCCTCGCACCCTTTATTGGTCGCCTAATCATCTTGAAACAGCAAAATTTATGGGGGAAAGTATTGTTTTGCCTGCAAATCTGCTCGATGAAAATACCGCTCAATGCCAATTAGGCAATATTCCTATAAAAAATAAATCAATCTCACAAAATCAAGGTAGGATTTTGCTTCGCCTAGAACAATTTAGCCTGTTTAAAACATCAGAAAATCCAACCGCACTTTTTAATGGACAAATAAAACAAATTGAATTTAAAGGAAAAATTACCTCCATTCAAATTGAAATTAATGGCTACGCAATATGGATTGAGAACGTTATTTCTCCCGATTTATCTATTGGCGATAATTTGCCTGTTTATTTACATAAAAAAGGGCTTTTTTACGCTTAACAATAAAGCCTTATCTTCACAATAAGGCTTATTTTTAAACAATATATTCGGAAAAAATTTGTTCAAGATGTGATATTAAACAGTCTGCGCCTAAAATATTTTCCCCTTTCCACGCCTGTTGCAAAATCTCTGGAGAAAATTGCTGGCTTGCCAATTCAGCTAACGGCAAATAACTGATATGCCAAGGCTCCCGCCCCACTTTCTTATTGGACTGCATATTCATAAAAGGCAAAGCAAAATCAAAGTGCGGTAAATTTTCGGCAAGAAATTCACTCAATTCAAAGAAGTAGCCGCCTTTTTCATATTCCCAAGGCTCTAGTTGTAAAGATTGCCCTTGTGGCAAAAGATCAGGATCAAAAATATCCACTTCCGTTCCCCAATGATGACGGCTCGCCCCTGGCAATGCAGACCAACGTAAAATCGCCTGACATTTTTGCCAGTCATCTAATTGGCTTAAATCTAATGCCTTTCCTGTGTCATCATGGACTTTTCTCTCGCCTTTAAATTTGCTGTTCCAAATAAGTTGTTGGCGTTCAAAATCACGAAAACTACTCGCAGGCTGTAAATTAAAGCCATTTTTTGCCGCACTTTGTTGCAAAGCTTGAAATGCTTGCACAGCTTGCGTTTGCAAAAAATGATTTGATGAATGAGTTGTGGGTAAATTGACTAAATGCTCACGGGACTTTCCTGTAAGCATTTCTAGGGTTAATTTCATTTTAGCTATCCAATAAATTCACTAACATTTTGTGATAAATTTCACCGCACTTGCCAAGGTCTTCTACACTGACACATTCATTGACTTTATGAATGCTTGAATTTAACGGGCCAAATTCCACTACTTCTGCGCCCATCAATGCAATAAAACGACCGTCTGACGTGCCACCACCTGTTTCAGCCTTTGGCGTTATGCCTGTGATTTCCTCAATAGCGGAGGTTATCGAATCTAATAATTTACCTGGTTTTGTTAAAAAGGGTTTGCCTGATAAATTCCATTCAATACGATATTTCAAATTATGTTTTGCTAGCATTTCAGCCACTTTTTGCTTAATGATTTCATCCGTGACTTCTGTGCAATAACGCAAATTGAACTGAATATATAACTCAGCAGGAATTACATTATTACTTCCCGTACCTGCGTGAATGTTAGCAATTTGTAGGCTTGTTGGCGGAAAAAATTCATTACCTTTATCCCATTGATAGGTCGTTAATTCTTGCAAAAACGGGGCGGCTTTATGGATTGGATTTTCAGCTAAATGCGGATAGGCCACGTGTCCTTGAATACCTTGAATATAAAGGTTTCCCGTAATTGAGCCGCGGCGACCATTTTTGACAACATCGCCTAAGTTTTTAGCACTCGATGGCTCGCCAACCATACAATAAGTAATTTTTTCATCACGCGTCATTAACGTCTCAACCACGCGTATAGTTCCATCTTTTGCAGCAGCCTCTTCATCAGAGGTAATCAATAATGCAATGGTGCCTTTATGGTTAGGATTTGCTTTTACGTATTCTTCTGCCGCCACAATCATTGCTGCAAGGGAGCCTTTCATATCCGCCGCACCACGCCCATAAAGTATGCCATCAATAATCTCCGCAGAAAACGGCGGAGACGACCACTGATTTTCATCGCCAGTAGGCACAACATCCGTATGTCCTACAAACGCAATAACTGGCTCGCTCGTTCCGTGTTTTGCCCACAAATTCAACGTGTCATTAAAAGGCATCCATTCAATTTGAAAACCTAATTTTTCTAAACCTTCGGCAATAATTTGCTGACAGCCTTCGTCATTTGGGCTAATAGACGGGCGACGAATTAAATCTTGCGCCAACGAAACCACTTTTTCTTTCATAAAAACTCCTAAGAAAATAACCGCACTTTAAGCAAAAGCAGCCTGATATTCCTTTTCATTAAATCCAATTAATGCCTTCCCATCTTGTAAAATAATTGGGCGTTTAATTAAAGTTGGATTCTCAGCCAACACGGAAAGTGCGGTGGTTTTATCAAGAGAATTTTTAACTTGCTCATCCAAATTACGCCAAGTTGTACTGCGTTTATTCACTAACACATCCCAGCCAAATTGAGTTTCCGCTTGGGTTAAAAAATTCAAATCTAACCCATCAATACGGTAATCATGGAGTTTATATTCAATATTGTGATCCGCCAACCATTTCAACGCTTTCTTTACTGTATCGCAATTTTTAATACCGTAAACTGTAATCATATTTCACCTAAAAAAGAAAAATCCTCAATCTAATCAGATTGAGGATTTTAACCCTTATGCTACTTCATCTCAAATGAATTAACCTAACAACTTATTGATACGTTTAATAAACGCAGCTGGATTTTCCAAAGATCCGCGCTCTGCTAACATAGCTTGTTCAAGCAACAGTTCCACCCAATCAGCAAATTCAGTTTCATCTGCAATATCCGCTACTTTTTTCACTAAATGATGTTCTGGATTCAGTTCAAATGTGTATTTTACTTCTGGTACAGGTTGCCCTGCGGCTGCAAACAATTTCGCCATTTGGGTCGTCATTTGATCGTTATCCGTAGAAACCACCGCTGGTGTATCCGTTAAATTGTGAGTTAAACGCACCGTTTTTACCCGTTCGCCAAGCAAGTTTTTCACACGCTCAATAAAACTACCAAAGGCTTCATCTTGTTGTTTTTGTGTTTCAGATTCTTTATCGGCTAAATCGCCTAAATCCAAATCTGCTTTCGTGATACTTTGTAATTGTTTACCGTCAAATTCAGTTAAATAGCTTAACATCCATTCATCAATGCGATCGGAAAGCAACAAAACCTCAATGCCTTTTTTATTGAATAATTCCAAGTGTGGGCTATTTTTCGCTGCAACATAACTATCCGCTGTAATGTAATAGATAGCTTTTTGCCCCTCTTTCATACGCAAGATGTAATCTTCTAAAGAGACAGCTTGCTCACTACCATCATTATGTGTCGAAGCAAAACGCAATAACTTCGCGACAGTTTCTTTGTTAGCAAAATCTTCTGTAGGACCTTCTTTCAAGACTAAACCAAACTCTTTCCAGAATTGAAGATATTTTTCTGCATCATCTTTTGCTAATTTTTCTAGCATTTGTAATGAACGCTTAGTTAATGCTTTGCGTAATGCAGCCGTAATTTTGTTATCCTGTAAAATTTCACGAGATACATTTAATGGCAAATCATTACTATCGATTAAACCACGCATAAAACGTAGATAATTCGGCATAAATTGCTCAGCATCATCCATAATAAATACACGTTGAACATAAAGTTTTAAGCCGTGTTTATGTTCGCGATTAAATAAATCCCAAGGTGCTTTAGCTGGCACATAAAGCAAACTAGTATATGCTTGATTTCCTTCAACTTTGTTATGCGCCCAAGTCACAGGATCAGCAAAATCGTGGCTTAAGTGTTTGTAAAACGCTTTGTATTCCTCATCAGACACATCATTTTTAGAACGCGTCCAAAGCGCATCGGATTTATTAATTTTCTCCCATTTTTCACCGCACTCTTTGCCTTCATCATCGTATTCTTTCGTCAGCATTTCCACTGGCAAGCCAATATGGTCAGAATATTTACCGATAATTTCACGCAAACGCCATTCGTTTAAAAATTCTTTTTCATCTTCGCGTAAATGTAAAATCACATCTGTGCCACGGGATTTTTTCTCAATATCCGCCACAGAATATTCGCCTTCACCCGCAGATTCCCAAAGTACGGCTTTATCCGCCTCTTCGCCAGCTGCTCTGGTTTTTACAGTCACTTTATCTGCCACAATAAAAGCTGAATAAAAACCCACACCAAATTGCCCAATAAGCTGGCTATTTTTTGCTTGATCTTGACCAAGTGCGGTTAAAAATTCTTTTGTTCCTGATTTTGCAATCGTACCCAAATGATCGATGACTTGCTCACGGGTCATGCCAATGCCGTTATCGCTAATTGTGATAGTGCCTTTATCCGCATCAAAGCTAACACGCACACGCAAGTCGCCATCGCCTTCATATAAAGCAGGGTTGGAAAGTGCTTTAAAGCGTAATTTATCTGCTGCATCAGAAGCATTAGAAATCAATTCACGTAAGAAAATTTCTTTGTTAGAGTACAAAGAATGAATCATTAATTGGAGTAGTTGTTTGACTTCAGATTGGAATCCGCGAGTTTCTTGATTTTGTGACATAATTTTTTCCTTCATAAAGATAAAAATTGAACGTCACAGATATAAGAATAAAAAGAAAGATTTCAAGGGGAATTTAAGAGGAAAAGTGCGGTAAAAAAACACAAGGAATTTAAACCGCACTTTAAATAAAAAATTTCTTATTTCCCCTTGATCGCTATAAACTTATGTATATAATGAATTCTGTTTTAGATACTAGATAGTAATTTAATAGTAATGAAACTTGGCTAGTGCATTCCCCCACTCCTTTCGCACTAGCCATTTTTTTGGGAATTTTGTACCATATCCCAACTTTTTCCAATCAACGATCCATTATGAATAATCTCGAACTTGAACAACTCATTAATCAAAAACTTTCTTCTGATAAAATCAATGACTATGCGCCCAACGGCTTACAAGTCGAAGGTAAAACAGAAATCAAAAAAATCATTACTGGCGTAACGGCGAGTCAGGCTTTAATTGATTACGCAATCAGCAAAAACGCCGATGCGATTTTGGTTCATCACGGCTATTTTTGGAAAAGTGAAAACCCTTGTATTCGAGGAATGAAAGGCAAGCGAATTAAAGCCCTTTTAGTGAACGACATTAATTTATATGGCTATCACTTGCCATTAGATGTGCACCCAGAATTAGGTAACAATGCACAATTAGCCAAACTGCTCGACATTGAAAATTTACAACCATTAGAAAAAGGCTCTGTGAGTATTCCTGTTTGGGGCGAATTAAAAGAACCGATGACAGGTGAAAAATTTGCAGAAAAAATAGAAAAAGTGTTAAATCGAAAACCGTTAATTTGCATTGAAAACGGACCGCACTTAATCCGAAAAATTGGCATCTGTACCGGTGGCGGACAAGGTTATATTGATCTTGCTGCAGAACAAGGCTGCGACGCATTTATTACAGGGGAAGTGTCAGAACAAACAATCCATTCTGCCCGTGAGCAAGGATTGCATTTCTTCTCTGCAGGTCATCACGCAACAGAACGCTATGGCATCAAGGCATTAGGCGAATGGTTGGCGAAAGAATATGGCTTTGACGTAGAATTTAAAGATATAGATAATCCAGCATAAAATACAAAAGTGCGGTAAAATTTACTTAATTTTTTACCACACGCTTTCTTCTCTATAAGATCCTACAATCATAACTAATAACAATTAGCTTCCTTTAATAAAAGAAAAAATTGAATGCCCATTAAAAATAAGCAACAATACCCAAAAAATTTCATAATATTAAGTGGGAACAAATATGGAGCATTCTGTTCATAACAAACTGGTTTCTTTTATTTGGAGTATTGCAGACGATTGTCTGCGCGATGTGTATGTGCGCGGTAAATATCGTGATGTGATCTTGCCGATGTTTGTGCTTCGTCGTTTGGACACCTTGCTTGAGCCAAGCAAAGATGCCGTATTGGAAGAAATGCGTTTTCAAAAAGAAGAATTGGCATTCACCGAATTGGATGACCTTCCCCTCAAAAAAATTACCGGCTATGTTTTTTATAACACCTCGAAATGGACATTAAAATCCCTCTATCAAACCGCCGGCAATACGCCGCAGCATATGCTGGCGAATTTTGAAGAATATCTTGACGGTTTCAGCACCAACGTGCAGGAAATCATCAAATGCTTCAAGCTGAGCGAACAAATCCGCCATATGTCTCATAAAAATGTTTTGCTGAGTGTGTTGGAAAAATTTGTATCGCCCTATATCAATCTTACCCCTAAAGAACAACAAGACCCTGAGGACAACAAATTACCAGCGCTGACCAATCTGGGCATGGGCTATGTATTTGAAGAGCTGATTCGTAAATTTAACGAAGAAAACAACGAAGAAGCTGGCGAACACTTTACCCCGCGCGAAGTGATCGAGCTGATGACGCATTTAGTCTTTGATCCGCTCAAAGACCAAATTCCGGCCATTATTACGATTTACGACCCAGCTTGCGGCAGCGGTGGCATGCTGACCGAGTCGCAAAACTTTATTGAGCAAAAATATCCGCTATCTGAATCACAAGGCGAGCGTTCCATCTTTTTGTTTGGTAAAGAAACCAATGATGAAACCTATGCCATTTGTAAATCTGACATGATGATTAAAGGTGATAATCCCGAAAACATCAAAGTCGGCTCAACCCTTGCTACAGATAGCTTCCAAGGTAATCACTTTGACTTTATGCTTTCCAACCCGCCATATGGCAAAAGCTGGAGCAAAGATCAAGCCTATATCAAAGACGGCAATGAGGTTATCGACAGTCGCTTTAAAGTTACCTTACCAGATTACTGGGGCAATGTAGAAACCCTTGATGCCACCCCGCGCTCCAGCGATGGTCAGCTGCTTTTCCTGATGGAAATGGTCAACAAAATGAAATCGCCGAAAAACAACAAAATCGGCAGCCGTGTTGCCTCTGTGCATAACGGCTCAAGCCTGTTTACCGGCGATGCAGGTTCAGGAGAAAGCAACATTCGTCGCCATATTATTGAAAAAGATTTGCTCGAAGCCATCGTACAGCTGCCTAATAATCTGTTTTATAACACAGGCATTACCACTTATATTTGGTTGCTGTCCAACAACAAACCCGAAGCACGCAAAGGCAAAGTTCAGCTCATTGATGCCGGCCTCTTGTTCCGTAAATTGCGTAAAAACCTCGGCGATAAAAACTGCGAATTTGCACCTGAACATATCGCCGAAATTACCCAAAACTATCTTGATTTCACTGCCAAAGCGCGCGAAACCGACAGCCAAAATGAAGCGGTCGGCCTGGCTTCGCAGATTTTTGACAATCAAGATTTCGGCTATTACAAAGTCACCATCGAACGCCCGGATCGCCGTTCTGCCCAATTTACCGCCGAAAATATCGCGCCTTTACGGTTTGACAAGGCTTTGTTTGAGCCGATGCAATATCTTTATCAGCAACATGGCGAACAAGTTTACAACGCAGAATATTTGGCCAAAACCGAGCCAGAAATCAGCACTTGGTGTGAGGCGCAAGGCATTGCCTTAAACAACAAAAACAAGGCAAAGCTGCTGGATGTCAAAACGTGGGAAAAAGCTGCCACACTTTTTCAGACGGCCTCAACCTTGCTCGAACATTTCGGCTCAACCCAATTTGACGATTTCAACCAATTCAAACAAGCAGTGGAAGGCCGTCTGAAAACCGAAAAAATCCCCCTTTCTGCCACAGAGAAAAAGGCCATTTTCAATGCCGTAAGCTGGTACAACGAAAATGCCGCTAAAGTGATTGCCAAAACACTCAAGCTCAAACCAAACGAATTGGATGCTCTTTGCCAACGCTACCAATGCCAAGCCGACGAGCTAGCAGACTTTGGCTATTACGCCACCGGCAAAGCAGGCGAATATATCCAATATGAAACCAGCAGCGACTTGCGCGACAGCGAATCCATACCGCTCAAACAAAATATCCTCGATTATTTCAAAGCCGAAGTGCAACCGCACATCAGCGAAGCATGGCTGAATATGGAAAACGTGAAAATCGGCTATGAAATCAGCTTCAACAAATACTTCTACCGCCACAAACCATTACGCAGCCTTGCAGAAGTTGCCCAAGATATTTTGGCGTTGGAAAAACAGGCTGACGGCTTGATTAGTGAGATTCTAGAGGCTTAATGAAAAAACTGTTAAGCAAGTTTTTATAGGTCTTAAGCAAGGAAATTAAAAAGCAAATAATATATTGAAAAATAATGAATTTTATCTTTTAAGCAAGATTTAGCATGAAATAAGCAAGGAATAATAATGACAGAACCGCTTTCTAAAATTAACGGCATTATCACAAAAAATTATTTAGAGACGCAGCCGGAAAACCAATATTTTGAGCGTAAAGGATTAGGAGAAAGAGGCATCAAGCCAACTAAAATAGCAGAAGAATTAGTTGGAATGCTCAATGCTGATGGCGGAGTTTTGGCTTTTGGTGTGGCAGATAATGGCGAAATCCAAGACCTGAATAGTCTTGCCGAGCGATTAGATGATTATCGGAAATTGGTTTTCGATTTTATTGCACCGCCTTGTCGGATTGAACTGGAAGAAATTCTGGTTGATGGAAAATTAGTTTTCTTATTCCACGTAGAGCAAGATTTAGAGCGTATTTATTGTCGCAAAGACAATGAAAATGTGTTCTTACGTGTAGCAGATAGTAATCGAGGCCCTCTCACCAGAGAACAAATCAAAAATCTTGAATATGATAAAAATATCCGTCTATTTGAAGATGAAATAGTTCCTGATTTTAATGAAGAAGATTTAGATCAAGAATTATTAGAGCTATATAAAAAGAAAGTTAATTTTACCTCCGATAATATCTTAGATTTGTTATACAAGCGAAATTTATTAACCAAAAAGGAAGGTTGTTATCAGTTTAAAAAATCAGCCATTTTACTCTTTTCTACCATGCCGGAACGTTACATTCCTTCAGCATCAGTCCGCTATGTTCGTTATGAAGGTACAGTAGCGAAAGTCGGTACTGAGCATAATGTGATAAAAGACCAACGTTTTGAAAATAATATTCCAAGGCTAATTAAGGAGCTGACTTATTTTTTAAGAGCCTCTTTAAGAGATTATTACTTTCTTGATGTCAATCAGGGAAAATTTATCAAAGTACCGGAATATCCTGAAGAAGCTTGGTTAGAAGGTGTTGTAAATGCGCTTTGTCATCGTTCTTACAATGTTCAAGGTAATGTTATTTATATTAAACATTTCGACGATCGTCTTGAAATTAGTAATAGTGGCCCTCTCCCTGCTCAAGTCACCATTGAAAATATTAAAACGGAACGATTCGCTCGGAATCCACGTATGGCACGAGTTTTAGAAGATTTTGGGTATGTCCGTCAGCTTAATGAAGGCGTTTCCCGTATTTATGAATCAATGGAAAAATCATTATTGGCAAAGCCTGAATATAGAGAACAACACAACAATGTTTATCTAACATTGCGCAACCGTGTTACCGCACATGAAAAAACGGTATCTACAGCCACTATGCTGCAGATTGAAAAAGAATGGACAAACTACAACGACACCCAAAAAGCCATTTTGCTTTATCTGTTTACAAATGGTACGGCGATATTGTCAGAATTGGTTGACCATACAAAAATCAACCTGAATTCGATCCGAGCGTATTTAAATGCCTTTATTCAGCAAGGTATTATTGAAAGACAAAGTGTAAAACAGCGTGATCCCAATGCCAAATATGCTTTTAGAAAAGATTAAGTAAGGTTTATCGCTTGCTAAGCAAGGAAATTGACAATGCTTAACTTGCTGAAAAATAATGATTTTTATCTTTTAAGCAAGATTTGGCATGAAATAAGCAAGTTTTTTTATAGTTAAACGGACAACAAATTGCATCAATAAGAGCGGTCAGATTTTAAGGATTTTTTGCAAATGAGACGATACGAGAGTTACAAGGATTCAGGTGTGGATTGGCTAGGGGAGGTACCGAGCCATTGGGAGTTAAAACGCTTGAAATAATTATTTGTTGAAAAAAAACATAAGCAAAGCCTGTCTCTTAATTGTGGAGCCATTAGTTTTGGTAAAGTTATTGAAAAATCGGATGATAAAGTAACAGAGGCAACAAAACGTTCATATCAAGAGGTGTTAAAAGGCGAGTTTTTAATAAATCCTTTAAACTTAAATTATGACCTAATTAGTTTGAGAATTGCTTTATCAGAAATAGACGTTGTTGTAAGTGCCGGTTACATTGTTTTAAAAGAAAAACAAATAATTAATAAAAAATACTTTTCGTATTTATTACATAGATACGATGTTGCATATATGAAATTATTAGGTTCAGGTGTAAGACAAACGATTAACTATGGGCATATTTCAGACAGTATTTTGGTTATTCCACCTCTCTCCGAACAACAAAAAATCGCGCAATTCCTAGACGATAAAACCGCCAAAATCGATCGGGCGGTGGATTTAGCGGAAAAGCAGATTGCCCTGCTGAAAGAACACAAGCAGATTCTGATTCAAAATGCCGTAACCCGTGGCTTAAACCCCGATGTACCGTTAAAAGATTCCGGTGTGGAATGGATAGGGCAAGTGCCGGAGCATTGGGATATTAAGCGATTTCGCAATCTTTTCGATTTCGGAAAAGGATTAAGCATTACAAAAGAAAACTTGCAAGATGAAGGAATTCCTTGCGTAAATTATGGTGAAGTTCATTCCAGGTATGGATTTGAAGTTATACCAGAAAGAGATGCATTAAAATGCGTAGATAGTAAATACCTAGTATTTAATAACTCGATGTTAAATAAAGGTGATTTCGTTTTTGCAGATACATCTGAAGACATTGAAGGTTCAGGAAATTTTACTTATTTAAATAGTAGTACAAGAATTTTTGCAGGCTATCATACTGTTATAACTAGATTAAAAATAACGGCTATTCACCGTTATATTGCTTATTATTTTGATTCTTTATCATTTAGAAATCAGATCCGAAACAAAGTAAAAGGGGTAAAAGTTTTTAGTATTACTCAGTCAATTTTAAAAGGTACTTTTGTGTTATTACCAAATTTGAAAGAACAGCAACAAATCGCAGACTACCTAGACACACAAACCGCTAAAATCGACCAAGCAATCGCATTAAAAACAGCCCATATTGAAAAGCTGAAGGAGTATAAAAGCGTGTTGATTAACGATGTGGTGACCGGCAAGGTGCGGGTATAGGTGTGAAAAGTGCGGTCAAAAAATCCGATGGATTTTGAATATTGGCTGCGGTGCAACTTAGACGTAATGAATAAATTTAAAAAAATTCACAAAAGGGCGAAAAATGGTTTCAGGAACTAAGGAAAAAGATTTGGAAATTGCCATCGAAAAAGCCTTAACCGGCACTTGGCGTGAAAACATGGAAAATAAGCTGGGCGAGCCGAAAGCAGAATACCACCTGCCACGCCATCATGGTTTTGAACTGGCATTTTCACAGGATTTTGATGCACAGTTTGCCATTGACACGCGTCTATTTTGGCAATTCCTGCAAACCAGCCAAAAGGCAGAACTTGCCCGTTTTCAACAGCTAAACCCAAACGACTGGCAACGTAAAATTCTAGAGCGGTTAGACCGCCAAATAAAGAAAAACGGCGTACTACATTTGCTCAAAAAAGGCTTGGATATTGATAGCGCTCATTTTGATTTGCTCTACCCCGTTCCGCTTGCCAGCAGCGGCGAAAAGGTCAAACAGCGTTTTGAGCAAAATCTGTTTAGCTGTATGCGACAAGTGCCTTATTCTGCCTCAAGCAATGAAACGGTGGATATGGTGCTGTTTGTCAATGGCTTGCCAATCATTACCCTTGAGCTGAAAAACCATTGGACAGGTCAGACGGCCATTGATGCCCAAAAACAATACCGCAACCGAGATTTAAGCCAAACACTGTTTCACTTCGGGCGTTGTTTGGCGTATTTTGCCTTAGATACGGAAGAAGCTTATATGACCACCAAATTGGCGGGGCCTGCTACGTTTTTCTTGCCGTTTAATTTGGGCAACAACTGCGGTAAGGGCAATCCACTCAATCCCAACGGACACCGCACGTCGTATTTATGGCAAGAGGTGTTCAGCAAAGCCAGCCTTGCCAACATTATTCAGCATTTTATGCGTTTAGATGGGTCAACCAAAGATCCACTGGAGAAACGCTCGCTCTTTTTCCCTCGCTATCATCAATTAGAGGTGGTGCGCCGTTTGATTGCTGATGTCAGTGAACAAGGCGTGGGCAAACGCTATTTAATTCAACACTCTGCCGGCTCGGGTAAATCCAATTCCATTACTTGGTTAGCGTATCAGTTGATTGAGGCTTATCCGTGCAATGAAAAGGCGGCAAACGGCAGGGAGGCAGACCGCCCGATTTTTGATTCGGTGATTGTTGTTACCGACCGTCGTTTGCTTGATAAACAGTTGCGTGACAACATTAAAGATTTTTCTGAAGTCAAAAATATTGTTGCGCCGGCGTTGAGTTCGGCAGAATTGCGCCAATCGCTTGAGCAGGGCAAAAAAATCATTATTACCACGATTCAAAAATTCCCGTTTATTGTGGATGGCATTGCTGATTTGGGTGATAAACAATTTGCGGTGATTATTGATGAGGCGCACAGCTCACAATCAGGTTCGGCACACGACAATATGAACCGAGCCATCGGTAAAACGGAAGACCTTGATGCCGAAGATGTGCAAGATTTGATTTTACAAGCGATGCAATCCCGCAAAATGCGCGGCAATGCGTCGTATTTTGCTTTCACCGCCACACCGAAAAACAGCACTTTGGAAAAATTCGGCGAAAAACAGGCGGATGGCAAGTTTAAGCCGTTCCACCTTTATTCTATGAAGCAGGCGATTGAAGAAGGCTTTATTTTGGATGTAATCGCGAATTACACCACTTATAAAAGTTTTTATGAGATCACTAAATCGATTGAAGATAATCCGGAGTTTGACAGCAAGAAGGCTCAAGGCCGTCTGAAGGCCTATGTGGAGCGTTCGCAACAAACGATTGATACCAAGGCGGAAATTATGCTGGATCATTTTATCCGGCAAATCTTTAGCCGTAAAAAACTCAAAGGCAAAGCCAAGGGAATGGTGGTAACGCAAAATATTGAAACCGCCATCCGCTATTTTCAGGCGTTAAAACACTTGCTGGCCGGGCGGGGTAATCCATTTAAAATTGCGATTGCGTTTTCAGGCAGTAAAGTGGTTGACGGTGTCGAATACACCGAAGCGGAAATGAACGGCTTTGCAGAAAGCGAAACCAAAGAGTATTTCGATCAAGATGAATATCGTTTGCTGGTGGTCGCCAATAAATATCTGACCGGTTTCGATCAGCCGAAATTGTGTGCCATGTATGTGGATAAGAAACTCTCCGGCGTGCTTTGCGTGCAGGCTTTATCTCGTTTGAATCGCAGTGCGAATAAGTTGAGTAAACGCACGGAAGATTTGTTTGTATTGGACTTTTTTAACAGCGTTGAAGATATTCAGCAGGCATTTGAGCCGTTTTATACTTCTACTTCGTTGTCGCAGGCAACCGATGTCAATGTCTTGCATGATTTGAAAGACCGGTTGGATGAAACCGGCGTGTACGAACAAGCGGAGGTCAACGATTTTACTGAAGGCTATTTTGCCAATAAAGACGCACAGCAATTAAGCAGTATGATTGATGTGGCTGTCCAACGTTTTGATGATGAATTGGATTTGGATCGAAATGAAAAAGTTGATTTTAAAATCAAGGCAAAACAGTTTTTAAAAATCTACGGGCAAACGGCCTCCATCATCAATTTTGAAAATATCGCTTGGGAAAAGCTCTATTGGTTCCTCAAATTCTTAGTGCCGAAATTAAAAGTACAAGACCCGATGGATGAATTTGATGAAATTTTAGATGCTGTGGATTTAAGCTCTTACGGCTTGGCGCGTACCAAACTGAATTACAGCATTAAATTAGATGATGAAGAAACAGGGCTTGACCCGCAAAACCCCAATCCGCGCGGTACGCATAGTGAAGATAAAGAAAAAGATCCGATTGATGAAATTATTCGTGTATTTAACGAAAGATGGTTTCAAGATTGGAGCGCAACGCCGGATGAGCAACGGGTAAAATTTATCAATATTACCGAGCGCATCCGTAGCCATAAAGACTTTGAGCAAAAATATCAAAACAACCCGGATATTCATACCCGTGAATTGGCTTTCCAAGCCATTTTGCGCGATGTCATGAGCGAACGCCATAGGGATGAATTAGAGCTATACAAACTCTTTGCCAAAGATGCCGCATTTAGAACCGCTTGGACGCAAAGTTTGCAACGGGCTTTGGCTGGATAGAAAAGATTGCCTGAAAAATTAACGTTCGGCTCTCCTTTTCTATCTAAATTAATATCATCGTAAACATTAATTAATTTTTTCACATACTTAAAAGAGAAAATTAAATATAGTTTCCATAACAGCAACGTCGTTAATTAGAATAATTTATAAATTAGCTATAATTCATAAAACACAAAAGTGCGGTAAAAATATTTCTTTTTTAACCGCACTTTTATCTTCTGAAATTATCGTTTAAACATTCCGCCAAGACCGCCTAAGCCTCCGCCCATTAAGCCTTGCATTCCACGCATCATTTTAGCCATGCCACCTTTACGCATTTTCTTCATCATACGTTGCATTTCATCGAATTGTTTAAGTAATTTATTGACATCTTGCACCTGAGTGCCAGAGCCTAATGCAATACGACGACGGCGAGATCCTTTGATAATATCTGGGTTGGCACGTTCTTTTAGGGTCATGGAGTTAATGATCGCTTCCATTTTGATAAACATTTTGTCATCTACTTGATTTTTAACGTGATCAGGCAAATTTTTTGCACCTGGTAATTTCTCAAGCATAGACATCATGCCACCCATTTTTTTCATTTCGATCAGCTGTTCGCGGAAATCATCTAAAGTAAAATCATCGCCTTTCTTGAATTTCTGCGCCATTTTTTCCGCTTTTTCACGATCAACAGAACGTTCAAGATCTTCGATAAGGGAAAGCACATCGCCCATGCCCAAAATACGGGAAGCGACACGATCAGGATGGAACGGCTCAAGCGCTTCTGTTTTCTCGCCCACACCCAAGAATTTGATTGGTTTACCTGTGATTTGACGAATAGATAACGCCGCACCACCGCGTGCATCACCGTCCACTTTCGTCAAAATAACACCCGTAAGCGGTAATGCTTCATTAAAGGCTTTTGCCGTATTGGCCGCATCTTGGCCAGTCATCGCATCAACAGTGAAAAGGGTTTCGATTGGATTTAACGCTGCATGGACTTGCTTGATTTCGTCCATCATTTCTGTATCAACGTGTAGGCGACCTGCCGTATCCACAATCAACACATCGTAGAATTTCAGTTTTGCATCAGCAAGTGCCGCTTTAGCAATATCAACGGGGTTTTGTTTAACATCCGATGGAAAAAAATCCACGCCAACGGATTGAGCCAAGGTTTCAAGTTGCTTAATCGCAGCAGGGCGATATACGTCAGCAGACACCACTAATACTTTCTTTTTATGGCGTTCACGCAAAAATTTTGCCAATTTACCCACGCTGGTGGTTTTACCCGCCCCTTGTAAACCTGCCATTAAGATAACTGCTGGTGGTTGGGTTGCGAGATTTAAACTTTCATTGGCTTCGCCCATGGCTTTTTCAAGCTCACGCTGAACGATTTTTAAGAATTCTTGTCCTGGCGTTAAACTTTTATTGACTTCTTCCCCAAGCGCGCTTTCTTTTACTTTTGCAATAAATTCACGCACCACTGGCAAGGCAACATCGGCTTCAAGTAATGCCATACGCACTTCGCGTAAGGTTTCTTTAATATTATCTTCCGTTAAACGACCTTTTCCTGTGATATTACGTAAGGTTTTGGAAAGGCGATCCGATAAATTCTCAAACATGGCTAACAATCCTGTTTTTCTTAAAAAATTACGCTGATTATACCGAAATTTAGGCGTTTTTCATCATTTCAAATGAAAATGGATTTTTGAGTAGGCGATTTCATGAAGAAAGCATAGGAGATAAGGAAAAAGAATGATTATTTAGCCAATTTCAGGTATTATTCTGCCCACTCTTGGCTATTTGAGCAGCTATTTGATTTAGCAAAATCAAATAACAGGTAAAAAGTGCGGTGAAAAATGACCGCACTTTTTGTTGATTAACGAACAAAAGGATTTTCCCTTGGATAGCATTCCCCTTAGTACTTTATTTATTATTCTTATTATCTGTTTAGTTTTATCAGCCTATTTTTCTGGTTCTGAAACTGGACTACTCTCCCTCAATAAATATCGTCTTCGTTTTCTATCTGAACAAGGCAATAAAGGCGCGAAAAAAGCGGAAAAACTGCTAGAAAAGCCAGATACCTTGTTAAGTTTTATTCTTATTTTTAATAACCTTGTGAATATCAGCGCATCTGCAATTGCAACAGTAATTGGTATGCGTTTATATGGCGATGCCGGCGTGGCGATTGCAACGGGTTTGCTCACTTTCGTAATGCTCGTATTTTCTGAAATATTCCCCAAAACGGTGGCTGCAATGCACGCAGAAAAAGTGAGTTTTTTTTCAAGTCATATTTTAACTTCATTGCTTAAAATCTTTTATCCGCTCGTTTGGTTAATGAATATTTTTACTAAATCCTTGATGCAAATAGTAGGGTTAAAACTTGATATGCAAAAACAAGTAATTAGTAGTGAAGAACTGCGTAGTATTGTGTCAGAAGCGGGCGAAGCAACACCAAATGAACAACATCCACAAATGTTACTGTCTATTTTGGATATGGAAACCGTCACTGTTGATGACATTATGGTTCCCCGCAACGAAATCGGCGGTATAAATATTGATGATGATTGGCGAGCTATTATGCGCCAGCTCAATCACGCCGCACACAATCGTGTTGTACTTTATAAAAGTAGCCTTGATGAACAAGTACTTGGCATTTTGCGCGTGCGTGAAGCATTCCGCTTGCTCCTTGAAAAAAATGAATTTACCAAAGAAACCTTAATTCGTGCCGCAGATGAAGTGTATTTCATTCCTGAAAGCACGCCATTAAAAACGCAACTTGCAAATTTCCGTACAAATAAAGAGCGAATTGGCTTAGTTGTAGATGAATACGGCGATATTAAAGGGCTTGTCACTTTGGAGGATATTTTGGAGGAAATCGTTGGGGATTTTACCACTTCCACCGCCCCAAGCATTGACAAAGAAGTAATTCAACAGTCTGATGGTTCAATGATTATCGATGGCTCCGCTAATCTACGCGATCTCAACAAAATGTTTAACTGGGAATTAGATACAGAAGATGCTCGTACTTTTAATGGTTTAATCTTAGAACACTTAGAGGAAATACCCGACGAAGGTACGATTTGCGAAATTGATGGTTTGCTAATCACTATTCTTGAAGTGGGCGATAATATGATAAAACAGGCGAAAGTCGTCAAACTTTAATCATAAAAAACTCCGCCAAATTGAACCGCACTTTTGACTTGGATCATAAGTGCGGTTCTTTTTTGCGCATTTTTTAGAAAAGATTTTTATAATTCTTTCTAGGTATATTTTGATAGAGAACAAAGATATGGAGCACGAATACCAACGGGCGGTGACTCGCGTGTGCGTACAAACAGCACTGCTCTTGTTACAACATGGGGCAGAAAGTACCGTGGTGGTACAAATGGCACAGCGTTTAGGCGTAGCACTTGGCGTAGAAAGTGTAGAATGTGCGCTTACGGCAAATGCAGTTGTGCTGACGACCTTATCAGATAATCATTGCATTACTACCGCACGAAAAAATACAGATAAAGGCATTAATATGCAAATGGTCACAGATGTTCAGCGCATTGTGATTGCCGTTGAGCATCATTTGTATGACTTAGAGATCGCACAAAGAAAACTGGATCAATTAAAACCGCTTAAATATAACCGATGGTTAGTGGTATTTATGATAGGCTTATCTTGTGCGTCATTAGCCCATTTATCTGGTGGCGATTGGATAATTTGCGGCATCACAATATTTATGTTGAAATTACTCGATGATATGCTATTTGCTGCGATTCCAGCGGTGGGCTTTGCTTTAGTATTTAATGTGCCGTCCAAAGCCTTAAAATATTGTGCAATTTTAGCCGCACTTGGGCATGTTACACGCACATTATTACTGCATATTAATATGCCTATTGTATTTGCTACATTCTTTGCCACTTGCGTGATTGGATTTTTAGGCGTGCATCTTTCCCATCGTTATTTAGCCCATCCCAAAGCCTTCACCGTTGCCGCAATTATCCCATGTCTTCACGATCAAAAGAGGATAGAATTAATTGATTAAGATTATTTTCTTGAGAAAACTTAAAATGTGAGGCAATTTGCTGAACAGTTTCATTTTCAACTTTAGCTCTCGCTTTCACAAAATCAGATTGATTTAAAAAAGCCATTAATTGAGCGGATGAAGTAAGAATTTTTGTAAATTCATGATACGCAGAATCTGTCGCCTTACGCTCAATTTTTACCATATCAACAGCATCAGCATCACCACTAACTAAATGGGGCGTGGATTCTAATACAAAGTGCGGTCAATTTTTCTTTATTTTTATACGTTGGCTTTTAAACTGGTTTATTTGAAGAAAGCACGCTAGAATAAGGTTGTTTTCATTTCAACGAAAAAAGTAAGGAAATTCTATGATCGATCCAAATTTACTCCGTAATAATTTAGCAGAAGTCGCAGAAAAATTAAAAGTAAAACGCAACTTTATGCTTGATACGGAAAAACTCACCGCGTTAGAAGATCAGCGCAAAAACTTACAAGTCACTACCGAAAACTTACAAGCGGAACGTAATGCTCGTTCCAAAGCCATTGGTGCTGCTAAAGCACGTGGTGAAGATATCGCACCATTATTGGCAGAAATGGATGATATGGGCAATCAATTGACTGAAGCAAAAGCACAATTAGATGCGGTACTTGCAGAAATCAATCAAATTGCATTAAGTATTCCAAATCTACCCGCAGACGAAGTGCCATTAGGCAAAGATGACACAGAAAATAAAGAAATCTTACGTTGGGGTACACCGCGTACATTTGATTTTGAAGTCAAAGATCATATCACTTTGGGTGAAGAAGCAAATGGCTTAGATTTTGCTGCTGGGGCTAAATTAGCTGGTGCGCGTTTCGCCGTAATGAAAGGTCAAATCGCTAAAATGCACCGTGCATTGGCACAATTCATGTTAGATCTTCATACGGAACAACACGGCTATTTAGAAACCTATGTGCCTTATTTAGTAAATCACGCCACACTTTATGGAACAGGGCAATTACCAAAATTCGGGGAAGATTTATTCCATACTTTAGCCTTACAAGGCGAACAACCTTACGCATTAATTCCAACCGCAGAAGTGCCCGTCACTAATTTAGTGCGTGACGTGATTATTGATGAAGCAAAATTACCAATAAAAATGACCGCACATACGCCATGTTTCCGTTCTGAAGCAGGCTCTTACGGTCGTGATACTCGTGGTTTAATTCGTATGCACCAATTTGATAAAGTAGAAATGGTACAAATCGTTGATCCAGATAAATCAATGGAAGCACTTGAAGAATTAACAGGTCATGCGGAAAAAGTATTGCAATTATTAAATTTACCATACCGTAAAGTTTTACTTTGCACAGGCGATATGGGCTTTGGTTCTTGCAAAACTTACGATTTAGAAGTTTGGGTGCCTGCACAAAATACTTATCGAGAAATTTCTTCTTGCTCAAATATGTGGGATTTCCAAGCTCGCCGTATGCAAGCTCGCTGTAAAGCAAAAGGCGATAAGAAAACTCGCTTAGTGCACACATTAAATGGTTCAGGCTTAGCGGTTGGTCGTACTTTAGTAGCTGTGCTTGAAAACTATCAAAATGCCGATGGTTCAATCACCGTACCAGAAGTGCTACGTCCATATATGGGCGGATTAGACGTTATCGGCAAATAATCCTTCTAGAAGATAAAAAAGCGTGGATTTTAAAATTTCCACGCTTTTTTATTATCAAAGCCTTACAATAACTGTTTTAAATTTTTTGGTATTCAAGCCAATTAGGAACTTTATCCTATTATAAAATTATATCTATAACATAGAAAATTTATCTTTCAATTGACATCAATATCCAGAGCATTACTCTAAAAAACATATCAAAGTATCTAAATTGTTATAATATTAGTTCACTTTACGATTAAACAATAGTAAGAAGCAATTTTAATAAGTTAGATATTCCACGTATAAAACAGTATAATTCCATCAATAGATCATAAACCAACAGGAGTATTTTATGAAATTATATGGTTTAATTGGTGCGTGTTCATTTGTTCCACATGTGGCATTAGAGTGGGTAAAAATACGTGAAAATGCTGATTATGAATTTGAACCTGTCACTCGTGAGTTAATTAAATCACCTGAATTTTTATCATTGAATCCACGCGGGACAGTACCTGTATTAGTTGATGGCGATTTAGTTCTTTCGCAAAACCAAGCGATTTTGCACTATTTAGATGAACTTTATCCTAATTCAAAATTATTTGGTAGCAAAACCGTACGTGATAAAGCCAAAGTAGCTCGCTGGTTAGCATTTTTTAATTCCGATGTGCATAAATCATTTGTGCCTCTGTTCCGTTTGCCAAACTATGCAAAAGATAACGAAACACTTGCACACACTATTCGCCAACAAGCAGTAGAGCAAATTTTAGATCAACTTGCAGTCGCAAATGAGCATTTAGAAAGTCACATTTATTTTGGAGAAGATATTTCCGTTGCAGATACCTATCTTTACATTATGCTCAATTGGTGTCGAGCAGTGGGTATAAATTTCAGCCACTTAACACAACTTTCGGCTTTTATACAACGTGTTGAGACTGATCAAGCTGTCGAAAATGTGAGAAAAATTGAAGAACTAAAAGTATAAAAAATAATGTTCTATATCTTTGATCTTCTACGAAAAGTTAGACTTATTTAGTTCAAGGACTGAGTTCTATCATTCACATAACTTAGTCCTTTTAGTATATCCTGAATGCGCTCATGGGTAATAATGAATATACCCCTAGAGCGTTTTTCCAGTTCTTCAAACGTCTCAAATCGTTCACCGTAATACATTTCGTTTTTAATCATCCAAAGATGCCTTTCATCTTTTTTAGAATGACATTCTTTGCTTCCAGCTCCAAAATCCAATATTTCAAACGTTCATCTTCAGTGGTTCGGTTTAGATGGCAATTTTAAAATATTTCGGTTCCATGCTTAGGAAACCTCCATGTTTGGGTATCAAGCCATTTATACTTTTTTTTCAAAGACTTGTAACCATCGGATAATAACAGCTGAATCAGCAATACCAAAGTATAAATAGGAAGTTTCTACAAAAATTGCCCATTTTTAACCGTTTGTATCACGTTAAGTTTAAATTTAAGTGAGTAATTTCGCTTCTTACCCAACACAGCTAACCCATTGATTCTACTATGATTAAACTGGTTAATCTAATGTCGCAATGTTCTACTGTCAAGTTGAAAATGTTTACGGATGAGTGAATAATTTTTACCATTTTGAATATAAAATTCGATGACTTGTTGTTTGAAAAGAGTGTTGTATTTGGCTATAAAAAATCTGCATCTTACAATTAATTTATATAAGTAAAAATATCTTGCTTTTATCATCGTTAAACTTAGAATAAATGTAAATAATTATCATTAAGATTTAAGGGTATATATGAATATTTTAATTAATAAACGTATCTTTTTATTAGTTACCCTTGTAGGTATTCAACTAAATGTAACCGCAAAACAAAATTCTTCTAATTCTAATAGAGAGGAGTTATTACCTATTATTGTGAACACTAATGATGATAGTAATAAACTACCTGGTCGTTCAGTATTAAAACAGAAAAATATCGAACAACAACAAGCTGATAATGCAGCAAATTTAATTAATATCTTGCCAGGTGTGAATATGGCTGGCGGGTTTCGCCCTGGTGGTCAAACATTAAATATTAATGGAATGGGTGATGCTGAAGATGTTAGAGTGCAGTTAGATGGGGCTACAAAAAGTTTTGAAAAATACCAACAGGGTTCTATTTTTATTGAGCCTGAATTATTAAGAAGAGTAACAGTAGACAAAGGAAATTATTCTCCTCAATATGGTAATGGTGGTTTTGCTGGAACAGTAAAATTTGAAACCAAGGATGCTAGGGATTTCTTGCAAGAAAACCAGAAAATAGGTGGTTTTTTAAAGTATGGAAATAATAGCAATAATAACCAAAAAACTTATAGTACTGCACTAGTTTTACAAAATGAACAAAAAAATATTGATTTATTATTATTTGGTTCTGTAAGAAATGCTGGCGATTATAAAAGACCCGATAATAGCAAAATTCTTTTTTCAAAAAATAATCAAAAAACCGGATTAATAAAATTAAATTGGCAAATTTCACCCGAGCATTTACTCACATTATCGAGTGTTTATGGTATTCATAAAGGCTGGGAGCCTTTCGCAGCAAAAAGAGATATCCTACCTAAACCAAGTTTGAAGGATATAATGAGTTATGGTGCTGATATTGCTTGGAAACGTAAACTGGTTTATCGAGATCAAAAAGATGAAAATTACACATTAAAATACAACTATCTACCTGAAAATAACCCATGGATTAACTTATCTACTCAGTTCAGCTACAGTAAAACCACACAAAATGATACTCGCCCCGAAAAAGCCTCTTCTGTATTTTTGGGTACACTCGGTAATCAAAGCTGGATAACTTATTCAGATCTTACTTTTGATATAAATAACACAAGTACTTTTAATATTAAAAGTACTCGGCATGAACTATTATTTGGTTTGCAATGGTTAAAAAATACAAGACATACTTTAATGTATGATAAAAGTAAAGTGAGAAAAGCGGATTATAATTATGGCTATTTCCAACCCTATTATATGCCATCTGGACGTCAATATACACAGGCGTTTTATTTACAAGATCAAATAAAATGGAAAAATATAATTTTTAGCACAGGAGTGCGTTATGACCATATCAATAATATAGGGCAGAAAAATTTAGCACCACAATATAATGATATATCTGCAGGGCATAATTATTCTCAGAAAAATTATAATGGCTGGTCTTATTATTTAGGTCTTAAGTATGATGTAAACCATTATTTAAGTTTATTTACAAATTTTAGTAGAACTTGGCGTGCACCTGTTATTGATGAACAATATGAGACGCAATATAAGCAATCTTCTGGGCCTGTAACAGCAACCTCTTTAAATTTAGAAAAAGAAATGATTAATCAAACGAGAGTGGGTGGAATTATTACTCTCAATCATCTATTTCAGGAAAATGATGCTTTTCAATTTAGAACTACTTATTTTTACAATCGCGGCAAGAATGAAATATTTAAAACCAGAGGAGTTAATTGTGTAGGCAATGCTGCAGATACCAATCATGTTTGTCCTAAACCCATTGGAAATTATCGTAATTTTCCAGGTTATGTTATTCAAGGTGCAGAGTTAGAAGCTTATTATCAATCCACTTATTTATTTGGTGAGCTAACATATTCTTATGTAAAAGGAAAACGTGACACCTCACCAAGAAACCCATGGGGTAAAACCTCAACATGGATTGCTGAAATTCCCCCTAGAAAAGCAACTACTGCTTTAGGTTTTAATATTCCCAAATATAATTTTACAGCTGGCTGGCGTGCTGAGTTTGTAAGAAGACAAGATCGATCGCCATTATCTGGTGATCCTAAAGCATCATATTGGTCATTGCCAGCTTCAAAAGGATATAGCCTACATAGCTTATTTCTTTCTTGGACTCCTGAAAAAATTAAAGGTATGAATATTAAGATTACGGTGGATAATTTATTTAACCGAGCATATAACCCTTATCTAGGCGAATTAGCTTCTGGAACAGGTAGGAATATCAAATTTAGCCTATCTCAGAAATTTTAGAATAAATAGCCCGATTGAATCTAATCGGGCTTTATCATAACTATAATTTCCTATACTAATTTTAGTATTCTTTAAAGAGCAAATTTAAATAATAAATCCAAATAAGTACGACATCTTAAATTATAGATAAATATCAAAATTATGTTTTATCTTTACCCTATTACTTTCCATAATAGAAACTAAACTTACCTAAAAATTTAAATATAATTTAAAATCTAGCATCTAGCTTAACAACAAAGTCAATACACATTTCTTCTAGTTTTCCTTTCTTTCCGATTAATATACCCCAAACTATATAGCCTGTTGTTCTCACTAACTTTCCTACTATAGGAATATCATTAGAATAAGCTATGAAGAAGAAAGTTAAAACAGAGGCATTATGTAATATAAGTTATTTATATAATTTAACATAACTTTCCATATAACAACAACGCATCTTTATAACATAATTGCAATGTATTCTGTTTTAAATTTATAGCAATTACCTAAATAGTAAAGAGTACGAATAAAGTACATATAGGCTATTAATTACTTTAAAAAAATTAAAATATATTTGTAGATTTATGGACAATTACATTTATCCTTTAAAAGATGGTTAATCTAGAGAAATTTTTTACAGCAATACAACAAGTTTACAAGGAATTCAAATATTTCTAATTTTTAGACAAAAACAAAAACCCCAGCTCTTCAACTAGGGTTCTGTTTTTATGTGATTTAGATTTGTATCTGATAACCTGGCGGTGCCCTACTCTCACATGGG
>NZ_KV805879.1:0-239 GCF_001811665.1 Haemophilus sp. HMSC066A11
AAAATATTGACTATATCGCTAAACAAAACAAAAAATATAAAGCACATTCTTACAGTTTTGCTTCAACGATTGATCCAACGAGTTTTCTTCGTTTACAACTAAAATATTCAAAAGGTTTTAGAGCACCAACTTCAGATGAAATGTATTTTACCTTTAAACACCCTGATTTCACTATTTTGCCAAATACTAATCTAAAACCAGAGATAGCAAAAACAAAAGAAATTGCTTTTACATTACAT
>NZ_KV805880.1:0-205 GCF_001811665.1 Haemophilus sp. HMSC066A11
TTTAATGGAATAAACAATCCTTTCACAATATCATCAGGTAATTTCGGTGTAACGCCGTGTTTATATTTTGGTTGATAATGGATATTGTCATAACGATAACCTAAATCAAAAGATAAATAATCAGTTATAACAACATTATCAAAGAGATAGACTGATTTTCCTGTTGTTTTAATGGGTAATAAGTAAGAAAATTCAGGATCAACTC
>NZ_KV805881.1:0-546 GCF_001811665.1 Haemophilus sp. HMSC066A11
TAAAGACATCGTTAAATATGAGACGGGCGTTACTGTTGTTGAAGCTGGGCGTTTTGGGCAAAGCGGTTTTGCCATTCGTGGTGTAGATGAAAACCGTGTAGCGATTAATATTGATGGATTACGTCAAGCTGAAACATTATCTTCTCAAGGCTTTAAAGAGCTTTTTGAGGGTTATGGTAACTTCAATAATACGCGTAATGGTGCAGAAATTGAAACTTTAAAAGAAGTAAATATTACAAAAGGGGCAAATTCAATCAAAAGTGGTAGTGGTTCCTTAGGTGGATCTGTAATTTATAAAACAAAAGATGCGAGAGATTATCTCCTTAACAAGGATTACTATGTAAGCTACAAAAAGGGATACGCTACAGAAAATAATCAATCATTCAATACGCTGACTCTTGCAGGACGTTATAAAAAGTTTGATGCCTTAGTGGTTACAACAAGAAGAAATGGACACGAACTTGAAAACTATGATTACAAAAATGCAAATAGCCTTACTCAAGGTAAAAAAAGAGAAAAAGCAGACCCATACAAAATTGAGCAAGA
>NZ_KV805882.1:0-8345 GCF_001811665.1 Haemophilus sp. HMSC066A11
TGCCGTTAGCCCAAGCATAACGGAATAGGCAAGCACGTTTAATCTAAAATTGGTCATATTTAATCCCATGAAAAAAAATAATAATAATTCTCAAACATGTTACAAGGAAAAGTATTTTCTCACAACAATAAAGATTGATTTTTGATAAAAATCAAGAAATAAAAACTATTCTTATTATTTTCTGTATTTAAACCTGCTTGTTTCCTATAATGCGAGCCGTTGATTGTTGATATTAGTAATTGTAGGGTGGGCTTTAGCCCACCATCAAACAATCGTAAGATATTTTGGTGGGCTGAAGCCCACCCTACATTAAGTACGCATCATTCTATGCGTGCTTCTTTTTATTTTAGGAGCAATCATAAAGGCAACTCAGTTGTTGATTTGACCGTTTTTAGAGTAACTTCTGATTTTAAGGTTTTAATGCCAAGCCTAGAATTAAGATAGGTATTTTTGACTAATTAAACGCTATATAAAGATACTTGTACTACCAATAAAATGGAACCAATTAGCAATAAGCATCCAATCATTGGCATGACGAATTTAACCCATCTATCAAATGGAATATGCAACATTTGGAGTGTCACTAACACTAATCCTGTCGGAGCCAAGAATAGCATTGCATATTGTCCCCAGTTGTAAGCAGAAACCACGATATCGCGTGGAATACCCACTGAGTCAGCAAGTGGAGCCATAATTGGCATTGAAAGCACGGCTAAGCCTGAAGAAGACGGCACGATTAAGCCTAGGAAAATAAATACGACTAATTGACCTAAGATGAATACGCTACCTGGCATACCACTAACTACATTAGACATATAATCAAGGATGGTGTCAGAAATCATACCTTGTTCGAGTACTAAGTTTACGCCACGAGCAAGACCAATGATTAAGGATACGCCTACTAATTCTGATGCACCTTCAGTGAAAGATTCCACAATATCTTTTTCAGACAAGCCACTGATAAACATAATGATGATAGTAATGGAAAGGAAAGATGCAGCCATTTGAGGGAACCACCATCCGCCAACCATTACACCCCAAATCATAATAGGGAATGCAATGCAGAAAAGCGTTAAGATTAATTTGTGACGAGCTGAGAATGCGATAGTTGCATTTGGATCAAAGTTCTTCATATAACGTTGGCGAAATTCTTCGCGATCGTCATAAGTGAAAGAAAAACTTGGGTCAGCTTTGATTTTTTTACAGTACCAATAAAGATATACGATTACGCAAGTTGCCCCCAAAACTAAACCTAGAGCACGGAAACCAATACCTTCAGTAAATTGAATACCAGCTGCATTTGATGCGATAACAACGGAGAATGGGTTAATTGTAGAGAATGCAGATCCCATAGATGCAGCAAGGAATATAGCCCCTACGCAGACTATCGCATCATATCCCAGAGCCAAGAATACTGGCACCAGAATCGGGTAAAATGCCACTGCTTCTTCTTCGATACCACAGGTTGTGCCGCCTAACACCATTAAGACGGATACGCAGAATACAATAAAAAACTCATTGCCTTTGGTTTTCTTCACGAGAGCCATCAAACCAGCATTAAAAGAACCAGTACGGTTAATGACACCAATCATACCACCTAATACAAAGATAAAGACCATAACATCAACGGCTTCAATGGTACCTTCTACCATACTTTTGGTGATATCTTCAATGCCTTTATGGTGTTGTTCTACACGTTGATAAGTGCCAGGAATAGCGATTGGTTTTTTGATCACGCCTTCGGTGAAGTTGGAGAGTTTAATTTTGATATTGAGATTATCAAGAGTGTCTGTTGTGGCGGGATAAGTTTTATCATCAACGCCATAAGCTTTGACGACAAAAACATTATCAGTAGAGTTATATGTTAATTTTGAATATGAACCGGATGGAATAACCCAGGTTAATCCAACAGCGAGAATTAAGATTGCAAATAAAATTGTAAACGCTGATGGGAAATTAAACGTTTTCTTCTTTTTGGACGCATCCATAGCGAGTTCCTTATGTTTAACGTTTAAAGTGCGGTTGGTAAAACATTGGTTAAACCAACCGCACTTTTTACCTTGAGAATGGCTTCCCAAAGTTCCTTTATTATTTAAGCATAATAGGATATACCTTCAGCTTTTTTTGTAATACGAGTACCAGCTTTGCCTTTCACAATGTCCACAATATCAGATAAAGATCCTATTACTGCATCTTTTCCTGTTTGTTTCGCAAAGTTGATCGCGGCTTGTACTTTCGGCCCCATGGAACCTGAAGCGAAACCAAGTTCTGAAATAGCTTCAGGTGAGGCAACTGAAATTGCTTTTTGATTAGGTTTACCCCAATCTACGAAAGTTGCGGAAACATCAGTTGCGATGATGAATAAATCAGCGTCAAGATTTTCTGCAAGTAAAGCTGAACATAAATCTTTGTCGATAACGGCTTCAACACCTTGTAAATTATGGTGTTCATCATAATAGGTTGGAATGCCTCCGCCCCCCGCACAAATTACGATACTGCCTTTTTCAAGCAACCATTTGACCGGACGAATTTCAAAAATACGTTTTGGTAATGGGCTTGGCACAACGCGACGATATTTATCACCATCTTGTGCTATAGACCAATTTTTTTCTTTTGCCAAACGTTCAGCTTCTTCTTTCGTATAAACAGGGCCTATTGGCTTAGTTGGATTTTTGAAAGCTGGGTCGTTGATATCAACTTCTACTTGAGATAATAACGTTGCAAATGGCACTTCAAATGGAACTAAATTACCGAGTTCTTGTTGAATCATATAACCAATCATTCCAGCTGTTTCTGCTCCTAATACATCTAAAGGATAAGTTGGCACATCAGTATAAGCGGCACTTTGTAAAGCGAGCAAACCAACTTGTGGGCCATTACCGTGTGCTATCACTAATTCATTATTTGGCCAAATCTTAGCAATTTGCTCACAAGCAATGCGAACATTTTGTCGTTGATTTTCGGCTGTCATTGGTTCTCCGCGTCGTAATAACGCATTACCGCCTAATGCAATCACTATTCTCATACGTTCTCCTTAAGCCAAACTTGCTACCATTACCGCTTTAATTGTGTGCATACGGTTTTCTGCTTGTTCAAATGCAATGTTCATTGGCGATTCAAATACGTCTTCAGTTACTTCAATACCATTAGCTAATTCAGGATATTTTTCAGCAATTTGACGACCAACTTTGGTTTCGCTGTTATGGAAGGCAGGTAGGCAGTGCATAAATTTCACTTTTGGATTACCAGTGCGTTTCATTAATTCAGGTGTGACTTGATAAGGAAGTAATAATTTAATGCGTTCGCCCCAAGTTTCTAATGGTTCACCCATTGAAACCCACACATCAGTATGGATAAAATCTACGCCTTTCACCGCTTTGTCGATATCTTCAGTTACAGTAATACGAGCTCCACTTTCTTTCGCAAATTTTTCGCACATTTCCACAAGATTTGCTTCTGGTAATAATGCTTTAGGTCCACAAATACGAACATCCATACCTAATTTTGCACCAATTAATAAAAGTGAATTACCCATGTTATTGCGAGCATCCCCAATATATACATAGCTAATTTCACTTAATGGTTTGTCGCAATGTTCAATCATGGTAAGTACGTCGGCAAGCATTTGTGTTGGGTGGAATTCATCGGTTAAACCATTGAATACTGGCACTCCAGCATAATCAGCCAGTTCTTGAACGATACTTTGTTTAAAGCCACGATATTCAATGCCATCATACATTCTGCCTAATACGCGGGCGGTATCTTTCATACTTTCTTTGTGGCCAATTTGAGAGGAATTAGGGTCGATGTAGGTGACTTGTGCGCCTTGATCATAAGCGGCGACTTCAAATGCACAGCGTGTGCGGGTGGAGGTTTTTTCAAAGATGAGCGCGATATTTTTGCCTTTTAATTTTTGTTGTTCTGTGCCGGCATATTTGGCTCGTTTCAAATCTCGGGAGAGATCTAAGAGATATTTAATTTCACGTTCTGTGTGATGAACAAGACTAAGTAAATGTCTATTTTTCATATTGAAAGCCATAATAATCTCCTTGTGTTTTGACTATACATTGGGGAATAAACATACATCATTCGAGATACTGCTTGTTGTTCGAACAGTTGCATTATAAGAGAGGTAAAATGAAATTTGTTGTCGTTTTTCAACTGGTAATGCCAGTATGTAGAATTTTATTGCGAGATTTTTAGTATTATTAGAATTTAATAAAAATAATCTAACTCTTTATTGTTATTTGTTTGATTTCTAATAGTAGATGAATTTAAACGAAAATATGTTTTAGTTTATTTTTGATGAAGAGGAATGTGTCTATCTATACTTAATAAAAGTGCGGTTATTTTTATTGCAGTTTTTAATATATTGATCTTCAGCAAGTACCATTTGTATATTTAGTGATATGATAAACATAGTTTATTTTTTGAGGTTTTTATGAATTTACCTTTTCGAGCAATGGTGTCTGATTTAGATGGCACACTTTTAACACCTGAACATTTAGTCGGTGATCTTACCATTGATACGCTGAGAGCATTAGAGCAAAAAGGCGTAGATATTATTTTGGCAACAGGACGCAATCATACCGATGTGTCATCCATTCTTGGAAAAATTGGTGCGGAACGTGCGGTTATGATTACATCAAACGGTGCTCGTGTACGGGATTTACAGGGTAATTTGCTTTATAGCAATAGTTTGCCTGAAGAATTAGTTCTTGAGCTTTACAAAACGCCATTTGATACTTCCAAAGTATGCATGAATAGCTATCAAGATGAAGGTTGGTTTACTAATAAAGATATTCCTGTAATGCGTCAGTTTCATAAAGAATCTGGATTCGATTATAACGTTGTCGATTTTTCTAAACATCATGGACGTGGGACAGAAAAAGTCTTTTTTATTGGTAAAACGCCAGAGGATTTAGTTGAAGTAGAAACTTATTTACGAGATAAGTTTGGTAACGTAACGACAATTGTTTATTCAGCATTAGCTTGTTTGGAAGTAATGAATAAGAATGTTTCAAAAGGGGATGCATTAAAACATTTACTTGAATCACGCGAGTATGAGTTAAAAGACTGTATTGCTTTTGGTGATGGAATGAATGATGTAGAAATGCTTTCTTGGTCTGGTAAAGGCTGTATCATGCAAGATGCAGATATTCGTTTAAAAATGGCTTGTCCAGAGTTAGAAGTTATTGGCTCAAATAAAGAAGAATCAGTCGCTCGTTATTTGCGAACCCTATTTGGATTAGATTATTAATGCAGGCATTATTATTCATAAGTTGTGGTGCAATATTAGGCGCGTCATTGCGTTGGGCTATAGGATTGTTATTTAATCCTTTATTTTCCTCATTTGCTTTTGGGGCTTTAATCGCTAATTTGCTTGGTTGTTTAATTATTGGTGTATTACTTGGGCTTTTTTGGCAATTTCCACAAATTAGTGCTGAATGGCGGTTATTTTTAATTACGGGTTTTTTAGGATCGCTAACCACATTTTCGTCTTTTTCTTCCGAAGTTGTGGAATTATTTTTTAATGACAAGTGGTTAAATGGATTTTGTGTATTAATGATGCATTTATTCGGATGTTTAGCTATGACTGTGTTAGGCATTTGGATATATAAAATTTGTTCTCAACTTTTATCTTAATCCCATTCACTTTGGTTTTGCCCAATTAAATCAGCAAATTCATCGCTACGAAATCCGTGTGATAGCATATATTGCCAAATTTTTTGTTTCATTTTAGGCGTTTGCTGTTCGTTATAATTTGGGAATTTTTTACGTAACAAGTTCTCAGCCATTTCATACCAATCAATTTCTGATTCCATTAAAACTTCATCAATAATATCAGAAGACACACCTTTTAATTGGCGTAATTCTTGTCGAATTCTCCCTACACCATAACCTTTTTGCACGCGTGAATTTAGATAATTTTCTGAAAAACGACGATCACTTTGCCAATTTTTTGCTTGGCATCGAGATAAAGCTTCATCAATTTCTTCTTCCGAAAAGTTCTTTTCCTGCATTTTATTGCGGAGCTCGAATTCACTATATTCTCTGCGAGAAAGAAGATTAACTATGTAATTAAAAGCAAGAGATGACAAGGATTTATTCCTTCATTTTATTGAATCGATATAAAGTGCGGTCATTTTTAACCGCACTTTTGGCATTTGTAATTTTCTTTATTCAAAATCACTTTCTGATTCAGTGTTATTTTCAGATTGTTCAATATCCGCCATTAAGGCTTGTTCTGGATTAGCCACTAATTCAGCACGTAAACGAGCTTCTAATTCATCTGATTTCTCTATATTTTCGTTAAGCCATTTCATTGAATTAGCCTTTCCTTGACCAATTTTTTCACCATTGTAGGAATACCAGGCGCCTGATTTTTCTACAAGTTTGTGTTTTACACCAAGTTCTAATAATTCACCTGCTTTTGAAATGCCTTCTCCATAGAGAATTTGGAAATCCACTTGGCGGAATGGTGCCGCTAATTTGTTTTTCACTACTTTTACGCGGGTTTCATTTCCAATAATATTTTCGCCATCTTTTACAGAACCTGTACGGCGAATATCTAAGCGAACAGAAGAATAGAATTTTAATGCATTACCACCCGTAGTAGTTTCAGGATTACCAAACATCACACCTATTTTCATTCGGATTTGGTTAATAAATACAACTAAACAGTTTGCATTTTTAATTTGACCTGTGAGTTTACGCAAAGCTTGAGACATTAAACGTGCTTGCAGACCCATATGAGAATCGCCCATATCCCCTTCAATTTCAGCTTTTGGCGTCAGTGCGGCAACGGAGTCCACAATAATTACATCAATTGCACCTGAGCGAACTAATGCATCACAGATTTCAAGTGCCTGTTCCCCATTATCTGGTTGAGAAACAAAAAGTTCTTTTACATCTACACCAAGTTTTGCTGCATAAATAGGATCAAGTGCGTGTTCTGCATCAATAAATGCACAGGTTTTTCCTGCTTTTTGTGCTTGAGCAATGACGGAAAGAGTTAATGTTGTTTTACCCGATGATTCAGGCCCGAAAATTTCTACAATTCGTCCCATAGGTAAACCACCAATTCCTAGTGCAACATCTAAGCCAAGTGATCCAGTAGAAATAGATTCCACGTCTAACGTTTTGGTATCGCCTAATTTCATAATTGAGCCTTTACCAAATTGTTTTTCGATTTGCCCTAATGCAGCTGCTAGTGCTTTTTGTTTTTCTTCTTGAGTTGCCATAATTAAAATCCTGTTTGAATGTTCAATTTTTTATGATTATATCTGTATTGATGTACAGGTCAAGAAAAATGTTTATATTAATAAAAAAATATGAGATACACATTTCAGTAAAGAGGATGGGGAAGGCTTAAAATAAAAGTTTTTAATAGAATAATTAGATTAAATTATATACAATAATAATCTCAGAAAAAGTTTTAAATATAGTATATTTATATATAAACCAATCGTTTAGATAAAAATAAATTTTAAATTTACGATCTGGCTCACAAATCTGAGATTTATATTTAGGTGTAGTAAAAACTTCATGATATAAATGAAATCAGAAGTACTTCTACTGACTCTTTTAAAATAATTATTCATTGGAGGTTTAATATGAATATAAAGGATGAGCATATAGAGAGCGTTTGCTCTTTGTTAGATCGGTTAGTAGGAAATGTTTCCTTTAAAAATCTTTTTACTGGTTACGGTTTGTTTCACAAGGAAGAGACAATGTTTGCCATTTGGCAAAATAAAAAACTTTATTTACGCGGTGAGGGTGTTCTCGCAATTCAATTAACTAAATTAGGTTGTGAACCTTTTACAACGAATGAATTGAATAAGCGGTTTGTGCTTTCACAATATTATGCACTTTCTGATCAGGTTTTACGTAGTAATAGATTGTGTAGAAAATTGATTATTCTTTCTATTAAGCAGATTCTTGAGCAGAAGCTAGAATGTACGTTAAGAAAATTGAATCGATTAAAGGATTTACCCAATTTAACGATTAAACATGAAAGAGCTTTAATAAAAGTTGGTATTACAAATGTTGCGATGCTAAGAGAGATTGGCGCAGAAAATGCATTGGTGGAATTAAAGAAAAGTGGCAGTGGTGCTACGCTTGATTTTTATTGGAAATTAGTATGTGCTTTGCAAAATAAAAATAGTCAGATGTTAAGTCAAGCTGAAAAAGAGCGTTTATTGAAGAAATTAAACGAAGTTTTGAGAAAAAATGGCTTAAAAGGCTATAGAAAATTAGATGATGAATAAAATTTGTTCATTCAAATAATTTTTTACAAAAAAGTACTTGCAAGAGATTTGAAAATCCCTATAATGCACCGCACA
>NZ_KV805883.1:0-239 GCF_001811665.1 Haemophilus sp. HMSC066A11
GTGTATTTTTTAAGACTATGTGGTTCAACTATTGGTTATTTATTGATTCTATTTATTCTTTCCTTGAAAGATTTCTCACTAGATATACTTAGTTTTAATTATGTACAAATTGCTGGTGTAATAATCTTTGGGGCATTATCTTACTGCTGCTATTACCAAGCGATTTATCTGTTAAAACCAATCAAAGCAATGGCATTAAATATCACATATTCTGTATGGGCAATTGGACTTGGTTATCT
>NZ_KV805884.1:0-588 GCF_001811665.1 Haemophilus sp. HMSC066A11
TGCCATTTCAAAACACACTTCATCTATCATTCGCAACGGTTTCACATGCCGTTGTGTCTCTGTACTAGCAAATGTGTTTTGAAATATCCACATTGGGATATTCGCCTGCTTGAGCTCCACTTTCGGCAACTGCACCGTTTTTCACTGGCTTTGCATGGGCAGACTTTAAAACTCACTCTTAACTAAGTAGGTTAGGGCTTTCAATCTAACGACCGCTTAGCACCGTTGGGCTTCCGTCAGCGCTTCCGCCGAGTGAGTTTCTTTAACCAAATTGTTTAAAATTTGTGATGAAAGTCACTGACTTACATAAACTTTTTAGCTATTCTTGTAATCAACCTTGATACTTTCGATAGCGGATTTTCAGGAATGTAAACTGAAAGGTGAATCTCGCCGTCAACAGTACCTTGGGACATTGCTTTTAGCTTTTCTTCCGCTTCTTCGAATGAATGGGCGTAAACATCTGTCGCCCACCTTTTGCCGTCGAAGTGATAAGAAATTGCATAGCGTTTCATTTCTTCTTGCATAAGGAACTACCTCTATGTATTTTCAGATATTTCAGGGTGTAAACAATCAGTGGTATTGGCGACT
>NZ_KV805885.1:0-298 GCF_001811665.1 Haemophilus sp. HMSC066A11
CAGTTAAAGCCTTATCGGGGGGAGAACGAAATCGTTTATTACTCGCAAAATTATTACTCAAACCAAATAATTTATTGATTCTTGACGAACCAACCAATGACCTTGATGTAGAAACATTGGAGCTTTTAGAAGAAATTTTGACTGATTATCAAGGCACATTGTTAATTGTGAGCCATGACCGTCAATTTATCGATAATACTGCGACAGAATGTTATTTATTCGAAGGTAAAGGGCGTTTGAATAAGTATGTGGGAGGATTCTTTGATGCGAAACAGCAACAAGCCAATTTCTGGGCAAG